>CAVDKC010000014.1:0-22252 GCA_963609615.1 Oribacterium sp.
CTGGTTGAACTTATACTCCACCGTATCAGGACCCACGGTCAGGTTTGACACGACTCCTGCATCAGAGTTTTTTTTCATGATTCCCGCCTCATAATGGAGAGTTCCTATCATGCCATTACCGGGCTTTGCGACCAGGAAAGAAGCCAACTCGCTGCCGTTTGCAAAATCATTTCCATCTGTATCCAAGGCATTCCAAGGGAAGAAATTAGACTTGAAATAGGTGGTAGATACATAGCTGACCGTTTCGACCGCACGAGTTGCCGCAGTAGTACTTGTCGTACCCCCCATGACAACGGCAGGCTTTTCGCCAAAGCTGTGCTGGTAGAAATTATAAATAGTCTCATCGTTGCTGGCAGTCATGGTGCCCCACTGGATATCGGCTGTTCCCTCCGAACCATTGACCGTATTGATTACCTCTGGGGAATATACCTTTCCACCCAAGTAAGTCTGGCCTACGACTCTATAGTAGTAAACACCCGCCTCCTCTATCTTTTGGCTAAAGGAATAGTTCTTGGCGGTGTCTTCCAAGACTTCAATGTTTTGCTGGAGTTCCCAGTCTCCATCGTCGCCCTTCTTGCGCTCCACATACATCTCGTCGAGAAATTCGCCACAATGGTTCTTCCATGTCAAGACACTGGTAGAGGTAGCGGGCATAAACGCACAGGTCAAGTTGCTCGGAACATAGATTTTCGGATTCTTGGGCACATACTCATAGTCGGGATTATACGCCATCTTAGGGGTCAGGTTGGCGTAATACTCACCGATAGGGGTCAGATTGTCTCCCGCAATGGCATAACGGCACTCCTGCACATTGTTGTAGAAAGCGTAACGCTCGATGTAAGGGGCATCGTTCAAGTAGTCGAGGACGGGGGCCATGTGCTGCATCTCTATGGCATAGTTGGCATCGCTTGCCGACGTATTGTTCCCGGGCCATCCTGTCCAGTTGGCACCATAGTTCATCTCGGTAATCCAGATAGGGCGGCCGCCACAACGCTTGCTGATGCTTTCCAACTGGCTTTTCCATCCTGGCTGGTCTTTATACCAATAAGCATGCACGGCGATGAAGTCGCAACGCCAACCACGGGCATCGATGGAGTCGATGAACTCGTAGAGCCAACTATAGTTGCTCGAGACGGCAGGAGATCCAAGACGGCGACCTGTCGCCATCATCTGAGGCCAGTTGGCCAACACATTCTTGACATCAATGTCCTGCTCCTTGTCGTCCGCCTTGTTGTCTGGCTCGTTGTTGCCCAGGATATTGGCACTGCCGGTGTTATTGCCCACATCGGCAATGCCTGGCCAACCCTCGTGGTGGTGCTGGGTAACGTACTCACGGTCTACCCAGTCACTATGTACGTTGGCATCCCAGTTGTAAGCCCAACCCGTGTTAAACTTTTCCTGTACGGCATTGCTCCAAAAACCTGCCCATCCTTTCTTTTGCACATCGTTCCATTTGCTGATACGGAGATAGGAAATCCTGCCATTCAACGGCTTGGAGACATCCGCCAAGTTGATATCCTTGTCGGCCTTGTCGGCAATGAAAACGCGGCTGTACCCCTGTCCGTTCGACTGGGTGGCAAAGCAGACCATGAATCCACGCTTCAACTTGAAACTCTTGATTTTATTGTTGAATGCGGTAGGCAACTGGTAAATCGTATTGACATTGTAGTTGCTGGATGACGTTCCACCGAAGTTGGCATCTGTAAAGACCGTCAATGGCTGTGCCCCGGAATAAGGCAAGACCATGGCACCCCCATTGTAAATGCGAAGCTGGCAATTCTTGCCATCAACCGCTGCCGCTCCATTGATGGTGATGTGGTTGAGATAACTTCCCACCTTGCTTGGCTGCAGATTGTCGAAGATAACTACCGCATGGTCGGTATTGGTGATGTCGATGCTGCCCGTCGTGGCAAAAGGCTCAGCCGATGTGATGTGGTAATCCACGTCGTCGGCCAAGGTTACCGGGCTTGTCACCACCGCCACGCTCTGGCTTGTGTTATCGGCGAAAATCCCGAGGGATGTCGCCAATAAAAACGTTAATAATACTTTTCTTTTTTTCATAGTTGTATTGTTGTGTCAGTTAGTTTATTACCACTTTCTTACCATTGACGATGTAGATGCCCTTAGGCAACTGGTGGAGATTTTCAGCACCGATATTGAGCTTCATACCGCCGAGGGTATAAACTCCGTCCGACTTGACTTGTTCTTCCGTCTGCACCTCACGAATGCCAGAGGTACTTGGATCGTTCAAGCCATAATAGAACAACCGGAAGTTGTCAAAGATTACCCACGACTTTGTCAAGGTGTTGGTACCCTTGATTCCCACGGCCAAAGACGACTTATACTTGGTCGTAGCCTTCACGGTATTCTCATAAAGACCTTCCGCAAAGTACTTGGCGGAAGCCTGCATATCGTTTGGAACATATTTCGTTCCTGCGGCTGTCTCTGTTCCCACTCCTAGCTTCTTGCTCTGTGCGTCAACCATGATGTTGCAAACATTCTGCTTGTTGTTTGCGTTGCCCACATAGATGTAGGTATCCACATTGTCTGTACCTGCTGCATAATCGGTGTTGACGGTGGCGATGTCGCCCGGACGTTGGAATGCCTGGACTTTCAACTCATACACACCCTTTGGCATACTCGACAACTTCTGACTGAAATCCACATTGCTTTGGTAATATTCACCGCAAGAGTAGTTTAATGTAGGGGTACCTGTCCAACCGTCAAGTGCATCCAGCCCTGCATTCTGAAGCATAAAGGAGATGTCAAACGGCTGTGTTCCGTAGCTAGCCTGGACACCCTCCAGGAAAGAACGGACTGCCTTCAGCAAATCGGTCTCTGCCTGGGTTAGTTCATCCACAGAACCCGTCTCCAACAAAGCGTTCATGCCATCCAACGTTTCCTTGAAGGATGCGTCTTTACCTTCCACCGTCTCCTGGTGAGGAACCTCCAGCAAAGCTTGCGCCTGTGTCAAAAGTGCAGCAAATTTCTTGGCGGCATTATCCCTATAGGCAGACTCTATATTCTTGCTCTCTTCTGCTGTCAGCACCAGCCACCGCTGTGCTCCGGCATCTTTAGCGAAATTCAAGGTTGCACTTTTGATATAGTTGGAAGTCTGGGCCATCAAACAGTTCATGACATTGCTCTGCACACGACCAATCCAGAATCCCGTCACAGCCTCGCCATCAAGTGTAGCCACTTCTACGGGAGAAGGCAAGAAATGGAAACGTTCATTTTCTGTCACCTCACTCACCTCCTTGGTTGCGATGCCATTCAAGGAGCCAGATGACTTATAGCTCATATACTTGCCCGTCGCCACATTCTTCAAGGAATAGTAGCAGGTAACAGGGTCGAAGGTAACGTTCCAAGCCGCACTGTCGTTGGCAGCCGCATCGTCCGCACTCATGGCAATCCACTGCAAGTTGCCGCTCTTGTCAACACGCAGGAACTTAGAGGCAGTACTATACTCTTCGTTCTTCAGGTAATACTTCTGGTTGTCGTCTTGCTCAAATACATAGGCTGGGGTGGCGAACTGGCTGGACGTCGGTGCCAAGCCATCCTCTCCCAATGCCTCTGCCAGCACCGAGTTACCTATGTAGAGGACGTCTGTGCCCAAATCTTCATGTGCACCGTTGATGCCGTATGGCCACATGTGCGTACCATCGCCATTCAATTTCTCTGTGGAACTGTTGTCCCAAAAACGCACGGCACGAGTGGCACGCACCCCCAACCAATAACCTCTTGATCCCGTCTCACGCAGGAACGAATTGGGTCCATACCATGTACCGATGGTACCCACGCCGATGGCATGGAGCATCTCATGGAGCAAGGTACCCGTCTTCTGGTTGCCCGTATTGGGCCCCACTCGCATCCAACCGCCATAGCTACAGTCTGCCGTCGGGGTGTCGGCACCATAACCGATACTTACATAGAGTCCTTGGATGCCCGTATATTCGTTCCACAAGTCTATCGCTTGCTTGGATGCGCTCTGGATACGTGCCAAGGCAGCATCCGGGAAACCATCACGAATGCCATAGCTGACACCGCCCTTGGGGCGAGTGACGGCCTTGACTGGCTCACCATAGACTACGGTTCCGTTGGTCTTCTTGACGTAGGCACGTATGTAATAAACTGTGGATGGAGTCAAAGCCGACATATTGTAGATATTGCCGTTGTTGGTCAGATAGGTCTTGCAGGTCGCATCATCTATGGTAGGAACCTGATTCGTGGAAGAATAGCAGAATCCCTGTTCCTTGATGCTGCTGCTCGTAAAGCCACTTACCGACATTCTGCCGAAGATGTGGGTAGCGCCGCTCAGCCATACCTTGTTGGTTGTTACGGTCGCATCGGCGGCATACAAAGGCATGGCGCAGCCCACACAGGCTACGGCCAATGCCATCATTGCTTTTTGAAATGTTCTCTTCATTGATTATATCGTTTAATTGCTTGAATATACTTATTTACTTACCGAGTTGTTTTTTCCCGCCTTGGATGTATATGCCCTGGGCTGGCTTTTTCGTAAGCCTAACTCCATCGACACGATAGATGGGCGCATTCTGTCCATGCGACTTGTCTGCCTCTATCCCTTGAATGCCTGTGGCGGCATCGAGATAAGTCAGCTTGAAGTTGTCAAAGCAGCACCAATCCGCATCTATTCTGTTGTTGCTCTTGATGCCCAGTTTCAACGTTCCGTCAGTCACCACACACTCCAGGGTATTGTGGTAGAGGTCCTTGGTGTTGAACGCCTCGTTTGCCTCCGTTACATTGTCTGGATAGGTATAAGGTGACACCGTATAGGCATCCGTGTCGAAGAGGGAACAAACCGGCGTTTCCCCGTTGTTGGCATAGAAGATTGCGTTGATGGTCTCTGTACCGTTCGCATGAGCCGTGGCTGCTGTTGTCTTTCCACCTGCACGGTAGAAACTCTGCACCTCAACCCGATAACGGCCATTGGGCAGGTTAGACAATTCCTGATAGAAATCGAAGGTCTTGTTGTAATGCTCAGCCACGCCCTTGGATGCGGCTGTAAAGCTCGTTCCGCTCCAACCATTTCCGCCATTGGAGAAGTCCGGGTTCTGCAAGAGGAACGTCAAGTCAGACAACTTGCCCTCACTTGCCAACTGACGTAGGTAGTCACTGTAACCGTCCAGAGCCTTCTGCAGGGCGTCGTTGGCGTTCTGCATCGCCTCATACTCCTCTTCGAAGGTGCCAGACTCTGCCAAAGCCTGCTCGCCAAGTGCTATCGCTTCTTCCAAAGCTTCCAACGGCTGAATCGCCTCCAGTCTCTTAGCCTCTGCCAAGGCATTGGTCACCTGCTCCCAAGTCTCGAGATGCCTGTATGCCTTCTCCGTCAACTTCAAGAACGACCCATGCTGGGGTTGGACATCTCCCTGGATATTGGTCAGGCCTGTCGGGTTTTGGCAATGCTCGTCCAAATCGATCATACGATAGCCACCACCACTATAGTTCATGTAAGCCAACTTCCATGTACGACTGTTGATAGGGCGGAAAAGACTGGGTGCCTCGATAGACTTGCCACTCTCATAGACATCGAAGTCTGCATTCAACTCCCACTGGCACGTTCCCGTTGTTTTGTCTGTAGGCACAAGGTACTTGGCCCTAGCCTGCTTCAGGTGATGCGCCCCACTCTCCGTCTTGTAGATCATCACATACTCGTCGTCCAGTTTGTTGTAGGCGATGTCGGCATCTATGATGTCATAGCCCGGGTCGAAGTAGAGTTTGGGCAAGGACACCTCCGTCAAGTCTTCGTTGACCAAGGAATAGTAGATGCGGTGGCGGTCAGGAAATCCTACGGAGTAATAGACCACATACTTCCGGGTAACGGGGTCATAGATGACCTGGGGTGCCCAGGCTGCCGTCATGTCTTTCACATCAGTCAGGCCGAGTGCCTTCATGTTTTCCTCGCTTTCCAGGTCGATACTGATGCTCTTGTCCCAATGCACGAGGTCGTTGCTCAACATCAGCACCATGATATGGTTGCTTGTCCATCCCAGCTTGGAGGTCATGTCTGTTCCTGCCAACATATACTTGCCATTCTCCATCTGCATGACGTAGGCGTCGCGCATTCCTCCCGTCTGGGTATATTTCTTGGTGTCGAAGACTTCACCGCTGTTGAAGAGGTCTCTATAGCTGTTGCCATAGCGGCTCAATGCAAAGCACGTGATTTCCTGAGAGTTGTGCATGTGGGCATAGAGATAACCATATTTGTCGGCATCTTCCGCCAGCACATCGTCCTTTTCTTCTGCGCTCACGTCGCTTACCTTCAGCTTGAAGACATTGAGCGAATAGGCGGGGATTTCCAACGACTGCACATCGCCGAGCAGCTCCTCGTCGGTAGGAACTACCTTGGTTGGCTCGTCCATCGTATTCTCATCCGTTCCCTCCGCAGAGGTCAGACGGACTACCGTTCCACTCTCAGCCTTCATATGGGTAAGATTGAGGTTCAAGGTGGTAGACTGTGCATTGGGATTTACCACCTTTAGGTAAAGGATGCCGTTCTCCTCGTCAAGTTGTGCCGACTGGTATATCTGTTGGTCGGCCGACAAGGTAAACTGATGAACCACATTGCCGTCCAACTTGCATGTCACCGCATTGCCATCGACATCAATCTCGATGTCATACCATTTCCCGGTCTCGATATTGCCAGAGGTGGTTGCAACGGTAGACTTGGAGCCGTTCACACACTGCTCCACGCCATGCGCAGTATTGTTCCAGCCGCCCAAGTTCCACCAGCAATAGTTGTCGGCATCCTTGTAATTGAATATAACAAGGAAACCTTCGTTGCCACTGGTCTTCTTGGCACGCAGTTTATAGGTGTATTTGTTTCCCGAAACCTCTTGGGTATTCACGTATGTGCAATTATCGTAACGGGAGTTTTGCGTCAGTTCTCCGTTCCGTACGGTCCAAGTTCCCGTTCCTGCCTTCCAGGTTCCCGTCGAGCTGCTTGAGAAGTCATCCTTGAGCACTATTTGCCCATTGGCATCCGAGAGTTCCACATCGTCATAAGAAACTTGCGTTGCCCATGCTCCCACACCAACCTGGCAGTCAGCGGCCGACACGACATTGTTACTTTCCGTCCAAAGCAAGTTTTGCTTGCCAAGATGATTGCCCAAGAGTTTCTGCACATAGTAAGATGGGGTACAGAAATTCTTGGCGGCATTGAAATGAATCATGTCGTATGCCCACTTCGGGTCTTTCTCATGGGTGAAGATTGGAGCGAAGCTAGCCAACTTGCAGACATCGGAATTTTTCTCCATTCCCAGCATATAGATGGCCTCGCCGAGCGCGCTGTTCAGGTTGCCATACGTTCCGTAGTTTCCTGAATTGGCGGCATATTCGCCATTATACACGCCTATCGAACGATTATAACGGTCATACTTGTTATAATTGTTCCTCATCCATTGGTAAGAGCGATAATAGTGCTCATCCACCAAATCTACAGGCGAGTCGAGAACCCAGGCAGGATTGTCCGTTCCCCAGGCCTCCACATTTCCAATGATGACGATGTCGGGATACTGGGCATGGATGGCCTCGTAAAACTTAGCATACCGGCGGCTGTATTCCTCACGAGCCTCGGGCTGTCCATTTTCATTGCCCACCTCTATAAACTTGAGTCCGTAAGGCTGCGGATGCCCATTGGCAATACGGCGGCGCCCCCACTCCGTGGTTTCGTCGCCATTGGCATATTCGATGGCATCAAGGGTGTTCTGCACCAAGGTGTCCACCTGTTCGAAAGGTATCGTAAAACCGTGTCCCAGTCCTACATTGACCACGAACATCGGTGCTGCGTTCAAATCCTCGCACAGCTGCAGGTACTCGTCATATCCCAGACCGTCGGAAGAGCGATAGCCCCAGTTGTGGTTCCAATGACCGGGACGCTCCTCGATAGGACCGATAGTGGATTTCCATCTGAAGGCATTGTCATAACTATCCTGGCCTTCTACATAACAACCTCCGGGAAAACGCAGGAAGGTAGGCTTGGTGTCAGCAAGGAGTTGCGCCAAGTCGGGACGCAAACCGTTCTTGCGACCTTTCCACGTATAAGGCATGAGCGAGGCGACATCCAGCAGTAAGCTGCCAGTCCGGGATGTCAAGATAGCCAGTCGTCCATCCGTACAGTCGGCGGTAGCCTTGATGCGGGCGTTCATCTTCACCCAGGTATTCGTCTTGAGAGTACCCTCCAGTTTCACTTCTGCAGAAGCAGCCTCACCATTGCTTTTCTGCAGTTGTCCATAGATTTTTCCATTGAAGGCGTCAGAAGCCTTAACCCATATATTGAGTGAATAAGTAGAGTCTGTTACAAAATGCATCCCCCAGAAGCCCGTATTGGCAACACCTGCCTTCTTGGTCTCATTGGCACCAGACACGGTAACCTGGAGGCACGCTTGTTGAGCTGCGTTAAGCAACTGATTGGTTTTGAGGGTAAGCGATACGCTTTGCCCTGATTGCTTCACAGCCTCCCAACAATCGGGAGCGGAAGCATTATCCTCGAAAGAGCGATTGCGAATAAGCTCCGCATACAATCCACCATCACCAGCGTGATTGATTTCCTCAAAGAAAAGCCCATATTGATAGTCACTTGTCAAAGCCGACCGTCTCTGGGCATCGATATTCATCGTGACCTGGGCAGAGGCTCCCATCGCCAGACAAAGGGCGGCGCTGAAAAGCAATGGCTTTCTATATTTAATTATCATGAATAGCGAATAAATAAGTTGAGTATAAAATTGAATGAAAAAAGGGCAGACAGAAACAGAAGGTTTTCACTCTCTGCGTTCCGTCTGCCCTTAAAGTTATGCTAGTCTAGGGGGTTGCCTACATTACTTGACAACCACCTTCTTGACTTTCTTAGAACCATCCTTCATCGTGGTCTCAACGATGTTGATACCCTTCTGGAGCTTGCTTACCTGTACACCGTCTGTGGTGTAAATCTTGGTAGAAACTGCGTCACCAGCTGTTTCTGCGGCAGAAATACCCGTTGCATCCTTACCAGCATACTTCAAAGTAACGTTCTTGATAATCGTCCAGTCATTTGACTCCTTGTTTACCTTGATGAAACCAATGCGGAAAGCACTCTGGCCATCATAGTAGAATGACAATGGCTCTGAATCGTATGCCTCACCATAAGAAGAATCGAAGAGCATCTGGGCACGAATCATGTCGTTTACTACATACTTCGTTTCGTCATCACTAGAATATTGAGCCAAACCAGATGTACCAGACAAGCCAATAGTTTCAAAGTCAGACTCGCTAATCAAGTATGAAGAGATTGGCTTGATGGTCTGCTTTGCCTCAGGAAGTTCAGTTTCCTTTGCAGCATCATCTTGAGCTTCAGCCTCTGCCTGGTCAGAGAAGTAGACGTATGCATTCTCGTTTGTCTCATACTTCAAGGTTGAGTCATCCTCATCAAGGGTTGCAGATGGGTTATTGCCCATACGATAGAAGGAACGTGACGACAAGTAATATCTACCTGCTGGGAGACCTTCAATTTCCTGATAGAAGTTGAATGTTGTGTTGTAGAACTCTGCTGCCTCTACGCCGTTGCCAGCCTGGAAGCCTGGGGTACCATCCTTAGCAGTCCAACCCGTAGCATCCATTGTCGCAAAATCATTGTTGACGATAACGTTGGATACATCAACAGGATTGCCAGCGTTTGCTTTTGAAGCGTTGTCGTAGATGACATACTGAGTGAAACCTACATTCAGAGCCTTGATAGCAGCTGGAACTTCCTCGTCAGCAGCAGTACCGTTTTCATAAACGCCCTGGGCTGTGGCCAAAGCAGTGTTGTAGATAGTCTTAGCTGCGTCGGAAGTTGTGGCTACAATCTCATTTGACTCGTAACGGTTTTCTGCATTTTCGATGGCTGATACAAGAGTCTTGTAAACTGCTACAGAAGCCTCTGCATCCTTGATGGCTGCACTCAAAGCAGAAATGGTAGAAGCCTTGCCTTCTGTCTGTACGGCAGAAACTGCATCCTTCAATGCGGCGAGAACCTCTGCACTCATCTTAGAATCGTAAAGAGCCTCAGCCTGTTTGATTACAGGACCTGAAACCTTGTCGATGGCTTCCTGATTATTGCCTACATACTTCAACTTGAAGTTGTCCCAAATAGCCCAATCTGCACCTGAAGGAGAAGGACGATTCTCTTCCTTAACACCAATGCGAAGGGTACCATCTGTAACAAGAACATTCAAGCTTACCTTGTAATTATCAGCATTTGCATCGCAAGCTGCCTTGAAACCTTGCATTGAGTTTGGAATATAAGCACCATTATACTCATAGTCAGCAGGGCTACCGCCAGATGCTGAAGACATGGATGCAGAATAAGGAGAAGCGAACTTGGTGGTCAAGTCGTTAGCATAGAGGTATGCTGTAATATCCTCTGTACCATTCTCATATCTTGCAGATGCGTCTGCGTTACTACCATGACGATGCATAGCCTGAACAGAAACCTCATAAACTCCAGAAGGAAGTCCAGTAAGCTCTTGGTGCATGTCGAAAGTACCCTCGTACTTCTCTGTGTTCTCGTAAGAAGTGTTGGTTACAGGACTATTTGTCGATGTCCATCCGTTCGCCTTGTCGGTGAAGGAAGGATTGGTAATCTTATAGGTTACGTCTGAGCCTGGCTCAATGACTGAGTTACGGGCTGCAGCCAAAGCCTCTTTCAACTTGGCGGTATAGGCATCCAACTCGTCATTGTCGAGTGTATATGAATTTCTCAAATCATCCATTGATTCACCAATGCCACAATCGTTCACCAACTCGCCTAAGGCAGACACCTCTTCTGACTCACCACCTTGTGCCAAGAACTCATCAATCTCTGTATACAAATCTTCGAACGCCAAATACTTATCGATACTTGTGTTGATCAACGTCTGAACGTCCTCGAGCTGCTTCTTCATGGCAGTGATTTCCTCTTCAGTATTAGAGGTGGTCATATCAATAGCTTGGTTACACAATTCTTTAGCCTTTTCTATATAGGTAGGGCATGCCGCATAGCCATCTACTTCACTTAACAAAGTTTCTGCCACACTCTGCATATCAACAAGAGTCATCATCGCGGCGTCAGAGCCGTAGTATTCTACTTTGAACTCGTCGACAAATACCCAGTTGGCAGTCGTGTTGTCAAGCTTGAATCCAACGGTCAAATCTTGACCGTCTTCTACCGCTACCAAGAATGTGAACTTCTCTGGCACACCAGCGGCAGTGGCAACGGCAGCATTCTTCTCCGTATCACCACTCTTGGCAAAGAGAGAAACACCCTCTACACTATAGTCGCTCTTGGCCTGTTGGGTTGCCATGGCGTAGCAAGACACACGATAGCCACCAGCAGGCAAATTGCGCAAGGTCTGTGAAATATAGCCATCACTCAGATGACCTGTACCCGCCGCATCCCCTGTATCAGGATTGGAACTGCTGTTAACCCAACGCTCAATGAACTTGCTCGTTGTAAATTGGCCATCCTTAGAAGTATAAGTGCTAGAATGAGCCTGCCAGTTTGTGCCATGGCCACCGGAACCTACGTTACCGTCTGAGTCATAGACACAATCATAATCCCAACCCGACAAAGCATCACAGTTGGCATTGGTGATGTACTGAGTCATGTCATAAGGATTATCTGCGGTAGGATTTGCGTCTGCAATTGCCTTGTTTCTGATGATGTCATTAATCATTTTGTAGGCATTCTTCAACTGCCAAAGTTTGGCATCCGAATCATTATAAACCTTTACAACGGCAGAGAAGTCGCAGTCAGCATGTGCATCTATAGCATCGTTGATAGCAGGCATCAAGACATCCTTACGATAAACATACTCGTATGGATAAGCCTGAAAATCGAGTCCATAGTCTCCTGCTCCAGGCACCAAGACTGGACGGAAGTTGGCATAACCTTCTTTAACTTCGTTGCCTTGGCCATCCAAACGGTTGTCATCCGGATTGTAACCAGCTCGTGTGTTAGAGGTATATTTACTGTTGGATGTAGCAGTCGTGTCTGCCTGCAACTGGAATGTGCCATCATTGTTCAAGTGAACTTCCCAGTAAGTCTTCTCTATACCCTGAGAAGCATAATCAACATAAGCATTACCACCTTCGCTATCGGAAGAATTGAAGAAAATCTTGTTCTTGAAATCCGTGTTCTTGACGGTATTGTTATTGAACAAGGTGAAAACACCAGACTTTCCTTCTACTGGAACAATCGCGATACCCATGGAACGGGTGTCCGAACTAAGGCTGGCCTGAGTATCCCAAGCATTGCCATTGACAAGCCACATGTCTGCCTTGATGTTCTTGATGGCCACAGTATCGGTACCATCCAACTTCAAGTTTACAGGATTAGGTAAAGCAGGCTCAGTAACATGCTCTTGAGCCTTTGCCTCGTTGACACTGATTGCAGCGACCAACGCAGCGGAAAAAAGTAAACGTTTATTCATTCGTTATTATTTAGTTTAGGTTGTTACATTTGAAGCGTAACACTTCAGTTAATGCATTTGTTTCCTCTGCAAAATTAGCAATAAATGGGAAATGGGCAAGTTTTTAAAGGTTAAAACTGCAATTAATTTAGTTTTTTTAACCAACCTGCGTGCTATATGGGAAAGAATTACAGACTACACCTTATAATAAACGTGTGTTTCCAACACCAAATGCTGCATCATTTTACGAGAAGAACTAAGAACAATCGAATGAGCAACCCGTTAAGTTGTGTTAAAAACTAAAAAAACTCCACATAAAACGGCTATAGTTTTATTAATAATTACTACTTTTGCACATAAAATATAAAACTATTCAATATTTTCAAGGTAATAAACAAACCTAACCAACATATATCAAACAAGCGTTTCTAACTTGCGGAACAAGGAGAAGGTGCAGCACTGCACACCCAACTCCTGCCCTCAGAGATAGCTAACAATATCATAAGCTAAGCTTAAAGTAACTAAACAACATAAAAATAAACAAAACATGAGCAACCGCTTTATCAACCAATCGCGCCAAGCGATTATCGGTATGTGTACCACTATGGCCTTGACAGGCTTCTACGCATGTACCGACTCTTACGACCTGGACGAAAAGGGAAATACCCCTACGCAGCTGGGCAAGAGCATTTATGAAGAGTTGGAGCAGCCTAGCAACGGAAGTGCCCTTCAAGGAACTTTCAAGACCTATCTCCGTCTGATTGACGACCTCGGCTACAAGGAGGTCATGTCAAAAACTGGTTCAAAGACCGTATTTGTCGCCAACGACTCTGCCTTCAACGAGTTCTTCAAGAACAACGACTGGAACGTGGCATCTTACGAAGAGTTGACAGAACCTATGAAGAAGCAGCTCTTCAACGCTTCCGTTCTGGACAACGCCATCCTCACAGAAATGCTCTCCAACATAGAGAGTAGCAACAGTTCCGTAAGCCGTGGCATCGCCATGAAGCACCAGACTTCCGCCAATGCCACCGATACCATCTACCACCTGTGGACCTCAGAGATACCAGTCAACAACTCTTATTGGACTCAGTACCTCAAGGGAGGAATCGACCTGGTGATGGACAACACACGTCCTATGATGGTACACTTCACCCAGGAGCAGATGCTCAACAACAGCATCACCAACGAAGACTTCGCCACCATCACTGGCAAGCCATACGAGTCAGGTGCTACATTCATCTTCAAGAACAAGGTCATCACCAAGGACGTAACCTGCCAAAACGGATACATCAACCAGACCGACGGTGTGATCATCCCTCCAGGCAACATGGCACAGATGCTGCGCAAGGCAAGCGACACCAAGTGGTTCAGCCGCATGCTCGACCGTTTCTGCGCACCTTATTACGACGCATCCACCACCAACAACTACAATGACTATGCCGTGCTCAACGGAAAGCAGGTGATTGACTCCATCTTCCAGCTGCGCTACTTCAGCGAGCGTTCACAGGGCGCAGTGGCCTTGCAGAGAGACCCGAAGCAGGTGGCCCTCTCCAGCGACATGCTCCTCAAGTTCGACCCGGGATGGAACCAGTACTACAGCACCTATGGAACTATACTGGCTGACATGGGTTCCATGTTCGTACCAACCGACAATGCGGTGGAAGACTACTTCCTCAATTCGTCTAACGGTGGTTACAACATCATCAACCTCTACGCCAAGAAGCCCAACACCAAGGAGAACTTAGGAGAGAACCTGGACAGCATTCCTATCAACATCATCCGCTCGTTCGTCAACAATATGATGAACCCCTCTTTCGTACAGTCAGTACCTAGCAAGTTCGGTACCATCATGGACGAGGCGAGCGACCCTATCGGCGTAGAGCTGAAAGACATCGTCAAGAAAGACGGAGCTTACGACGTCCGCATCGCCAACAACGGTGCCTTGTATATGCTCGACCGTGTCGTTCCACCTATTTCATACAACATCGTCTCCACCCCGGCATTGCTCCGCAAAGCCCGCGACCTGGGTGTCATCAACTGGGCAATCCAAGACAAGGACCAAATGGGACTCAACTTCTACGCATTCCTGCGAGCAAGTTCAGCTAACTACGCCTTGTTCTTGCCCAACAACGCAGCGTTCTGTGGCAACGGTCAGTATTATGTAGACCCCGTATCCCTGGGCAAGAACTACTCCGAGGGCCCACGCGTGCTCCATTTCTATTATAAAGATGTGAACAAGGACAAGAATATCTCCGTGTCTGCCTTCAAGTACTCTCCTGCCACTGGTTCTATCAGTGCAGACTCGACTATCGTGCAATTGGGTACCGTGCTCGACCGCATGGAAGACATCTTGAACTACCACACCGTATCCCTCAACCAAGGAGAGACATTCGGCAACAACAGATACTACAAGACCAAGCATGGCGGCGAGATAGCTATCAGCGGCACAAATGTCGGGGCCACCGTAAAGAGTGGTGCCCAAATCAACGGCTACATGAACAACAATGTGCTGCCCGAAGCCTCTACCATAGAAGAGGCCACAACCGAGTACAGCAATGGTAGCACATTCGTCATCAACCACATCATCCAGGCCCCAGAGACTAGTGTATATGGCTGCCTCAGCACCAACGCACAATTCTCCAAGTTCATGGAGCTATGCCAGCCAGCTGAACTGAGCAAGTTGTTGACCAAGATTGGTGTAAGCTCATCCGAACAAAAGCAATATACCGTCTTCACAGACGTCTTCGACAGCAATATCAACACCAACAAGAAATACGACTGCCTCGACTACAACGTAAGTTTCTTCAACACATACAACTACACCCTATATGCTCCAGACAATGATGCCATGGACTATGCCTTCGCCAACGGACTACCCACCTGGGATGAGGTAAAGCAAGTCATGGATGATGCCGAGCATGCAGACGAAGCTGGCCTTACAGACGCCAAGGCTAAGGCATTGAAAATGGCAGAAACCATCAGAAACTTCATCCGTTACCACTTCCAGGACTTCGCCCTCTATGCCGACAACACCATCGCATACGGCGACGCACAGACCTTGGACGACGGCAGCCACCGCTACATCACCTCTTGCAACATCGACGGTGCTTACAAGAGAATCGACGTAAAGGGTGGAAGCGGATCACTCCAGGTCAAGGACAATGCCGGCAACACTGTGACTATCAACGACAATAGTGGCAAACTCGTCAACTACATGGCACGCGACTACACGTTCTACGAGCAGAAGATCAGCACATCTTCGTTCACCGCCATCCATGAGATTTCAAGACCACTTTGCTGGGAGACAACAGGCAGATTCGACCAAAGTTTCAGCAGCAACACCGCAGCTGCCAAGCAAGCTCGTCTGAACCACCTCAACAGCTTGTACGATGCGCAGAAACGTGGAGTCAAATTCTACAAATAAATTCACAACCAAGCTTATAACACAATGAACAATATAAGAACATACATAACCGTCGGAGCCTTGTGCAGTGCCATGACCGTCGTTGCCCAAGACCACCGTATTTCAGGTACAGTGTCGGACGACTTCGGACCTGTAATCGGCTGTAATGTGATTGAGAAAGATGCCAACAACCGTAACGTCAACGCAACGATTACCGATGTCAATGGTAACTTCCAATTAGCCATCAAGAATCCCAAGAACAAACTGGTAGTCAGCTACGTAGGTTACAAGCCATTCTCTAAGGTCATCGGCAGCCAGACATCATTCAAGATCCAGCTCAAGGATGCCAACGAGCTGGGAACCGTCACCGTTACTGCCAAGCAGCGATTCCGCGGCGATGGTCTGAGCATCCCTAAGGACGAGGTGTCTGTAGCGACACAGACCATGAACATGGAGATAGTAGACGGTCTTTCCTTCACCAGTGCCGACGAAGCATTGCAAGGTCAGATTGCCGGTCTCGACATCGTTGCCAACTCTGGTAACCTGGGTGCTGGTACGACCATGCGTATGCGTGGTGTAACGACCATCAACGGTTCGTCGGAGCCATTGATTGTAGTCAATGGCAATATCATGGACGTACCAGACGCCAAGGACACAGACTGGTCTACAGCCACCGAGGAAACCTACAGTTCTTTGCTTTCTATCAACGTGAACGATATCGAGAGCATTGATGTCATGAAGGATGCCGCCGCCACAGCCATTTGGGGTGCCCGTGGTGCCAATGGTGTCATCAGTATCAAGACCAAGCGAGGCAAGCGAGGCAAGATTCGCGTAGACTACAACTTCTCTCTGCAAGGAACCTGGCAGCCAAAGGGTTACAACCTCTTGACGGGTGACGAATACACCATGTTGATGAAAGAGGAACTTTACAACCCTACCCAAAGCCCATCTGCCACAACCAACATCAACGAGTTGAACTACAACAAGAGTTGGGCAGAGTATAACAACTGGAACGACAATACAGACTGGGTCAAGGCCGTAACACAGACAGGTTGGAACCAAAGCCACGGACTCACCATCTCGGGTGGTGGCGAGAAAGCCGTGTTCCGTATCTCCGCCAACTATGACCACCAGACTGGTACCATCATCAAACAGGTGCTGAACCGCTTCTCCACCCGTCTGAACCTGGAATACTACGTCAGCGACAAGTTGAAGTTTACTACGGAGTTCCCATTGACCTATACCAAGAATCAAAAGAACTACGGCAACAACATATTGGGCAAGGCCTTGTCTATGGCCCCCAACATGAGTATCTACCGTGAGGACGGAAACGGCAACGATACCAACGAATATTATGTCATGCTACCGTCGGCAGATACCGATGCAGAAGGTTCTACCACCAGCGGCAGGTCTTCCCTGCAGCTGAAGCCAGTGCGCGACATCGGAAACCCTGTGGCCATCGCCAACCTGGCTTGGGACAACGAATCGACCTACCGTATTACGCCAGACTTCCGCATCAACTACTATCTCTTGGGCAACGATGACCACAAGACACGCCTGGACTACGAGGGTCAGGTATATCTTGACATCTACTCCAAGAGCAACCCTACCTACTATCCAGGATCGTTGACTACAGACGGATGGAACAGCGGCACCTATAACAGATATACTATGGACGACTACAACTCGTTCCAGTTCCAGACCCGCCACCAGTTGACCTTCGTTCCAAAATTCAAGAATGAAGACTTGTCATGGATGATGTTGGGACGTTGGGAAATGACCTCGGGAACCAGTTACGGCCAGAACGTAAGCCAGGACAAGTTGGTAATGGGCGTAAGTTCCCCTACCCTCCCTACCGAAATCAAGAACATGTCGACCAGCAATGGCGAGTGGCGCAGTATGTCAGGCGTGTTCTCGACCCACTTCTCTTACAAGAGCCTTTACAACGCCGACTTCACCGTCCGCGCCGATGGTACGACTCGCTTTGGCAAGCAAAACAAATGGGGATACTTCCCTGGTCTTTCCGTACGTTGGAACATCAGCAACGAGCCTTGGATGAAATGGTCGCGCAGCGTGCTGTCTATGCTCGCATTCCGCCCATCCTGGGGTGTCAATGGTAGAACACCTAGCTCAGAATACTTGCAGTACGCCAAGTATGCAGCAGGAAGCGTCTATGGTAACGGTACTACCAACCTTCCTGTGACAAAGGTAGACGGTTTGCAGCTGACAGACTTGAAATGGGAGAAGACAACCTCATGGAACCTCGGTGCGAACCTGGGACTCTTCGACGACATGATCGAGGCCGACTTCAACTACTACTTCAAGAAGACAAACGACTTGCTGAACTCAAGCGTGGCTATCCCGTCACAAACAGGATTTACCTCTTTGGCATGGAAGAACATCGGTTCGATGGAGAACAAGGGATGGGAATTCAACATCACAGCCAAGAAATTCATCAAGGCAGGCAAGTTCTCTATGGACGCAAGTTTTAATGTAGCCCAGAACTTCAACAAGATAACCGAAATGGATCAGACCGTATTGGATGGCATCAACGAGGACTGGACAGCTGACAGCCGCGGCAAGTACTTCAAGCGCATACAGGTGGGCAACGCCCTCGGCTCCATCTTCGGCTTGCGCAGCAAGGGTGTATATCAATATACCTACGACTACCTCACCAACATGCGCCGCCAGAACAACTGGACAAACCAACAGCTCGTAGACTACATCAACAACGAATTCTTGCCATCTGGCAAGACTGCCCCTATCGCCCTGACCAAGGAAGGCAAGGTTATCACTGGCTCAGACGGATCACCTTTGCGCATGACCTACAACTACAAGGACGGCGGCGCAACCTATAACTTCGACGGTGGCGACGCCATCTACGAGGATGTAAACCACGATGGAACCATCAACTCATTGGATATGGTATATCTCGGCAACTCAAATCCTAAGTTCTCGGGAGGTTTTGGATTTACATTCCGCTACGGCGATTGGTCATTGCGTACCAACTTTGTGTTCCGTACAGGATTCAAGGTAGTCAACTACGCCCGCATGGGACTGGAGAAGATGTACGACACCACAAACCAAAGTTCGGCAGTGAACTGGCGCTGGCGCAAGAACGGCGACCAGACCGAGATTCCACGTGCCCTCTACAACTATGGCTATAACTGGCTGGGTAGCGACCGCTATGTAGAAGATGCATCATTTTTGCGTTTCAGTTACATCAGCTTGAGCTACAACGTCCCACAAAAGTTCTTGAAGCACTTTGGCCTGAACACCTTGCGCTTCGACTTAAGCGGACAGAACATCTTCGTATGGAGCAAGTATAGCGGCACTGACCCAGAGCATACAAATAGTGGTTGGAACTTTGCCTCGGATAGCTCACAGACTCCGAGAAGCAAGTCATTTACCCTTCGTATGCGTATCGGAATTTAATCCAACATAAAACAGAGAACAACAATGAAAAATAAAAATAAAAATATCTTCAAGAGCCTTGCAGTAGCAGCACTAAGTCTGATATCGCTCAGCTCATGCAATGACTTCTTGACCATTTATCCTACCGACAAGACCATCGGTGAAAATTTCTGGCAAAACAAGGATGATGTTGACCAGATGGTAACGGGAGCTTATCTTTCGATGTTGTCTGGAAGCAACATCGAAAGAATGATTATGTGGGGCGACTACCGCTCAGACGAGCTCAAGAAGCATCCATCCCTCGTAAACAGCACTTTGGACAACATTACAAATATGGACTTGTACCCAAGCAGCGGCTACAACTCCTGGTCATCGTTCTACAATGTAATCAACACCTGCAACCTGATATTGGCACACGCTCCTGCCGTTATGGAAAAGGACCCAGAGTTCACCGAAGGCGACTACCAGAGTGTACGCGGCCAGCTATTGGGCTTGCGCGCGCTCTGCCACTTCTACCTGATACGTGCATTCCGTGACGTACCATACGTAACAAAGGCTTACGAGAACACTGACGACCTGACAGTAGACGGTCAGTTGCCACCAGACTCTACCCTCCAGCTCTGCATCAACGACTTGCAGGAAGCCGAGCAGGGATGCTACAAGTATGGCGTGTTCAATCAAGGCAGCAATTTCGACTGGCGTACCGTTGGCTTGCTCAGCAAGGATGCTATCCATGCCATTTTAGCTGATGTCTATCTCTGGAGAGCTTCCCTTTGGGCTGGCACAGACGCCGCCAAGAGCAAGGAGTACTACCAAGCGTGTGTTGACAATGCCGACAAAGTAATCCAGTCGCATTTCAACTACTTCGAGGAAAACGTCAAGGGGACAAGCAACGAGAGCAACTACCTCAACACAAGAGCACAATACTATCTGCTCAAGGGAAACCTCGCCAGCTACTACAACTTCAACCGCGGATATTCCTTGGAAAGCATATTGGAATTGCCTTTTGACGGAGAAAACAACTCCAACACCCAGTTGTGCAACTACTACTACAAAGACGGCAAGCAGTCTGCGACTTACGGTATGCTGGTAGGAACAGCTGCGGTGGGAGCTGCGCTCGGCGACAGTCCAACTCCAGCTTCGAGCAGTGCCAACATCTCAAGCTTCTTCCAGTCGGAAAACGACTACCGTTTCTACGACAGCAGCTATGGTGTGAATGATGACAACTACTATTCGTATGAGGTAAAGAAGATGATTTCTGAAGGATTGTCTTCGGGCATCCCCACTACCAAGAAGGGAAGTACGTACGTACAGTCGCGCGCATACGAGAAATTCAGCCAAAACTGGATTATCTACAGAATCACGGATGTCATGCTGATGAAAGCTGAAGCACAGATCCAACTTGCGGGCACAGATACAAAGAAATTTTCTGATCCTTTCAACTTAATCCAGGCTGTCAACAAGCGCTCCATCGCCACCACTGCCCTCAAGGACACCTTGGTGTATTCCAACAACTACAACAAGCAGGATAAGATGGAAATGCTCTGCCTCCAGGAAAGAGGACGTGAGCTTTGCTTCGAAGGAAAGCGTTGGTTCGACTTGCTGCGCTACTGCTATCGCCACATGACAGGTGTAGACCCTACCAGGACACTGTACGCAATAGACCCCAACGGAAGCAACTACCCATCACTGGGCAATTCAGACAATCAGTTCAAGGACATCTTGGCTACCAAATACGGTACCAATCTCTACAAGTTCAGAACAGAGGCGTACCTCTACTGGCCAATCTACCAGTCGGAGACCAAGACCAACAAGCTGATTCACCAGAACCCTGTCTGGGTGGAGACGCAAACTTCAGAGAAAAATCTAGAGTAAGACAACTAACAAGAAACAAAAATAGTATCGCTTTATGACAAAGTTCATTAATAAGATTGGCGGCATGGTTGCAGGTGTGGCACTGGGTGCTCTCGCCTTTTCATCATGCTCCGAGCAAATCGATGAAAGCAACCTCTATACCTTCACGGGAAAAACAGTCATCGACTACTTGCGCAGCGACTCAACCCTGTCAGACTTCACAAAGATTTCTGACATCGCAGGCATGTCTGACCGTTTGTCCGCTTACGGTACATACACCTGCTTCGCACCTACCAACGAGGCTATCAGAGAATACATAGACTCTTTATACTACAAAGATACAAAGAGCACCAACCATAATGGGCTCTACGAGGGAGAGGACGTGAGCCGAGACAGCGTGATTAACCGCCTCTGGAAATCCGCAAAGTGTGACTCGCTCTGCCAGGACATCGTCGAGTCACAGATTACGGGTCAGAAGAAGACGAGCAACGACTTAACTTCTGGCGCCGACATCACCATGATGGGCGGCAACACACAGACACCGAAACTCGTAGGTGATGATATCACCATCGACGGAGTCTGCAAGATTATCGTAAAGGACCAGGAGGTAGAAAATGGTGTCGTACACATCACGGACCACTTGTTCTATCGCTCCACCAACTTCATCCTAGATGAAATGGAGAGTATGAAGGACAAGGATGGAAACAGTATATACGGCATCTGGTGCGAAGCCTTGAAGCAGACAGGACTCGACGTGGTAATGCACGAGAACGCGCGTACCGATGGTATCTCATGGTTCAACATCGATCCTGAGACCACATACCCCTATGCAGAATACCCGGATGTTTGCAAGGTGGGCTTTACCGTGTTCGCCGAGCCTGATGAGGTATTGAAGGCCGAAGGCATCGACTCTTGGGAGAAACTGGCAGAGAAAGCCAACGAATGGTACAAGGGGTGCTCCTCTTGGTATAGCTATCTGGAAGACAACCCAGACATCGTCGTCAGCACGGGCAAGGATTACACCAACCAGTGGAACACTCTCAATATGTTCCTCCGCTACCATATCCTGAAATATGCACTCTCCATGGACAAGCTGGTATATTCATACAACGAGTTGGAAGACATGGACGTATATGAATACGTACGCACCTTG
>CAVDKC010000014.1:22480-32837 GCA_963609615.1 Oribacterium sp.
AGCAAGATTCTGCTCTACAATGCAGATGTGCCCAACAATGTACTCAACGAACGTATGCGCTTTGAGTTTATGTCATTACTCGACGAAAGTATGACCAACAACTTTAGAGGTTACTCGTACGATGACCTTTCTTCCAGATTTGGCCGCACCTCCCCTAAGGTGGCAGAGATCCGTTTCCCCGAAGGCTACTTCGAGAACATGGCCATCTACAACGGCGAGTCTTCACGAGTATATTACTTGACCAAGGACGAAGCGAAGACCGGCAACAACGGTTTCAACCCAGGCTGGGACTGTTGGCTTGACTACCAGGGCGACGAGTTGTTCGTGAAAGGTGCCTATGACTTTGCCATCAAGTTGCCACCGGTTCCAAAGGATGGAACCTATGAATTGCGATTCGGCTATGTAATCACAGGAAACCGAACGATGGTACAGTTCTTCTTGGGCCACTCCACCGACCGTTCCAAGATGACTCCTTGCGACATTCCACTTGACCAAAGAGTTGGAGCAAGCTCAACCACCATCGGCTGGACAGACCCTGCCAAGGAGAACGACATGGGCGCAGCCACAGACAAGGCTATGCACAACCGCGGTTGGATGCGTGGACCTCAGTACTTCAGCAACTACAAGAAGGGTATCACCGACCCTGCCCGCTGCTACATCAACAAGCAACCACATGTACGCCGCGTCATCACCAAGCAATACTTCAAGCAAGGAGAGGACAACTGGATTCGCTTCAAGACAGCCATGCCAGAGAATACCAGTGCAGAGTTTGAGCTAGACTACATCGAAATTGTACCTCAGTACATCTATAACCACCCAACTCTCACCGAGGACGTATTCTAACCAGAACCAAAAAACAAGAAATACAAAAGATATGAAAATAAAGTATATTGTAATGACAGCAACTGTAGCTTTGGGATTCCAAAGCTGCAGTGACTGGGATGACCATTATGGCATTGAAAAGACCCCAGAGAGTGCAGCAGAAAAGAGCCTTTGGGATAAAATCAGCAATGACAATACCCTTAGCAACTTTGCCACATTGTTGCAGAAAGTCAATTACGACCAGCTCCTGGACGGAAACCAGACTTACACCGTATGGGCGCCCAAGAATGGCACCTACGATTTCGACACATATAATGCCATGAGCGACAGCTTGTTGAAGGCAGAATTCCTCAACAACCATATTGCCCGTGGTTACCACAGAGCCACCGGCAGCGTAGAAGAGCGTGTACACTTGCTCAACAAAAAGGTCATGGACTTCAAGGGGAACGGCGACTACACATTCGGAAACATCCCTATGGACAGTCTCAATATCCTTGGGAAGAATGGTATGATCCATTACCTGGAAAGCTACATGGACTTCCGCCCGAATTTCTATGAGTTGTTCCTGCGCAACTCCAACACGACGAGTCTCGCCCAGATTTTCAAGGAGAACATGAAGAAGGAACTGGACAAGGATAACAGCATCGAAGGTCCAATGAAAGACGGTGACATCACCTATCTTGACTCTGTCATGATAGAGAGCAACAAGTTGTTCGATGCCCTGAACGCAGACTTGACTACCGAGGACAGCACCTACACAATGATTGTTCCTACAGACAAGGCATGGACAGCAGCCTACAACAAAGTTTCTTCCTATTATAAATATCCAAAGAGCATCCAGTCATTCACCATCGAGAACAACGAAAAGGGTGAGTTGGAGTACAACAAGGCAGGCGCCAAGACTATCAACGCAGACAGTCTGACAGAGTATTACACTACCCATGCCATCCTGGAGCCTTTGACTTTCAGTCATACTGTAAACAAGGTGTTCCAAAAAGGAGACAAGCCTACGGAAGCGTTAGATTCTATCCGCAGTACCTCTGGTGATATAATCTGCAACACCCTCAATTACCAAGGCTCCCGCAGATTCGTTAATGATGCGACCGACTTGTTCGTAGATGCACAAAAGCAGGTAGTGAGCAACGGTAACGCCTGGATAACAGACTCCATCCGTATCAAGCCATGGGACAGCTGGTGCCCAATTATACATCTGAGAGCACAAAACGGTACCTACCAAGCGGGTGTAGACAAGGTATCCTTGGCACAAAACGTAACGGTAAGCGACGACAAGAGAAATCCAAACGTAAAGGGTTCGATGCACTCGACTGCTTATTACCAAATCGTTTCAAATGCAGGTTCAGTACCCGAGGTTTATTTCTACATACCAGAGATGTGGTCCACTTCATACGCAGTCTATCTCACGATGGTACCAGCCAACATTACAGACGAGGAAGCCGAAGTAGAACCACAGATCTTGCAGATACGCCAGTTCCAGAACAGCACAACGGGTGGTACTCTTGCCAAATTCTCCCCTGTGGCATTGAAGAAAGACTTTGGCTCTTCTACCAACTACGCAAACGTGACATTTGATTACGGAACGAACGAAGAATCAAAGATTGTATCGAAGTTTATGGGTGTTTTCACACCAAACTTCTGCTACCGTCACCTTGACCAAGAGACCGACCCTGTCGCATATCCAGTATTCAACGTACGCAGTGGCGACAAAGCTACAGGAGGCAAAAGTCTGCAACTGCGCATTGCTGGCATCACATTGGTGCCAATGGATGCCGTAAAATACTACCAAGGGCAGAAAGCGCTCAACGGTGAAAGTGGCGAAGAATACCAAGGCGATATGCCAGAAATCTTCTGGGATCTCACAAGCTACACCTATTAATAACAAGAACTCAACAATAGAAGACAATGATAAATTTCAGAATATTGGCGATGATGGGATTGATAGCAGCCGCCGCTGAAATCAATGCCCAAGAGACAACCGACAACGTAGAGAAGAATACGAAGACAACGGTAGCGAAGAAGCAGCCAAACTATCCTATGAAGGAAGTGTCTGGTACGGTCTTTGACGCCGCTACCGGCAAGCCCCTCAATGGTGTCCAAATCCAGGCCTTGGGCAACGCCAACTACGCAGCCATGACCGATGACAATGGTAACTTTACCATCAAGGTTCCTACATTTACCACATCGCTCTACCTCTTCACCTCACAATACGCAAGCCAGCAAGTATCCATTGCCGGCATCAACAAGATTGAGGCCAAGATGCTAAGCGACAAATTCAACGAGATGTACACCAACGGCACCAAGCTCGGTGGCGAGGCAAGCGTCAAGACCAACATCACGACCCAGACCACCATCGAAGACCTCATTGGAGAACAGTTGGGGGGTGATGTGCGTACCATCAAGCGTTCCGGTGCTCCCGGCATCGGATCTTCGATGTTCATCCGTGGTCTGAACTCATTAAATGCCAACGCACAGCCATTGATCGTAGTCGATGGAGTTCCCATGGATATGCAATATGACGGCACGAGCTTGCAAATGGGAACTTACAACAACCAGTTGCTCAACATCAATCCTGCCGACATCGAGAAAGTAACCGTCTTGAAGAACGGTACAGCCATCTATGGCGCAAAAGGTGCGAATGGCGTAGTCGTCATTGAAACTCGACGTGGCCACTCCATTGCAACCCGCATTGATGCAAATATCGGTGTGGGCGTAAACTTGGTCCCCAAGCTCCCAAATGTAATGGACGCAGACCAATACATGAATTATGCGACAGAAATGCTTGCCACATATCCTAATATAGACAAGATTCTTGAGAACAAGAACCTTAACTTCTTGACGACCGATCCCAACAACTATTATTATAACACCTACCACAACAATACAGATTGGAGCAAGGAAGTATATGAGACTGCATTGAGCCAGAATTACAGCATCAATGTGATGGGTGGTGACGACGTAGGTATGTACAACCTTTCCCTGGGCTACACCGACGGACAGAGCACGGTCAAGAAGAATGGTTTCAATCGTATCAACATTCGCTTCAACAGCGACTTGAAGATCACCAAGGGATTCTCCACGGAGTTTGACATCGACTACGTGAAACTGAGCCGTAACGTGTTCGATGATGGCGCTCCTAGCGATTTCAGCACAGGAACCGTAACCTCACCTACCCTGCTGGCATTGATCAAGTCGCCCATCTTGAACCCATACCAATACAACAACACGACAAAGAAGTTGTCACCAACCTTGTCTGAGGCCGATGACTTCCTGACACCATTGAGTCAGAACCTGTCCTTGGCAAACCCAACCGCCCTGTTGATAAACGGCAGCGGCAACAACAAGAACCGTATGGAGAACTCCATGTTCCACATCCGCTTGGCACCGAAGTTTGAATTGGGCAAGGACTTCAGTTTGCGTGAGAATATCAACTACACATTGAACCGCAACTCTCAACGTTACTATCGTCCAAAGGGTGGTGTTCCAACATTCTATGTGGAAGGATTGGGACAGGTACAAACCCTGTCGGCCTCCATCTTCGCCAAAGAAGAGACTATCCTGAGCGATACACGTCTGGACTTCTCGCACATTTGGGGTGCCCATACACTGAACGCCTTCGGAGGTTTAAGATATCTCAACTACAATTACGAGATGAACAACCCGTCGGGTCAGTACAAGTCTGCCGGTAATGACAAGTTGCCTAATGTGTCCAACAACATGGACTTCAAGGATGCAACAGGTAACGACTACAATAACACAAGTCTCACTTGGTATGTACAAGCTGACTACAACTACCGCAACCGTTACTTCTTGCAAGTAGCTGCCTCCATGGAAAGCAGCAGCACTTTCGGTAAGGAAGCGACCAGCTTGCGCATCGGCGATGTGGCATGGGGATTGTTCCCAAGCGTACAAGCAGGTTGGGTAATGACCAACGAGGACTGGTTCCCCAAGAATATCGGGCTGAACTACCTGCGTATAAACGCCGGTTATGAAATCAGTGGCAATGACAACATCAACAACAAGGCCGCAAAGACTTCCTTCGAAGTACTGAAGTTCCTCCACAATACTGTACCTGCAGTACAGTTGAACAACATCGGCAACGAGAACGTAACATTCGAGAAGACCCACCGCTTCAATGTCGGCTTCGAGAGCCAATGGCTCAACAACCGCTTGGGCGCCAGCTTCACCTACTATTACAACCATACTACCGACCTTCTCACCCTCAAGGACTTCACGACACCAGTCGCAGGTGTGAAGAGCTATTGGTCTAATGAAGGTAGCATGGACAACAAGGGCGTAGAGGCCAGCTTGAACGGCAAGCCAATCGTAAGCCGCAACTTCACCTTGGAATTGGGTGCCAGCCTGGGGCATTACAAAAATGAAATCAAGTCGCTCCCTAACGAGAAATACCTTGCACTCGACGGTAATCCACAAGGAGCAGTGGGCTATACATCTTCCATCTACGGAACCCAGAATGTCGCCACGCTCGTAGGTCATAGCGCAGGTGTGTTCTATGGCTACAAAACCGCAGGTGTGTTCTCTAAGGACGCAGAGGCCAAGGCTGCCGGCAAAGACGGATACCTCTATCAGCTCGACTCATCTGGTGCCAAGCAGTACTTCAAAGCTGGCGACGTACACTTCGCTGACCTCAACGGCGATGGTGTCATCGACGAGAACGACAAGACAGTCATCGGCAATCCAAACCCAGACTTCTACGGCAACCTGTTTGCACGTGCCACATGGGGCAACTTCACGGTATCTGCCATATTCGGCTACTCCGTAGGCAACGACATCTTCAACTATCAGCGAAGCGTCATCGAAGGAGGCAACAACTTCTACAACCAGACCACAACCATTACCAAGCGTTGGCGCAACGAAGGTGACGTAACCAATGTGCCACGCATCTCATATGGTGACGAAATGGGCAACTCACGTTTCAGCGACCGCTGGATAGAGGACGGCAGTTTCTTTAAGTTGCGTTCGCTCAATATCAACTACAAGATACCAGTAAACTCAGCATGGCTGCAAGGACTACAGGTTTGGGCAGAAGCTAACAACCTCTTTACCATCACCAAGTATCTTGGCGGTGATCCAGAGATGTCTACGTCCAACTCAGTACTTTACCAGGGCATCGATACAGGTTGCGTTTCACAAGGCCGCACCTTTACCGTGGGTCTCAAGCTCAATCTCTAAAGTTTAACACAACAATCACAAAGCATAAAAATGATGAAAATTAAATATTTCATAGCAGCCACAATGGCAGCAATCACACTCGGCTCATGCAGTGATATGTTTGATGACGGATCCAACCGATATGTTTACGATCCTGCACTCGACAACAAGGTGGACTCCATCTTTTACATCAGCGGCATTCTGAAGGGTGTACAGCAAGCTATCGACCAAAACGTGCTTGTCAACGAACTTCGTGGCGACCTTCTCACTACCACCAGCAAGGCTTCCACCGACCTACAACGACTGGCAAAGTTTGACTACGCAGACGGCAACAAATACGACTCCGCCTACGTTTACTACCGCATCATCAACAACTGCAACTACTATGTTGCCCACAGAGACACAACCTTGATGACGGGTTCTAGCGAAGTGGCCATGAAGGAGTATGCAGAGGCCAAGGCTATCCGTGCCTGGGCTTACCTCCAGTTGACTCGCAACTATGGTTCCGTACCCTTCTTTACCCAACCATTGACAAACATAGCCAGCATCGAGGAGGCCAACAAGTTGCCAAAGAAAGATCTTGCAGGAATCGTATCCGAACTCGCTCCAGACTTGGAACAATATGTAGACCTGCCAGTTCCCAACTGGGGAGACTATAGCTTAGGTTACACCGATGCCGGCACAGAAAAGAAGGTTGCCAGTTCCAAAATGATGATTCCAGTAAGACTTATCCTTGGCGACCTCTATCTGGAAAGAGGACAGCAGGGGGATTACGCCAAGGCTATTGAGCACTACTTCAACTATCTGAAAAAGAACAAGTTGTATATCAGGAACTATACTGCATCTACCAGCAACTATCCAGAGCCACAGAAATTACCCGCTGCTTTCAGAAGCAATTCCGGACTACAGCGTTCCCCAGTTTCTAACGGCTCTTGGACCAGCACTTGGATGTCTGACATTGAGACCCAAAGCCTCGTAGCCATGGCTACCAATAAGTTGCGCGGCGAAATCACGGCCTTGCCAGGCTTGTTTGGCTATAGCTATTATACAAACGCCACTGGCACAGATGTCAGCGAGAACATTGCCCTGGAAGCCTCCAGTGCATACCTCAAGTTGTCCGACAGCCAAGAGTACTATTACGCAACAGGCGACTACTCTAGTGCCGCCCTCATCGACAAACTCGTGTATGCGTCAGCATCCATCGGTGACATGCGCTATTGCAACTCGTATAATACGACCAAGATTTCCACACAGACTGATCCAGTCAAGATCATCATGAAGTATTACAATGCGAACATACCTCTGTATCGCACAGTCGGCATCTACTTGAAATTGGCAGAAGCAGTCAACCGCATGGGCCATCCAGACGTAGCCTTTGCCGTACTAAAAGACGGATGGAACAGCGAGCTGGAGAAAGATACCACTTACATGACGGCGGAAGGCATGAATTTCTTAAAAACGACATTGCCTTTCTTGACAGAAGAGAACCGTGTGGTATTTAACGACGAGGAAAGTCAGACCAGAATATACTCCATGGGCAATCAAGCCATACACTCTCGCGGAGCTGGCTTTACCCAAGGAAATGGTTCCAAATACCAATACCGCACCGAAATCGAGAACAAGCTCAAGACTCTCGGTCATAGCTACCCTGCCAACGCAACCAAGGAGGACAGTCTCAAGATTGAGCAAGACTGCGTAGAAGACCTCCTCTGCGACGAGATGGCACTGGAGCTTGCTTTCGAAGGCTCGCGTTTCGGAGACCTCTGCCGCATCGCACGCCATAAGAATGACAGCAATCCTTGGGGAACCAACTATGGTTCGCTTTGGCTTCGCGACAAGCTAAGCTTCAAGAATCCAACCGTAGACTTGAGCAACCCAGAGAACTGGTTCATGCCATTCAAATAAGACTGAATTATAACAGAAAACCAAGCTTAATACTTGGTAACAGAAAGCGCTTCCCTGCCAAGGCAAGGAAGCGCTTATTTCGTAAGATTTACTTGATACTATTTCCGCACCGCCGACTTACGTACAGACACCGTGCCGTCGGCATGAGTCGTCTTCACGATGTTAATTCCATTTCCCATGCTTGGAAGAGGGGTGCCGTCCAAGGAATAGACCATCGTCTTCTCTTTCCCAGTTCCAGAAGAGGAAGGCATAGAGATAGCTGTAGGCTGTCCGCCTCCCATTACCAACGCTATGTTATCAGAAGACAATGCATAGTTGTAAATACGGAAATCATCTATGTTACCCTTGAACAACGGATCGGCAGCAAACTGACTTCTCCCGACATAACAACGAGTAGGCTGAATCTGAGAAGGACGACATGCCATATCACTAGTTCCTGTCAATCTACCATCCACATACAAGCACACACCATTCTCACCCAAGGTCACAGCCAAATGGTGCCAACCACTAGTTAGTTTAGCTGCTTCCAGCACATGCTCTTCCCCATCACTCTTGATGACAAAACGCATCATGGAACCGTTATTCTTGGGGGTCAGGAACATATACTCGTCTGTACCATTTCCGAAGTCAAAGATACGTGTCCAGGAGGAATACGTATTCTGCCAGTTTACCCAAGCAGAAATCGTCATCTCCTCAAAATCAGCCACTTGTGCCGGCAACTGCAAAAAAGCATTGGTACCATTGAGGACAAGGCTCTTAGCCCCCAGTTTCTTTGAAGTGGAACTATATTGTACGGTACCACCTGCCACAGCATCCATCAAGTTGTCGGTCGTGTCACGCGGACTGTCTTCCATGTCATACCATGCCACAAGTGCATGGCCATTGGGCAATTCTACGCTGGCCTCCGAACTTGCCTGCTTGGAGATGTTACAACTATGGTCGTAAGCTTTTACCTTATACAAATACTTTCCTCCCATCCGGCAAGAGTTGTCTACGAAAGCGGTATCCATCACTTGTCGACCGACAACCTGCCACTGAGGAGTCTCCTCATCGGCATTGGCACGGAGCACGATATAGCCTTCCAGGTCAGTCTCTTGATTGGCATTCCAGCGCAACAACACAGAGGCAGACTGCGCTTCTGCCACCAATCCTTGCGGAGCAGCAGGAACAGTTGTGTTCCAGGCTGTGTTGACCGGCAAGATACGCCATCTGAAAAGTTTGTTGGTAGAAGCGTTTGCCTGGGCATCCACCAATCTGTTTTGAATCACGGAAGTGGCAGTATTGGCCTGGAGATATAACCCGGAATGACGCGAACGAATATAATAATCACCATTGCCGGCATATTCGAAGAACCACTGTTCGTTAGCCCCCACATCACCATTATAAGCACAAAGTGTACCATAAGGCACCGTACTCCAGTTAAGCAGGTCAAGATACATGTCTTTGTCCGTCACGGAACGCAGGGTGACATAACTGAAATCTCCACCAATCCGTTCACTTACGGGTTCTACAAGCCATTGCTGGCCCGTTGCAGTCTTGTTATAGTTGGCCAACGAAACGGTGACACCAGCAGTTACCGTATTTCCAGGCACATTGAGAGCCTTCCTGTTACTACTGTTGATGATGACATAGGAGCCACTTGCAAGCGGATAGGGTTGCACATCTTCGCCGCTTGTTATCTGTACCAGACGCTCGGCATTGGTCTGCCCCTGCTGATAACCGGTACCGCCAGGCATTGAAATAGAGAAAGCACGCATCGGTCCATAGCCGTCATAATAGACATCCCGCCCCTTTGAAACAAAATCATAGGAATGCGTATTGGCCTGACGCTCAGAAGAGCCGATGTAGCCATCTACCCTACCCGACGGTTGACGGTAAACAGCCGCTGCAGTCCAGCTTTCTCTGTCTTCAGCATATCCCAACCTGCTTCCACCAGCCATGTTGGCCTTGCAGAACTCGCCTCTCGCCACACCGTCGAAACTCCACCAGATGCCGTTCTCTATGCCATATTCTACACCCACTATTGCCTCGCCTACATTATGCAGTTCGTCTGCCGTAGCCACTTTTCCATCATTCTTCACAGTCTCGAAGAAGCTGGCATAGCTGTCGAACGAACCAGCCAACTGATGGGTGTTTCCCTCGTCAAGATACCCTTTGAGATAATTATACCAAGAGAGTGCCTCGTCGCAATTCAAAGTATTTCCACCACAAAGCCGAATGCCAGCCAACTCGTTGTCAGCCTTGATCAGTTTGCAAATATTGAGGAAGTCGGCTTTCGTTCCTTCATTCCAGCTCGTATAGTCAGGTTCGTTGAAAGGAGCGATGCTCTCTACCGTGAGTCCCTTCGACTGCGCATACTTCACCGTGGCCTTGATAACCTTATACCATTCCGTAGGCTTTCCCTTGTAGTTGGTAGCGTTCAATGCCTCATGGTCACAGTTGA
>CAVDKC010000015.1:0-32656 GCA_963609615.1 Oribacterium sp.
AGGCCAACTATGTGAAAATCGGCGGCAAGAGCATCACCGAACTGGTGGATATGTCGGTAACCAACCTCTGCGCCTGGTTTAAACTACTGGAACTGACCGACCACGAAAAGGAGATAAGCAAGCGTCTCATGGCAGAAATCACGCACCGGCTGCAATTTCTTCTGGATGTGGGACTTGGATATCTTACGCTCAACCGCCTCTCCAATTCCCTTTCGGGTGGCGAGAGCCAGCGTATCAACCTCACCACCAGTCTCGGCTCGTCACTTGTGGGCAGCATCTATATCCTCGACGAGCCAAGCATCGGGCTGCACAGCCGGGACACCGACCGCCTCATCAAGGTGCTCAGAGAATTACAAGAATTAGGCAACACCGTAGTCGTAGTGGAGCACGACGAGGAAATCATGCGAGCTGCCGACTATCTCATCGACATCGGTCCAAATGCCGGAAGGTTGGGCGGACGACTGGTCTATGCTGGTCCATCCCAAGAATACTCTACCACCGACAAGGCGAAGCAAGAGAAGCTACAGGAGAAATATCCAGAGAGCTACACCGTCAAGTATCTCACGCACGACGAGCAGATAGAATGCCCTACCAGTCATCGTGCCTGGAACCTGAGCATCAACATCAAGGGGGCGAGGATGAATAATCTGAGAGGCATCGATGTAAAGATACCGCTCAACGTGTTCACCTGCATCACAGGTGTATCTGGATCTGGAAAGAGTTCGCTTATCAAGGGCATCCTCTACCCTGCCATGCGCCGCAAACTTGATCTTGTAGCCGATGCTCCCGGTGAGTATTCAGCCATAGAGGGAAACCTCAGTACCATAAAGCATGTGGAGTTCGTAGACCAAAACCCTATAGGGAAAAGCACCCGAAGTAACCCTGCCACCTATCTAAAGGCATACGATGCCATCCGTGCGCTCTTCGCCAACCAGCCCCTCGCCAAGCAGCTGGGATTTACCCCTGCCTACTTCTCCTTCAACGCCGAGGGCGGACGATGCGAGGAGTGCAAGGGTGCTGGCTATGTCACGATAGAGATGCAGTTTATGGCCGACCTCACCTTGCAATGCGAAACTTGCAAGGGTAAGCGGTTCAAGCACGACATTCTGGAAGTGCGCTATGGAGGTAAAGACATCAACGAGGTACTCAACATGACAGTGAACGAGGCCATCGAGTTCTTCAGCAATGAAAAGCTACAGAAGAACGACGGCGACTTCGACAACTGCCGCATCATCGTGCGCCGTCTACGTCCCTTGCAGGAGGTAGGCCTCGGCTACATCAAGCTCGGCCAGAACTCCAGCACGCTCTCGGGCGGAGAGAACCAGCGCGTGAAGCTCGCCTACTTCATCGGCAAAGAGGATCAGGAGTCTACGCTCTTCATCTTCGACGAGCCGACTACGGGGCTCCACTTCCACGACATCAAGCGTCTGCTCCATGCTTTCAATGCCTTGATAGGCCGTGGGCACTCCTTGGTGGTCATCGAGCACAACCTGGACATCATCAAGTGTGCCGACCACATCATCGATCTCGGTCCCGATGGAGGCGACAAAGGCGGCAATCTCGTGGTGGCAGGCACACCAGAAGAAGTAGCAGCGTGCAAGGTGAGCCTCACGGGGCAATTTCTGAAGAAGTACCTGTGATGAAACTATATGCAATCATTTATGCAGTTTTAGCCATTTAATTATATGCCTTTCACATTTCGATACGAATATTAAGCAAGTATCACCCATTTGGGGCTATACCAAGACTGAACCAACTCTGTACCCTCTCCGTACCAAGGTTGAATTCACAGAACTTGAATTAAAAAATGTAAAAAGTGATGATATAATAAACTTTATATGTACTTTTGCATCCAAATGGTATGTAACAGCCCACAAGGGGTCTTAAACATAGAAGAAAATGAAAAGATTTATATCAGCATTGGCCCTGTTCGTCGCCATGGCGGCAACAGCAAGCGCACAGGCAGAAATCAAGTTTGATAAGTTGGTACATAACTTCGGCAACTTCGAGGAGACTAATCCTGTACAGAAGGCAACCTTCACTTTCACCAACGTAGGCAACAAGCCTCTCGTCATCAATCAGGCTATCGCTAGTTGCGGTTGCACCGTACCGTCTTACACCAAGCAGCCTATCGCTCCTGGTCAGAAAGGACAGATTAGCGTCACTTACAATGGCAAGGGTATGTTCCCTGGCCACTTCAAGAAGAGCATCACCGTACGCAGCAACGGCAATGTGGAGATGACTCGCCTCTATATCGAGGGTGTGATGAAGGAGAAGCAGTAATCACACCTCGGCAGATTAACACATACAGAAACATACATGATTTTCTATTTCTCAGGAACAGGAAACACAAAATGGGCTGCCTCCCGACTGGCGGCGGCTACACACGAAGACTTGATACCCATCGCTCCTTATATGCGGGCAGATGACTCAAGCCACAATATAACCGAGCCATTTATTCTGAAAGAGAATGAGCGGCTCGGTTTCGTTTTCCCCGTACATGGATGGCGAGTGCCTAGGCTTGTCAGGAAGTTTATCGCCAAGATGAAGATTCGGGGTGTTAATCGACATTTCACTTATTGCGTCTGTACAGCAGGCGACAGCATCGGTCTCACCATCGAAAACCTGAACGATACCATTGCTTCCAATGAATCGCTGAAAGCATTGGGAATAAACGAGGCAGACTCCTCTTACACCCTCATCATGCCAGAGTCTTATGTGGGCTTGCCCTTTATGGATGTAGACCCCAAGGAACGTGAAATTCACAAGAAAGAAAAAGCTGCACAAGAGCTAGACGTGATATGTGAGGAGGTTTTCAATCGCAAGAAGAGAATTAACCGACTGGTTAAGGGTCCCATCCCATGGTTCTTCACCAAGGTAGTGGGCGGATTCTTCGAGAACGTACTCATCACCGACAAGCGATTCCACGTAGTGAAAGACCGCTGCGTAAAATGCGGAATCTGCGCCAATGTCTGCCCTGTGGGCGACATCAGGGGTGGGTACGGAAGTTGCCCTGTGTGGCTACACCAAAAGAACTGCCTCACCTGTTTTACCTGTTATCACCATTGCCCCCACCATGCCATCGAGTTTGGCCGACAGACAAAGAAGAAGGGGCAATATTACATGAAGTAAATACTAAAAAAAATCCTTAGGTGCAAACTACCTGCACCTAAGGATTCAATTATGTCATGCGGCAATACACTTTTGCCGCCTTTCATCGAATTTTTCAGCTAATATACTCTAGGGCCGAAGATGGTGGTACCCACCCTAACCATCGTACTACCGTGTTGCACTGCCAACAGATAGTCGTGACTCATGCCCCAGCTACGCTCACAAAAGCTAGGTTCGTCAGCAAAATACTGGTTCTTCACTTCCTCAAAGAATTCGAAAGCAGTCTGAAACTCTGCGGCAATCTGCAGCTCATCGTCTGTATAGGATGCCATCATCATCAAACCACTAATCTGGACGTGAGACATCTCCCGCCACTCGCCAGCCTCCAAAAGCTCACGGCAAGCTGCTATTGACAAGCCCGACTTGGTATCCTCCTCTGCAATATGCAACTCCAGGAGCACTTTTACCACTCGGTTATGCTTGGCTGCCTGCTTGTTTATCTCGCGGAGCAACTTGAGGTTGTCCACTGATTCTATCATAGAGATGTAAGGAGCGATGTACTTCACCTTGTTGGTCTGTAGATGGCCGATAAAGTGCCACTCGATATCCTTGGGCAACGACTCTACCTTTCTGGCGAGTTCCTGCTCGTGGCTCTCGCCGAAGACACGCTGTCCCTCAGCATATGCCGCCTCTATATACTCATTGGGATGAAACTTGCTGATAGCGACAAGGCGTACTCCAGCAGGCAACTTGCCCAATACGTCATGGAGGTTTCCTTTTACATCATAGTCCATAACCCAAAACTATTATTCTGCCGGATTCTGCTCGTACTCAGGCACATCGTTACTCTCTTCCTTCTTCTCATCAGGGCCGTGATGCTCGAACACATCCATGATAGGAGTATCGTTAAGCCCCACCACATCGTAGTCGATCATAGTTTTGCCCATCACCTCATCGATGTAACGGAGGGCACGAGCCAGCGACTTCGCCTGTACAAGATAGAGCACATTGCTGCGCTTCTCCTTCTCGCTCTTCTCGTCGATAGTGATAAACTGGAGCTTTGCCTTAAACCACTTGTCATCATCATCCACGTCGCTGAAGAAGATTTCCCCGAAGTTGGACTTCGTGATGCCGCTTACCTTAAACTCACCGCTCACATATACCGCCATCTCGTCGATAATGGCACTCTCTGCCTCGGTGAAGCTGAGCGCATCCACTACATATGTCTCTGAAACGACCTTCTCGGAGCCATCCTCCTGAGTTTTCTGATATTTCACCTTAGTGGTAAACCATGTACCTGTTCTACTTCTCATCATTGTTTTATCGTTTAAACTTTAGAAATAATAATTATTCGGGAGGAGACTCTTATACTTATATTATTTTAAAAAAGAGTCAGTCCCCGCATTGCAGATGCAAAGTTATAAAAAAGAATGCAAAGAGCAACAGAAAAGGGAGTTTTTTATGAAAAAATAAAATAAAACAGAAAACCTTTCCTCTTTTTCATCTAATTTTCTTATCTTTGCAGACGATTAGCACCAGATAGGGTACTCTATGTTTTTCAGCCCTACGCTACATCGGATAATTATCGATAATTAATAGAACGAATTTACATAAAAATGCCTGAAATATCAGTACGCGGCATAGAAATGCCAGAGTCTCCTATCAGAAAGTTGGCTCCTTTGGCTGCCGCAGCTAAGAAACGCGGAGTAAAGGTCTATCACCTCAACATCGGTCAGCCCGACCTCCCTACTCCTCAGTGCGGTCTCGATGCCCTGAAGCACATCGACCGTACCATCTTGGAGTATTCTCCTAGCCAAGGCTACCTTAGCTACCGGGAAAAGCTTGTAGAATACTACAAAAAATTCAATATCAATGTGACTGCCGACGACATCATCATCACGTCGGGAGGTTCTGAGGCAGTACTCTTCTCGTTCATGAGTTGCCTTAATCCTGGAGACGAGATTATCGTGCCCGAACCAGCCTACGCCAACTACATGGCCTTCGCCATATCTGCTGGAGCCAAAATTCGCACCATCGCCACCACTATCGAGGAAGGTTTCTCGCTGCCAAAAGTAGAGAAGTTTGAGGAACTTATCAACGACCGCACACGCGCCATCTTGATTTGCAACCCCAACAACCCCACAGGCTACCTTTATACTCGCCGTGAGATGAACCAGATACGCGACCTCGTGAAGAAATACGACCTCTACCTCTTCTCTGACGAGGTATACCGCGAGTACATCTACACTGGCAGCCCTTATATCAGCGCGATGCACCTGGAAGGCATCGAGCAGAATACGGTGCTCATCGACTCTGTATCCAAGCGTTACAGCGAGTGCGGCATCCGCGTAGGTGCCCTCATCACCAAGAACGCAGAGATTCGCAAGGCTGTGATGAAATTCTGCCAAGCTCGCCTCTCTCCTCCTCTGATAGGTCAGATAGTAGCCGAGGCTTCGCTCGACGCACCGGAAGAATATTACCGTGACGTATACGATGAGTATGTGGAGCGCCGTAAATGCTTGATAGATGGTCTGAACCGCATCCCAGGCGTCTATTCTCCGATACCTATGGGAGCATTCTACACCGTAGCGAAGTTGCCTATCGACGACTCTGACAAATTCTGCCGCTGGTGCTTAGAAGAGTTCAACTATGAGGGCGAGACCGTGATGATGGCCCCTGCTTCTGGTTTCTACACCACTCCTGGGGCAGGCTGCAATCAGGTGCGCATGGCTTACGTGCTTAAAAAGGACGACTTGAACCGTGCCCTCGTGGTACTCGCCAAGGCTTTGGAGGCTTATCCAGGAAGAGTGGAGGACGAATAAATTTGACAAATAACAATTTATAATTTATAGTGAGTAGTTTACGATGAAACTAGACATTGGGCTGATTGGAAATTATACATTATACATTATACATTATAAATTCAACAGATGAACTTTCCTCTATTTATTGCAAAGAGATTATATAGCAACCAGGGCGACAAACGTAAAGTTTCTCGCCCTGCTATTCATATAGCCACCGCTGGTGTAGCCATCGGTCTCGCCATCATGATCATGTCGGTGTGCGTGGTATTGGGATTCAAACATACCATCCGCGACAAGGTCATCGGATTCGGAAGCCACATCCAAGTGGCCGACTTCATGACCCTGCAACAGCAGAGCCAATATCCCGTGGTAATGGACGACTCGATGACCAATGTTCTGAAGAAAATACCTGGCGTAAAGCATGTGCAACGATTCGCCATGAAAGAGGGTATTCTCAAGACAGACAGCGACTTCCTCGGCGTGGCATTCAAAGGCGTGGGACCAGAGTTCGACTCCACCTTCATTCACCAAAACATGGTGGAGGGGAGCATCCCTAAATTCGACGACAAAGCCAGCCACAACCAGATACTCATCTCACAGTTGATGGCCGACAAGCTGAAGCTGAAGAACGGAGATCGCATCTTCGCCTACTTCATTGACGGCAACGGCGTGCGTATGCGCAGATTCACCATCAAGGGCATCTACCAAACCAACCTAAAGAAGTACGATGAACTGATGGTATACACCGACCTCTACACCGCCGTAAAACTCAACGGATGGGAAAGCGACCAAGCTAGCGGTGCAGAACTGACGGTAAACGACTTTGAGAAACTTAACGAGACGGAGGACTATATAATAAATAAGGTGAACCGCACGGTAGACCATTACGGCGAGACCTATAGCAGTGCCACCATCAAAGACCTGAACCCCAACATTTTCCAATGGCTCAGCCTGATGGACCTCAACGTATGGATTATCCTCGGCCTAATGCTTATCGTGGCAGGCGTCACGATGATAAGTGGCTTGCTCATCATCATTCTGGAACGCACCTCGATGATAGGCGTACTAAAGGCACTCGGTGCCCGCAACAAGACTATCCGCCGCACCTTCCTCTGGTTTGCCGTCTTCATTATCGGCAAGGGAATGATACTCGGCAACATCATCGGGCTGAGCTTCCTTGCCATACAGAACTGTACTGGACTAGTGAAGCTCGACGCACAAACCTACTACGTGAGCACCGTACCCGTGGAATTCAACTGGCTCTTCATCATCGCCCTCAACGTGACAACCTTGCTTATCAGCATTTTCATGCTCGTGGCTCCAAGCTATCTCATCTCGCATATCCATCCTGCGAAATCCATGAGATATGAATAATTCCTTTCCGCAAAAGATACACAACAAAGACCGAACCCCCATCCCTTTTATCCCCATATTGTTCTATTTGGAACAATATGGGGATAAAAACTGAACAAAATTACCTGGTTTCAAAAAATAATGCACATTTTTTTTTGCGATGTGCAGTATTTTCAGTACCTTTGCACAAAATTTTGTAAATTGTGCAATGAATTCAATACCAAGTTTTAACTCGTATATTGAGCAAAGCATCATCAAGAACTGGCACCTGGATGCGCTGACCGATTACAAGGGAGCCACCTTGCAGTATCATGATGTAGCTAGAAAGATAGAAAAGCTACACATCCTGTTCGAGAACAGTGATGTGAAGAAGGGCGACAAGGTAGCCGTCTGCGGAAGGAACAGCAGCCAGTGGGCAGTAGCCTTCCTGGCAATTGTAACTTACGGTGCCATCGTCGTACCTATACAGAATGAGTTTAAGCCAGAGCAGATTCACAACATCGTGAACCACAGCGAAAGCAAACTCCTCTTTGTTGGCGATGTCGTAGCTACAGAGATAACTCCCGACAAGATGCCTTCACTCGAAGGTATCATCTACCTACCAGACAATTCGCTAGTCATCTCTCGCTCGGAAAAGTTGACTTATGCCCGCGAGCACCTCAACGAAATATTTGGGCATAAATACCCCAAGTACTTCCGCGCAGAGCATGTACATTACCACATAGACGACCCCGAGGAACTCGCGATGATCAACTACACCAGCGGCACCACAGGTTTCTCCAAGGGAGTTATGCTGCCATACCGTGCCCTCTGGGGCAACCTGGACTATCTCATTGACAGCACAAAACCACACATTGGCAACAACTGCAACATCCTCGCCACTCTACCGATGGCCCATATGTACGGACTGATGTGTGAGTTTATCTTCAATATCGTGCTGGGCAACCACATCTACTTCCTCACCCGGCAGCCTAGCCCTTCGCTTATAGCAGAGGCATTCACCAAGGTTAAGCCAGACATCGTCTTCGCCGTGCCATTGGTGGTAGACAAGATTATAAGAAAGAAGGTATTCCCTCAAATACAGACCAACCGTGCCCGACTCCTCATCAACATGCCTGTCATCAGCAAGCACATCAAGGAGAAAGTGCGTGAGTTCGTACTCCGCCAATTTGGCGAACACCCATACGAGGTAGTAGTGGGCGGCGCACCTATGAGCGGTGAAATCGAAAAGTTTTTTATCAACATCGGCTTTCCTATTGCCATGGCGTACGGCACCACTGAAACCGCCCCTCTCATCACCTTTGCACAACAGGACAACTACCTGCCAGGCAGCTGCGGAACAGCAGTGAAACACATGGAGGTAAAAGTGCTGAGCAACGACCCGGAAAACGTGCCCGGCGAACTCGTATGCCGTGGCATCAACGTGATGAAGGGATACTACAAGAATGAAGAAGCTACTCATGCCGTGATCGACAAGGACGGATGGTTCCACACGGGCGACTTGGCTACGATGTCTGCCGACGGTCACTTCTTCATCAAGGGACGCAGCAAGAACATGCTCCTCGGCACCAACGGCCAGAACATCTACCCTGAGGAGATAGAAGACAAGCTCAACTCCATGGCGATGGTCAACGAGAGCATCATCATCCAGCAGGGAGACAAGCTCGTCGCACTCATCCACCCAGACATGGAAGAGGTGAACACACTCGGATTCTCGAAGGAAGACCTCCAGAACATAATGGAACAGAACCGCAAAGACCTGAACGCCCAGATGCCTAGCTTCGCCCAGATATCCAAGGTGCAGCTGCACGAGAAAGAATTCGAGAAAACCGCCAAGAAATCAATCAAAAGATATTTGTACCAAAATGCAAAATAAGATTATGGAGATACCAAGCTTTAACGCACTTATACAAAAGAGCATCATCGACCATTGGGATATGGATGCACTCACCGACTACAAGGGAGCCACCTTGCAGTACCATGACGTAGCTCGCAAGATAGAGAAACTGCATATCATGTTCGAGAATTCGGGAGTGGTAAAAGGCGACAAGATAGCCCTCTGCGGCAGGAACAGCGCCAATTGGGCAGTGGCGTTCCTAGCTACCCTCACATACGGTGCTATTGCCGTACCTATCCTGCATGAGTTTATGCCAGACCAGATACACAACATCGTAAACCATAGCGACGCCAAGCTGCTCTTCGTGGGCGATGTTGTGGCTACTCAGGTAGATGCTACCAAGATGCCGGGTCTGGAAGGCATTATCTATTTACCGGACTACTCGCTCGTGGTATCCCGCACAGACAAGTTGACTTACGCACGCGAACACCTCAACGAGATGTTTGGCGTAAAGTATCCTAAGTACTTCCGCAAAGAGCACGTCAGCTACTACATAGAACAGAGCCCAGACGAATTGGCAATGATCAACTATACCTCTGGCACCACAGGTTTCTCAAAGGGTGTGATGGTACCTTACCGTGCACTCTGGGGCAATGCAGACTTCGCTCGCGAAGTATTAGGTAGCAAGCTCAAGGCTGGATCCCCAGTCATCAGCATCTTGCCGATGGCGCACATGTATGGCATGGCATTCGAGTTTATCTTCGAGTTCATTTGGGGTTGCCACGTATTCTACCTCACCCGCATACCTAGCCCAGCCATCATCGCCGAAGCTTTCGGCAGAATCAAGCCTGCGGTCATTATCGCTGTGCCGCTCGTGATAGAGAAAATTATCCGAAAGAAGGTATTCCCCAAGATACAGAACAACCGCATGCGCATGCTCCTCCACATGCCTGTAATCAGCAAAAAGGTGAAAGAGAAGATTTGCGAGCAAGTTACCAATGCCTTCGGTGGTAACTTTTACGAGGTTATCATCGGTGGCGCAGCCTTTAATCAGGAGGTGGAAACCTTCCTCCACAATGTAGGGTTTAAGTATACCGTGGGCTACGGTGCCACGGAGTGTGCCCCAATCATCTGCTACGAAGACTACAAAGACTTCGTGCCAGGCTCATGCGGCAAGGCTGCCCTACACATGATGGTGCGCATTGACAGTCCAGACCCAGAGAACGTGCCAGGCGAAATCCTAGCGAAAGGGCCTAATGTAATGCTCGGCTACTATAAGAACGAGGAGATTACCAAGAACACTATCGACGAGAATGGGTGGTATCATACGGGCGACCTGGGCACAATGGATGGTGACGGCAATGTCTTCATCAAGGGGCGCAGTAAGAATATGCTCCTCGGTGCCAACGGCCAGAACATTTACCCTGAGGAAATCGAGGACAAGCTCAATTCTCTCGCCCTTGTCAACGAGAGCGTGGTCATTCAGCAGGGCGATAAGCTCATAGGTCTCGTTTATCCTGACTATGACGAGGCGCAGACGCTCAACCTCGGCAAGAAGGAACTTCAAGATATCATGGAGCAGAATCGCCAGGAATTGAACTCGATGATTCCAGCATACAGCAAGGTATCTGAAATACGCATCCACGAAGAGGAGTTTGAGAAGACTCCTAAGAAGAGTATTAAGCGCTTCCTTTATAGTTAAAGAGTGAAGAACGAAGAGTGAAGAATTCAATAGCTTTTTGGGGTATAACTAGGCTATTGAATTCTTCACTCTTCGTTCTTCACTCTTCACTTACAAAAGTGTGTTTGACCTGATACGAGAAAGTGTCTCTGGAGTCATCTGCAAGTAATTTGCTATATATGTCAATGGTGCACGGAGCACCACTTGCGGATTCATCTCACAGAGGCGTTTGTACTTATTGGGGGCCGTTTCAAATCGCATCAAGTCAGCATGTATCTGCGACAAAATGAGGCTCTCTTCCAATATCTTACGATAGAGCATCTGGATATTGACATTGCGGATAGCAGCCGCCTCCAACTTATCCTTCGGCAATATATACACCAAGGTGGGTTCCAAAGCCTCCACCTGAAGGCGACTAGGTTCCTCCTTGAAGAGGCTCTCTATACACATAAAGATACTATGATCCACCCCCAAGTGCTCAGTTACCTCCTTGCCGTTCTTGAAATAATACTGTCTAACGAGTCCCTTCTCGATATAAGAGATTCCCCTACACACCTCACCCTCAGACAAGATTCTCTCTCCCTTGCCATACTTGACAGGTACGAGGATGCTCTCCAGAACATCCAGTTCATTATGAGTCATCGTACTATATTTGCGAGCCAGCTCTCTAGCTATGTCGCGTGTAGGTGGTATTACTTTCAAGCCTCTCATAATTGTAAGTTCTTTTTATTGTAATGAAATTGTCTGATGCAGCTTAATCGAGTTTCAGTACAGCGAGGAATGCCTTCTGCGGCACTTCTACATTACCTATTTGCTTCATGCGTTTCTTACCCTTCTTCTGTTTTTCCAGCAACTTGCGCTTACGGCTCACGTCACCTCCGTAACACTTGGCTGTAACATCTTTGCGCACCTGCTTCACCGTCTCGCGAGCCACAATCTTGGCTCCGATGGCAGCTTGGATAGCTATATCGAACTGCTGGCGCGGTATCAAGTCCTTGAGTTTCTCGCACATCCTGCGGCCGAAAGTCACAGCATTGTCGCGATGGGTCAAGGTACTGAGGGCATCCACTGGTTCGCCATTCAAAAGGATATCGAGTTTCACCAAGTCTGAATGGCGGAAAGAGTCGATATGATAGTCAAACGAAGCATATCCCTTGGAGATGCTCTTCAACTTGTCATAGAAGTCAATAACAATCTCGCCAAGTGGCAACATGAAGTGAAGCTCCACGCGATTGCCGCTCACATACTCCTGATTTATCAGTTCGCCTCGCTTGTCTAAGCAGAGTTTCATAATTGGCCCGATATAATCGGTAGCCGTGATAATCGTAGCACGTATATAAGGTTCCTCTATATGGTCTATCATGGTAGGGTCTGGCAGTCCCGAAGGATTGTGAACCTCTTTCTCACCACCCTGCTTGTCGTATACCATATAGGATACGTTAGGCACTGTGGTAATGACATCCATATTAAACTCACGGTCCAGTCGTTCCTGCACAATCTCCATATGGAGAAGTCCAAGGAATCCGCAACGGAATCCGAATCCCAAGGCCACTGAGCTCTCTGGCGAGAAGGTAAGCGAGGCATCGTTGAGCTGAAGCTTTTCCAATGAGGCACGCAAGTTCTCATAATCACTAGGGTCGATAGGATAAACACCAGCAAAGACCATCGGCTTCACCTCCTGGAAACCGGCGATAGCCTTGTCACAAGGACGAGCGATATGCGTGATAGTATCACCTACCTTCACCTCCGTGGCGTTCTTGATGCCAGAGATAATGTAGCCCACCTCACCGGTTCCCAGTTCCTTGCGAGGAATCATATCCATCTTGAGTACTCCGATTTCGTCAGCATCATATTCCATTCCCGTATTGAAGAACTTCACCTTATCACCCTTGCGGATAACGCCATTCTCTATCTTGAAATAAGCAATAATGCCACGGAAGGAATTGAACACGGAGTCGAAAATCAACGCCTGGAGCGGTGCCTTGTCATCCCCCACTGGGGCTGGCACACGGTTTACTACAGCCTCCAACACTTCCTCCACACCTTCTCCAGTCTTACCCGATGCTCGGAGGATATCTTCGTGCTTACAACCGATAAGGTCTACGATTTCATCTTCCACTTCCTCCGGCATTGCCGAAGGCATATCTATCTTGTTGATGACAGGAATAATCTCCAAGTCATGTTCTATCGCCATATATAAGTTGGAGATGGTCTGCGCCTGCACACCCTGGGTAGCATCCACTACGAGGAGTGCCCCCTCGCAAGCCGCGATGGAACGAGAAACCTCATAAGAGAAGTCCACGTGTCCCGGAGTGTCGATGAGGTTGAGGATATAGGTCTGTCCGTCTTTAGCCTTATACTCCATCTGAATGGCGTGGCTCTTGATGGTGATACCACGCTCACGCTCCAAGTCCATGTCGTCGAGCATCTGACCCTCTGTGATTTTGATGGTCTGCGTTTTCTCTAGAAGTCTGTCTGCCAAGGTACTTTTACCATGGTCGATATGTGCAATAATGCAGAAATTTCGTATTTTATTTATATGCTCCATAAAAATATTCTCTCTTTAGGATGCAAAGATACTTATTTTTTTTGTATCTTTGCACTAAAATATCATAAATTATGAAGAAAAACTTGATTTACTTCGGAATTTGTGCCACTTTGCTTGCCAGCTGCACAGAGAGTTTGGAGGACAAGGCGGCTCGTGAGGCCAAGGAGTACACCGAAAAGTACTGCCCTACTCCCTATATAAATGACAGTCGAACGGATAGTGCCAGTTTCGACAAGAACACTCGTGTATATACTTATTACATCACCCTCCGCAACAAGGCGGACAACAAACAGGCGATAGATGCCAATAAGCAGAAATTGCACAATTTACAAAAGGAGGCACTAGACAACAATCCAGGGCTCAAAAAGTACAAGGAGAACCACTTCTGCTTCCGCTTTGTCTATCATTCTGCGAAAAATCCGAAAGAAGTTCTGCTCGATGACAGGTTTAACTATTAACGTTGAAAGTTGAAAGTTGAAAGTTGAAAGTTATGATTAGCTTTATAACTTGAAGAGCAGAGAAAGAAAGGCATTCAAAGTTCAACATTCAAAGCTCAAAGTTCAACATTCAAAGTTCAAAGTTCAACGTTCAACATTCAAAGTTCAACGTTCAACATTCAAAGTTCAACGTTCAACATTCAAAGTTCAAAGTTCAAAGTTCAAAGTTCAAAGTTCTAGTATCCCATTTCTTGCAAAGCGGTAGCCAACTGGTCAGGGCAACTCGTTGGCTTGTTTCCACAAGTGATTCCCTTGAGCCGGGCAATGACCTCCTTCGCCTTCATATCCCTAATCAAGGCACATACACCTTTGGTGTTGCCATCGCAACCACCGATAAACTGAGCATCCTTTACCACTCCATTTTCATCTACACTGATACAAATGTACTTAGAACAGGTGCCATGCGTCTGATAAATCACCTTGGAGAGTTTGTGCTTATTTTGTTCGTTTGTTTCCATCTTTCATTTGCTATTTGATACAACTATAACATGATAGTGAATGCAAACAACTTCATTCGCATCCCAAAACAATAAAGGGGGAAAGACTCTTTCGCAAGACCCTTCCCCCACAGCGCTGTAGATTGAAGTATGTTGCGCCACTGCACAACCCTCAATCTATCAGAATATCTTTATTCTGCGTCTGCAGAAATTTCCGGCTTCATGTTGGTATAGACAGTCTGAACATCGTCAAACTCCTCCAACTTCTCTACCATCTTGTCGATTGTCTCACGCTCCTCGGCAGTAACGTCTTTCAGGTCGTTAGGTATATAGGTGAATTCTGCACCTGTTACCTCGAAGCCCTCTGCCTCCAAATGCTTCTGGATTTCACCAAAGCTAGTAGGAGCGCCATAGATGGTAATTTCGTTAGTCTCCTCATCCTCATCAAACTCATCCTCTACACCATAGTCGATAAGGTCGAGAATCATCTCGTCCATATCAAGACCTTCCTTCTTCTTGAATGTGAAGACAGACTTGTGGTCGAACAGGAAAGACAAAGAACCAGTTGTACCGAGATTGCCGCTGAACTTGTTGAATACAGAGCGAACATCAGCTACGGTACGAGTAGTATTGTCTGTCAATGTATCTACAAACACAGCCACTCCGTGAGGACCATATCCCTCGTATGTTACCTCCTTGTACTCGCTAGTATCCTTGCCACAAGCATTCTTGATGGCACGAGCAATGTTATCCTTTGGCATGTTCTCACGCTTACAGTTAGCAATGATTGCACGCAATGTAGGATTATTCTCTGGCTCCGGACCGCCAGCCTTTACAGCGATGGCAATCTGCTTACCCAACTTTGTAAATGTCTTGGCCATGTGGCCCCATCTCTTCAGCTTTGCAGCTTTACGATATTCAAATGCTCTTCCCATTGGAATTTTATTTTTTTGTTTTTACTTCTATTACTTCTTTAACTTCCCTTTTATCTCAACTCAGCATTGAGTTTGCCAGTAAGATTGGCAATGAGTTTCTTCATGATAGCATCTATCTGCTTATCATTCAATGTCTTTTCCTCATCCTGAAGGATGAAGTTTACAGCGTAGCTCTTCTTCCCCTCTGGCAAGTGCTCGCCTTCGTACACGTCAAAGAGTACCACACTCTTGAGAAGCTTCTTCTCCGTCTGATGTGCGATTTGCTCTATCTGGGCAAACTCTATATTCTTATCTACGAGGAGTGCCAAATCACGGCTTACAGATGGATATTTACTGATATCGGCATAGGTAAGGTTCACCTTCTTTACTGCCTTCATCAAGTTATCCCAATGGATGTCGGCATAGAATACATCCTGTTCTATGTCGAATGCCTTCTTCAACTTCAAGCTAAGGATACCCAACTCTACCAATACCTTACCAGCACGTGTCTCATAGGTAACGCCCTTAGAAAAGACATTGTTGTCGCTGTGCTTAATGACCACATTGTTTTGTGGCATGCCTACACGACGCAAGATATTCTCCACTACAGCCTTCAACTCATAGACACTGCTTTGCTCGTCTGCATGAGCCCAATTACCCTCCACACGCTTACCTGTGATGAAGAGAGAGATGTGAGCCTCTTGAATATAAGCCTTGATAGGACTTTCTGCAGTCCATTTTTCCTTATTATATATATAAGTATTACCTACTTCAAAGAACTTCAGGTTCTGGCTCTTGTGGTTGATGTTGCGTGAAACGCTCTCCAAGCCGCCAAAAAGCATAGTCTGACGCATCACACCCAGGTCGGCGCTCAATGGATTCATCACCTTCACTGTACTTTCGTCAGGGTACTTATTGAGGTCGAAGTCGGTATAGTAGCCAGCCTTGGTAAGCGAGTTATTGAGAATCTCCATAAAGCCCTCGCCCACCAACTGCTCTGCCACAACATTCTGGGCATGATATGCCTTGTCCTCGTCACCCTGAACCGTCAACGAACTCTTGAGCTGTGTAGGAATTTCCACATTATTGTACCCATAGATACGAAGGATATCCTCTACCACGTCACAAGGACGCTGTACGTCTACGCGATAGGCAGGCACAAGGAGGTCAATTCCCTCAGCGTCTTCCTTCTCTATCTTCATTTCCAGAGAGGTCGCAATATTCTTGATGGTCTCGGCACCAATCTCCTTACCAATGAGGCGATAAGCATACTCATAGTTCAAGCGAACAGGGAAGTCCTGAATGGGTTCAGGACATACATCCTTAATCTGCATGCTAATCTTACCGCCAGCCAATTGTTTGCAGAGGATAGCAGCCTGTTTGAGAGCATAAATCTGACCATTAGGGTCTACACCACGCTCAAAACGATAGCTCGCATCGGTACTCAGACCATGACGGCGTGCGCTCTTGCGAATCCATGTAGGATGGAAGTAAGCACTCTCTAATACCACATTTTTGGTGGTTTCGTAAGTACCAGACCCCTTACCACCGAAGATACCAGCGATACACATTGGTTCCTCAGCATTACAGATGCTCAAATCATGTTCGCCGAGGGTATGTTCCTCGCCATCAAGGGTAATAAACTTGGTACCCTCTGGCTGGGTGCGAACCACAATCTTATGACCTGTCACCATATCGGCATCAAAGCAGTGAAGAGGCTGTCCGTATGCCATCATGATATAGTTGGTGATATCCACGATATTATTGATAGGACGCAAACCTATGACATTAAGCTTATCCTGCAGCCACTTAGGACTCTCCTTTACCTCACAATCGGTGATACTGACACAAGCATAGCGCTTACAAGCATCCTGGTTTTGAATTTCCACCTCAACTGGAAGTTCCTCGTTATCTACTACAAAATCATCACAAGAAGGGCGATGAAGAGAAGTCTGATAACCGTTCTGTTTCAACCAAGCATAAAGGTCACGAGCCACACCATAGTGACCGAGCGCATCGGCACGATTGGCCGTAATATCTATTTCGATAAGCCAGTCGCTCTCCAAATGGTAATATTCAGCGGCAGGCTGACCTACAGGAGCGTCTTCCGGAAGAACGATAATACCGGCATGATCAGTACCCACACCGATTTCATCCTCGGCACATATCATACCAAGGCTCTCCACACCACGCAGTTTGCTCTTCTTGATGGTAAAACTCTGATCACCATCGTAAAGTACGCACCCCAAGTCAGCCACGATAACCTTCTGTCCTGCTGCAACATTAGGAGCGCCGCACACTATCTGTTGCGGTTCGCCTTTACCGAGATCAACGGTCGTAACATGCAGATGGTCGCTATTCGGGTGGGGCTCGCATGTCAACACTTTACCTACATAAAGTCCTTTCAGTCCACCTTTTACGGTCTGCACTTCTTCCAAAGCGTCCACTTCGAGTCCGCAAGAGGTCAGCGCGTCCGCAGTTTCCTGGGGTGTCAAGTCGAAATCGACGTATTCTTTAAGCCATTTGTATGAAACGTTCATTATAATGTTTTTTATTATTTTCAATCTTTTATTGCCTCAAGCCTAGCACTTGGAGGCACAAAATGTTCTAAAACTCTGCAAAAGTACAAAAAATAATGGATATAAGCAAAAAACGCCTCCTATTTTTGCACTATTTAAAACAAAAAGCTACAAATCAGTATTCTGAAGCCTCCTATTCAAAGACCTCATCGATGCCGCCCACTTCCTCAAACTCGTCTTGCTCCACCCTTTGTTTGGGACAAGGGTCATAATCTTCAGGCAGGTCAAACTTTACGTCTGGACTGATACCAAGCGACGGGTCGGCATATACCTTTTTCATAAATATAGCCCATACCGGCAGTGCCATGGTGGCTCCCTGTCCCATACTCATGGAGTCGAAGTGAATATCGCGGTCCTCACCGCCTACCCACACACCACTAACGAGTTGTGGGGTAAAACCGATAAACCATCCGTCGCTGTTATTGTTGGTCGTACCAGTCTTGGCTCCTATTTGCCCCTCCAGATTATAGCGATACCGCAGTCTGCCTGCTGTACCGTTGTCTACCACCCCCATCAGCATGGTAAGCATCTTCATAGCGTTTTCTGCACTGATTACTTCATTCATACGAGGTTGGAATGTAGCGATGGTATTGCCCTCGTTGTCCTCGATACGGCTCACAAACATTGGGGCGGTACGGATACCGTGGTTAGCAAAGGCGGTATAGGCACTAACCATCTCGCTCACGCTCACCTCACAAGGCCCGAGACAGAGGCTCATAGAGGCGTGAATATCCGGATTACTGATTCCGTAGTCGTGTAGTAGTTGCACAAATTGCTGCGGATTGAGCTTACTCATCAGATAGGCACTAATCCAGTTATTACTCTGTGCCAATCCCCATTTCAGCGGCACCATCTGGCCATAGCGTGCATGATTGGCGTTGCGCGGTGTCCACGACTGTCCTGCCACGATATAGGTTTGCTGACGGTTGGGGGCAAGGTCGCACGGTGAGAAACCGTTTTCCATTGCCAGACTATAGAGGAAGGGTTTGATAGTAGAGCCCACCTGTCTTCTACCCAGACTTACCATATCGTACATAAAGTGCGTATAATCCAGTCCGCCTACATAAGCCTTTACCGCTCCCGTTTTCGGATCCATGCTCATGAAACCGCTACGTAGGAATGTCTTGTAGTAGCGAATGGAGTCGAGCGGACTCATCAGCGTGTCGATGTCACCATGGTAAGTAAAGACGGTCATCGGAATCTTCTTACGGAAAGTCTCCTTGATTTCGTCGGGCGACGCACCGTCCGCCTTCATCTGGCGATAGCGATCGCTCTGCGCAATGCTGCGATTCAGGATGCTACGTATCACGCTAGGCTTCAATTTGTCGCTGTATGGTGAGCTAGGCTTGCGTGCAACCTCTCGACTGAAGGCTGGCTGCAGATAACGTGCCACATGCTGATAGACCGCCTCTTCGGCATACCGCTGCATACGGCTGTCAATAGTGGTAAACACTTTAAGGCCATCACTATATACATTGTATGGCGAACCATCTTTCTTGTAATTCTTATTGCACCATCCGTAGAGAGGATCAGAATCCCAAAGGATGGAGTCATTGACATACTGCACGTAGTTCCACGACGGATAGTCGCTACGCTGAGGTCTCTTCGCCATCATGTACTGGCGCAAGAACTCCCTCAAATAGGTGGCAGCTCCGTCCTTGTGGTCGGTGCGATGAAAATTGAGCGTGAGCGGTTCTGCGGCATACTGACTATACTCACTCTGCGAGAGATAACCAGCCTTCACCATCTGCGAGAGCACCACATTTCTGCGCTCACGGGCACGTTCGGGATAACGTACCGGATTGAAGAGCGACGGGTTCTTGCAGAGTCCTACGAGGGTAGCAGCCTCACAGAGGGTGAGATCTTTAGGCTCTTTATTGAAATAAGTATTGGCAGCCGTCTTGATGCCCACAGCATTGTGCAGGAAGTCAAAATAGTTGAGATAGAGTGCAAGTATCTCCTGCTTGGTGTAATACCGTTCCAGTTTGATGGCGATAACCCACTCTATCGGTTTCTGGAAGAGGCGTTCCAGGGTACTGGAAGCCGTCTCCGAATAGAGCTGCTTGGCTAGTTGCTGCGTGATGGTAGAGCCACCACCGGCATTAGCCTGTCCCAGCAAGCCACGTTTCACAATGGCACGTCCCAAGGCACGATAGTCTATACCAGAATGCTCGTAGAATCGCTCATCTTCGGTGGCCACTAGTGCCTTTATCAAATAAGGTGACATCTTTTTATAAGGTATCACGATGCGGTTTTCCTTGTTCAGGTTCCATGTACCTAGCACCTTACCGTCGGCTGAGTACACCTGGGTAGCAAATCGGCTAATGGGGTTTTGTAGATCTTCTATATCGGGCATGTATCCTACGTAGCCAAACCAAATGGCAAAGAAGGCTGTCACTGCAGCAACCACGCCCGTGGCCAAAAGTGCCCATAATGTGTGTATAAATCTTTTTCTCATCACTGAATTCTATGAAATTCGATAATTATTTGTGCAAAATTACATAAAAGTTTTCAATTATCGCACATAAATCAGAAATTATATGTAACTTTGGGGGCGATTTCAGAACATTCAATCAATTTTTCAAATGGAAAAGCATAATTTCGTAACCATTGCCGACCTTTCAAGGGAGAAAATCATGTACCTCTTGGAAATGGCGCAAGAGTTTGAAAAACATCCTAACAGGGAGTTACTGAAGGGAAAGGTCGTCGCGACCCTTTTCTTCGAGCCTTCTACTCGCACCCAACTTAGTTTCCAAACTGCAGCCAACCGTCTCGGTGCCCGTGTCATCGGTTTCTCCGACGCAAAGACTTCCAGTACCACCAAGGGCGAGACGCTCAAGGACACCATCCTCATGGTGAGCAACTATGCCGACATCATTGCCATGCGCCACTTCATTGAGGGTGCAGCCCAATATGCCAGCGAAGTGGCTCCCGTACCTATCGTCAATGCAGGCGACGGTGCCCACATGCACCCCTCACAGTGCTTGCTCGACCTCTACTCTATCTTCAAGACCCAAGGCAGTTTGGAAAACTTGAATATTTATCTCGTGGGTGACCTCAAGTATGGCCGCACCGTTCACTCACTTATCACTGCCATGCGCCACTTCAACCCTACATTCCACTTTATCGCTCCTAAGGAATTAGCCATGCCACAAGAGTACAAACTCTACTGCAACGAGCACGGCATCAAGTACGTGGAGCATGAGGACTTCAACGAGGATGTCATCGCTGATGCCGACATCCTCTACATGACCCGTGTGCAGAAGGAGCGTTTCAGCGACCTCATGGAATACGAGCGTGTAAAGAATGTATATATTCTGAAGCGCGAGATGCTTGGCAAGGCGAAGGACAACATGAAAATCATGCATCCACTGCCTCGTGTCAACGAGATTGCATACGATGTGGATGATGATCCACACGCTTACTACATCCAGCAGGCCCAGAACGGTCTGTATGCTCGCGAGGCCATCTTCTGCCACTGCTTAGGCATCACGCTTGATGACATCAAGAACGACAAAAGCATTATAGAATAATGCCAAGTGTTGATTGTAGAATGTTGAATTAACGCTATAGAAAAGAAATGGGAAACAACAAGAGTCAACTAGTAGTTGCGGCTATCGAGAACGGTACCGTAATCGACCATATACCAGCCGAAAAGACCTACCAAGTGGTCAACCTCCTGCAACTGGAAAAGATGGAGTCGCCTGTCACCATCGGTTACAACTTACCGAGCAAGAAAATCGGCAAAAAGGGAATTATCAAGGTGGCCAACAAGTACTTTACCGACGAGGAAATCAACCGTCTCTCAGTCGTGGCGCCTAATATCGGGCTAAGCATCATCAAGGACTACGAAGTGGTGGAGAAAAAGACCGTAAAGACACCAGACACACTGAAGGGCATCGTAAAGTGCAACAACCCCAAGTGCATCACCAACAACGAGCCGATGCAGACCATCTTCCACACCGTAGATATTACCCACGGTATCGTGCGCTGCCACTACTGCGACAAGGAGCAGCAACTGGGCAAGGTAGAAATTTGCAAGTAATTGACAATCATGAATTAATTATTAAGAATTATGACAAAGGATCAAGAGATTTTCGACTTAATCGAGAGAGAGCACCAGCGCCAACTGAAGGGTATGGAGCTTATCGCTTCTGAGAATTTCGTGAGTGACGAGGTCATGAACGCTATGGGTTCTTACCTCACCAACAAGTACGCCGAGGGACTACCAGGCAAGCGTTATTACGGCGGTTGCCAGGTGGTGGACATCGTGGAGAACCTCGCCATCGAACGTGTAAAGAAGCTCTTCGGTGCCGAGTATGCCAACGTACAGCCTCACTCTGGTGCTCAGGCTAACGCAGCAGTTCTTCTCGCCGTCCTCAAACCGGGCGACACATTCATGGGCTTGAACCTCGACCACGGCGGTCACCTCTCTCATGGTAGCCACGTCAACACCTCTGGCATCCTCTATAATCCTATCGGATACAACCTCAATAAGGAGACAGGGCGTGTGGACTATGACGAGATGGAGCGTCTCGCACTAGAACATAAGCCTAAGTTGATTATCGGTGGCGGCAGTGCCTATAGCCGTGAGTGGGACTATGCCCGCATGCGCAAAATTGCCGATATGGTAGGCGCCCTCCTCATGATAGACATGGCCCACCCAGCAGGTCTTATCGCAGCAGGATTACTCAACAACCCTCTCAAGTATGCCCACATCGTGACATCCACTACCCATAAGACCCTCCGTGGTCCTCGTGGCGGCATTATCCTCATGGGCAAGGACTTTGACAACCCTTGGGGCTTGACTACCAAGAAGGGCGAAGTGAAGAAGATGAGTATGCTCCTCAACTCTGCCGTATTCCCTGGCCAACAGGGCGGTCCGCTGGAGCATGTCATCGCAGCCAAGGCGGTGGCATTCAACGAGAATCTCCAACCTTCATGGAAAGACTATGCCCTTCAGGTGAAGAAGAACGCCGCTGTGCTCGCCGAAGACCTCCTCGGCCGCGGTTTCGGTATCGTGAGCGGTGGCACAGACAACCACTCCATGCTTGTCGACCTCCGCAGCAAGTATCCAGACTTGACTGGTAAGGTAGCAGAGAACGCACTCGTGGCTGCCGACATCACCGTCAATAAGAACATGGTGCCTTTCGACACTCGCTCCGCCTTCCAGACCTCAGGCATCCGCCTCGGTACAGCAGCCATGACTACACGTGGTGCCAAGGAAGACATGATGCACTTGATAGCCGAACTCATCGAGGAGGTGCTCAACGCCCCCGAGGACGAGAAGGTCATCGCCCGTGTACGCGAGAAGGTGAATGCAACAATGAAGGACTACCCTCTCTTCGCATACTAAGTATTCTAAAAGATATATTTACTAACTGCGGGCACACCCACTTCTGTGCCCGCAGTTTTTTATTTATTCAAAAATTAATACTGAACAACTTCGGCAGCAATGCCGGCCTGATGCTTCGTCCATGTCTCGGCGTGAAGTGGGATTTCTAGTTCTTCCTTAGTTTCGCAGTATGTATCTTTCCTACGCCATTACGGACCATTTTCCATCGGTGGGCTACACCTGAGAGATATATACCGCCCACACCATCCTGCGAGGCTTTGATATAATTACAGTCCACATCGGCTGTGGTCTTGCCCACACCCTCGTTTTTGATTATCAGGGCATCACCCTTAAAGTAACCTAGCTTCACGTTACCCACGCCCTCGTTGTCCAGGCTGGCATTGCCTCCTGTTACCTCGTCTATCTCTACACTACCTACACCCTCGTTTACGATGTTGAGCTGATTGGCAAGAATTTTTTTGATGCAGATACTGCCCACCCCCTCATTATCGAAGGTAAGATGGTCGGAGTTGATGCAGTCTGAATAGAACGAGCCTACTCCTTCCTGCACCACCTTCACGAGATCGGGACTCGTAATATACACCTTAAGTCGGCTGTTGCCGTCGACACTGTTGAGACCAGGGATGCTACCAGAGAAGCCAATTTCCAAAACGCCATTATCACGATACACCGCCTTTACCTTATCCTTCAGCGCCTTGACCATTTCAGGGTCTTTCACATCAGAGTAGTCGAAGCGCACAGCATGTTTATCGCCATTGTTCTGCGTGTAATATACGTTGCACACCATGTCTACATCTATCTTGTCGAAAGACCTCGGCTTCAATTCCTTCTCGGCATAGGAGAGATTCCCATAGAGACTACTGTCATTAATACGACAAGAGCTTACACTCATTCCCATCACAAAGATGGCGATGGCTGCAAGAGCCACCTTCAATCGATTCATTTTTTTCATATTTTCTTGGATGTTAAGATCTACTTTCAGAAGTCTAACTTCTAACTATCAGACGCAAGAATAGGGCAAAAGGTTGCAAGGAACGAAAAAACAGGTCACCTGCAAAAGCGTGTGACTTAAGCATAGATTACCTTCATCTTCGGTAAGACAGATATCTTTCAGATAAAACCAATCTAACATTCCTGCAGGTGGCTCCTACTTTACACCGCAGATGGTGGATGCGATTTTTTATTACATGGGCGAGCCCGACGCATTGCCTGTATTCAAGCGGCATACCCCACTTTGAAAATTACTACGGCAGAAAAAACTTTTTTCCTCGGCAGGCAGATATTTTTTCCTCGGCAGGGAGAGCCGTCTCCCTGCCGTAGCAGTGTTATATGGAAAGAAAAATATTTACAGTATACCCTACTCAAAGCATTTTATTTTTTGCGATTGGCTTTCCATACGTTTTGCAGGTGACCAAAAAAATGGATAAGTGCAGAGTATTAATCGTGGACGACATCCAAGCGGATGTGGACACAATGATAGAAATGCTGGAGGGCATAGACATCGAAATCAAAACAGCCAATGGTGGCAAGGAAGCCATCGAACTGGTGGATTCCTACAAGCCACACATCGTGCTGCTCGACCTAATGATGCCTTTGGTTAACGGCTGGGACGTAATCAAGCCTATCCTCAAGGCACGCATCAGGAGTTTGGCGGAAAACCACATGAGCAAATAGCGGCAGCATGTGCAACCCGATCGCCAGTAGGGGGTTCTATCCCCTCTAGCGGATAAGGGATGCCTAGCTTCTCATACTTATAGATGCCCATCGTGTGATAAGGCAGGATGTCGACACGCTCTATATTGGTGAGCGTAGCGAGAAAGTCGCGAAGCCGCTCCAGGTATTCGTCCTTATCAGTAATACCTGGTATCAAGACATGGCGAATCCACACGGGCTTGTGTATCTCGCTCAAGTAGCGAGCACAGTCCAGGATATTTATATTGGAATGTTTGGTCAGTTTACGATGCTCTTCTTCGTCGATATGCTTGATGTCAAGAAGAACAGTATCGGTGACTGTCATCAAACGCTGGAATTTTTCAAAGAAGAATCCCTTTCGAGTGAAAGGCTGTGCCGAGGTATCAAGACAAGTGTTGATGCCACGCTGGTGTGCTTTCTCAAAAAGTTCGATGAGAAAGTCTATCTGCATGAGGGCTTCTCCCCCACTCACGGTAATGCCTCCCTTGTCTCCCCAATAGCTACGGAAACGTTCTGCCTTGTCGAGCAAGTTATCGGCAGTATATTCCTCTCCTACTCCCAGTCTCCAAGAATCCGGATTATGGCAGAACTGGCACCGCATCGGACAGCCTTGCAAAAAAATAAGGTATCGAATGCCTGGCCCGTCAACCGAGCCGAAGCTTTCGATACTATGTATATAACCTTTTGTCATAAGTTTAGAGTCTCTCATGTGCCTGACGGGCAATCACATCGAGCTGCTGCTCACGAGTCAAGTCGATAAACTTCACAGCGTAACCGCTCACACGGATAGTGAAGTTCTGGTACTCTTCCTTCTCTGGGTGCTCCATCGCATCCTTGAGCTTGTCGATACCAAACACGTTTACATTCAAGTGATGTGAACCCTGATTGAAGTAACCGTCCAATACACCTACCAGGGTCTGTGCACGTTCCTCATCGTTATGTCCGAGAGCACCAGGACTGATAGTTTGTGTGTTGGAGATACCGTCGAGGGCATACTCGTAAGGCAACTTAGCCACTGAATTAAGAGAAGCAAGCAAACCATTCTTCTCTGCACCATAAGATGGGTTGGCACCTGGGGCAAGAGGAGCTCCTGCTGGACGACCGTCAGGCATGTTGCTGGTGAACTTGCCGTAAACCACATTCGATGTGATGGTAAGAATAGAGGTAGTAGGTTCTGAGTCACGATAAGTGTGGTGCTTCTTAATCATGTTCATAAAGGTCTTCAAGAGCCACACTGCTATCTCGTCTGCACGCTCGTCGTCGTTACCATAACGTGGGAAGTCGCCCTCGGTCTTGAAGCTGAGAGGGAAACCTGTCTCGTCACGGATGATGTTTACCTTGGCATACTTGATGGCTGAGATAGAGTCTACCACGTGGCTGAAGCCAGCGATACCGGTAGCAAAGGTACGGCGAACATCAGTATCGATGAGAGCCATCTCGGCTGCCTCATAGAAGTACTTGTCGTGCATATAGTGAATGAGATTGAGGGTCTTCACGTAGACACCTGCGAGCCAGTCCATCATATCCATGAAGCGAGGCATGAACTCCTCGTAGGTCAACACATCGCCCTCTACGGCACGGTACTTAGGACCGCACTGCTCACGGGTCTTGGAGTCTACACCGCCCGATACTGCATAGGTCAAGCACTTAGCCAAGTTGGCACGGGCACCGAAGAACTGCATCTCCTTACCTGTCTGAGTAGCTGATACGCAGCAGCAGATGCTATAGTCGTCGCCCCAAACTGGACGCATTACGTCGTCGTTCTCATACTGGATAGAACTGGTCTTCACAGAAATCAAGCTAGCATAGTGCTTGAATGCCTTTGGCAAGCGAGAGCTATAGAGCACGGTGAGGTTAGGCTCTGGCGAAGGTCCCATGTTCTCCAGGGTGTGGAGGAAACGGAAGTCGCTCTTGGTTACCATCGAGCGGCCGTCCTGGCCCATACCGCCTACCTCAAGCGTTGCCCATACAGGGTCACCTGTAAAGAGCTCGTTATAGGAAGGGATGCGGGCGAACTTCACCATGCGGAACTTCATCACCAAGTGATCGATAAGCTCCTGCGCCTCGTCCTCTGTAAGAGTACCCTCGTTGAGATCGCGCTGAATATAGATATCGAGGAAGGTAGAGATACGACCTACCGACATGGCAGCACCATTCTGTGTCTTTACGGCACCGAGATAACCGAAGTAGAGCCACTGCACAGCCTCACGAGCATTCTTGGCTGGCTGAGAAATGTCGAAACCATACATCTGAGCCATTTCCTTCAAGCCCTTGAGCGCCTTGATCTGCATAGATACTTCCTCACGCAGACGAATTACCTCGTCGATCATCTCACGGTCGCCCATGTTGAGGAGGTCGTTCTGCTTCTCCTGGATCAAGAAGTCAATACCATAGAGAGCTACACGACGGTAGTCGCCCACGATACGTCCACGACCATAGGTATCAGGCAGACCTGTCAGGATATGATTGTGGCGCACATGCTTCATCTCTGGGGTATAAGCATCGAATACGCCGTCGTTGTGAGTCTTGCAGTACTTGTGGAAAATCTCGTGGAGTTTCTCTGCTGGCTGATAACCGTAAGTAGTGCAAGCCTGCTCTGCCATCTTGATACCACCGTATGGCATGAAGGCGCGCTTCAGAGGCTTGTCAGTCTGAAGACCCACCACTTTCTCCAGGTCCTTGGTATCCGCACCGATGTAGGCAGCACCATATGCTGTCAATCCTGAAACTACCTCGGTCTCCATGTCGAGCACGCCGCCCTTGGCACGTTCCTCCTTCTGGAGTTCCTTCAACATACCCCAAAGGGTATTGGTAGCCTGAGTAGGGGCTGCAAGGAACGACTCGTCGCCGTCGTAGCTAGTGTAGTTGTTCTGGATGAAATCACGAAGATTCACCTCACTCTGCCACTGGATTCCCTTGAAACCTCTCCATTCTGTTTTCATCATTTTGATATCTTGTTTTTATAAGTTAATAATTATTGTACATTCTATCTCTTTTATTGTCTGTCTGCGGAACCTTATCTCCGCCAAAGGCTTCTTCTTCCACACTGGAAGAAAAACCATCATTCATCTCACATTAACCACTGCATACACAAAAAAGCCCGAACACGATTGTGCCCGGGTTTTTATACACCTTTTCCGCAAGGTGTAGCTGTGATGTTGCCGCCGATGCCGACACCATCCCTATTGGTTATGTCATTGGTATATTGGGTTGCTTTTGTTTTCATCATACCTATTTCTTAATTTAATGCGAGAAACACATTTGTTTCAATTCTATGACAAATCATCTTGAATTGCGCTGCAAAGTTACTATTAAAAATTGGAAAAAGAGAAGAAACACTCCAAATTCTTCTCTTTTTTTATAAAAATCCCCATTTATGGGTATCTAACCACGAATTATATTTGCATCTACAGAAAAAAACATTATCTTTGCAGAGTCATAACAAATAAAAGGACAGCAAAAACATGAAAAGAGTAACAAAACAGCTAGGACTTCTTACCCTAATTATTGCCCAAGGTGGCGTGACGATGGCCGGCAATGCCACCATCCGCTACACGATTCTCACACAGCAACCTGAGCAACATATACAGCACTTCGGTGCTAGCGATGCATGGAGCATGCAGTTTTTAGGGCTATGGCCCGAAAAACAGCAGGAGCAGATTGCCGACTGGCTCTTCTCTACCGAAAACGACGCCCAAGGCAAGCCCAAGGGCATCGGGCTCTCCATCTGGCGATTCAACTTGGGAGCTGGAAGTGAGGAACAAGGCGATGCCGCACAGATACAGCCTGGCACCCGCACCCAGTGCTTTCTTAACGCAGACGGCACATACGATTGGAACAAACAGGCCGGGCAACGTAAATTCCTGAAACTTGCCAAGGAAAGGGGGGTATCCTGTTTTCTGGCTTTTTGCAACTCAGCCCCAGTATATTATACAAAGAACGGGCTTGCCACCAACACTGGGCGCAACGGTACCATCAATCTTAAAGATGACTGTTATGGCAAGTTCGGACAGTTTATCGCCACCTCCCTAAAAGGCATAGAGGAACATGACGGCATCCATTTCGACTACATCAGTCCCATCAACGAGCCCGACGGCCATTGGAACTGGCTAGGTCCTAAGCAGGAGGGAAGTCCCGCCACCAACAGAGAATTCGCCCATGTTGCCAAAGAGGTTAGCAAAGCTCTAACTAAGAACAAACTCGACACAAAGATTCTCATCAATGAATCGAGCGATTACCGCTGTATGCTCGGCACCCATATTGCCGACTGGCAACGAGGCCACGAAATCAAGGCTTTCTTCACAAAAGACAGCACCAAGACTTACCTGGGCAATGTAAAGCAACTGCCCCATCTCATCGGCGGACACAGCTACTGGACCAACACGCCGATTCCATACATGCGAGAAATCCGCCTGAAGATACGCGAGGCTTGCAAGCAACAGGGAATCAAGTTTTGGCAAACCGAGATTTGCATCATGGGCAATGATGAGGAGATTGGCGGCGGTAGCCCGTACGACTTCTCCATGAAGACAGCCCTCTATGTAGCGCGCATCATCCACCATGACCTCGTGTATGCCAATGCTGAAAGCTGGAGCTGGTGGCGCGCAGCTGGCGGCGACTATCGCGATGGGCTCATACGTATCTACAGCCAGGACGGTTGGAAGAGTGGAAGCGCTGTCGACTCAAAGTTGATGTGGGCACTTGGCAACTACAGCCGGTTCGTTCGCCCTGGCGCTCAGCGTTACGACATCATCGCCACCTCTGCCGACGGAAAGGTCATCGAGGAAGGCTACAACGACCCAACGGGCGTTATGTGCTCTGCCTACAGAAATGCCGACGGAAAGTGGGTAATTGTAGCCATCAACTATTCAGAGGAGACAAAGCCTGTTTGCTTTGACCTAGACGACCATGAGACAAAAACATGGCAGTTATACCGTACCAGCGACATTTCTGCAGAAAGTCTCTTGCCCGTAGGGAGCACTACTACGGGGAGCACTATCCTGACGCCACGCAGTATAACCACCTTTGTACAAAAGTAAACTAAACAGAAATACAAAACGAAAAATAACGATTTATCCCCTATAGATAGCGTTTTATATACTACAAAAAGGGGATTTTTCGCTAATTTTGCACACAACTTCAAACAACCGACACATAAATATAAACTGAAGCAAGATACTAACCAAGGTATAAAAAATCAAAACAAATAACATATGAAATTATCAAAGACTATTCAGACTTTCACCTTTGCATCCCTATTGGCATTGGCCCCGGCCCCAATGATGGCAGCACAGAAGAGTGGAACGTTCACTACAGGTGACAAGACCTTTCTGCTTAACGGCAAGCCTTTCGTAGTAAAAGCAGCCGAGTTACATTACCCTCGCATTCCCCGTGCCTACTGGGAGCACCGCATCAAGATGTGCAAGGCTCTCGGCATGAACACCGTCTGCCTCTATGTATTCTGGAACATCCACGAACAGGAGGAAGGCAAGTTTGACTTCACTGGCAACAACGACGTGGCTGCTTTCTGCCGACTCTGTCAGAAAAACGGCATGTACGTCATTGTGCGCCCTGGTCCATACGTTTGCGCCGAATGGGAAATGGGCGGTCTGCCATGGTGGCTCCTCAAGAAGAAGGACATCCGTCTGCGTGAGCAAGACCCTTACTTCATGCAGCGTGTAGAGAAGTTTGAGCAGGAAGTGGGCAAGCAACTCGCTCCCCTCACCATCCAGAACGGCGGACCTATCATCATGGTGCAGGTAGAGAACGAATATGGTTCCTATGGCAAGGACAAGCCGTACGTGAGTGCCATCCGTGACATCGTGAAGAAATCAGGCTTCGACAAGGTGAGCCTCTTCCAGTGCGACTGGTCTTCCAACTTCCTCAACAATGGTCTCGACGACCTTACCTGGACGATGAACTTCGGTACGGGTGCCAACATCGACCAACAATTCAAACGTCTCGGCGAGGTTCGCCCGAATGCGCCTAAAATGTGTTCCGAATTCTGGAGCGGTTGGTTCGACAAGTGGGGCGCACGCCACGAGACCCGCCCTGCCAAGGACATGGTGGAAGGCATGGACGAGATGCTCTCCAAGGGCATCAGTTTCTCGCTTTATATGACTCACGGCGGTACGAGCTTCGGTCATTGGGCAGGCGCCAATAGCCCAGGCTTCCAACCCGATGTAACTTCATACGATTATGATGCCCCTATCAACGAGTGGGGACTCGCCACACCAAAGTTCTACGAGCTACAGAAGATGATGGCGAAATACAACGATGGCAAGAAGTTGCCAGCTGTGCCTAAGGCTCCGATGAGCATCATATCGGTACCAGAATTTAAGTTTACGGAATACAAGCCATTGAGCTATGGCATCGGAAAACAGGAGGAAAGTACTGCTCCTAAAAGCTTCGAGGACATGGATATGGGATGGGGAACTATGGTCTACGAAACTGCTGTGCCAGCCATCGAAGGAACCTCTACATTGACAGGTGAGTTCCACGACTTCGCACTAGTATACGTCAACGGCAAATATGTAGGCAAGATAGACCGTGTGAAGAATGAGAAGTCGCTCGAATTGCCAGCCATGCCTCAGGGTGCCAACCTCACCATCGTAGTAGAAGGCATGGGAAGAATCAACTTCGGCCGTGCCATCAAGGACTATAAAGGAATCATTGGCAACGTAATCATCTCATCGCGTAAAGACGACTGCGACATCACACTTACCCCAACACTCTGGTCCAACAGCACCATAGCTGACGACTACCAGACTGCCATAAAGGCACTCGAAACGCCAACCAACAAGATGCGTGGCATAGAGAGCAAGGCGGGCTACTACCGTGGCTACTTCAACCTCTCGAAGGTGGGCGACACCTTTATCAATATGGAGGCTTTCGGCAAGGGTCAGGTCTATGTGAACGGTCATGCACTCGGTCGCTTCTGGCACATCGGACCTCAGCAGACCTTGTACTTGCCAGGTTGCTGGCTGAAGAAGGGAAAGAATGAGGTCATCGTGCTCGACGTGGTGGGTCCACAGACTACAGCTACCGATGGCAAGGCTGTGGCTACCGACAAGAGTGGTAACCTCATCCCTACCGCTTTCTGCCAAGATCATCCAGAGCTAGACAAGCTACATCTCGAAAAGAGCAACAAGCACAACGACCCAGGTCATCGTATGGACTTAAATTCCGACACACCTGTCCTAAAGGGCAACTTCAAGGCCGGCAACGGATGGCAGACCATCAAGCTCGATACTCCTAAGACAGGCCGCTATTTTGCCATCGAGTGCGAGAGCAGCCATAGCGGAGATTCGCAGATAGCCATCGCCGAGGTTTATCTTCTCGATGCAGAAGGCAATCGCATTGACCGCAACAACTGGGTGGCTTACTACGCCGACAGTGAGAAAGGCAACTCCACGCTCGACAAGATGTTCGACCTCCAGGAGAGCACCTACTGGCAGACCGAGAAGGGTGCCAACTTCCCTCACCTCGGCATAGTCGACATGGGCAAGCAGGTTACCGTTACCGCCATCGAGTACTTGCCTCGTGCAGAACAAGGAGCTCCTGGCAGCGTAAAGGGATTCAAACTATTCATCAAATAAGAATTAAAAATAAAAAAGAGACTGATATCGCATCAGCCTCTTTTTTATTTTATTAGGGAAAAGGGGAATTGAAATCCTTCTTTTCAGAACAATTTATCGATATCAACCGACATTCCGACTTGGAAGGTGACACCATCCGTCAATGGACTGTTAAGATAATAGTACTTTGGCTTATAACCAAAGAGATTATCCAATGCTGCATTCACCTTGACTGCCTTGCCAAAACGCTGTACTAGCGAGAGTTTCCAG
>CAVDKC010000016.1:0-32300 GCA_963609615.1 Oribacterium sp.
CGCAAGATACAACGTTGCGGGCGAGAGCCGGCGAGATGCTCTCGGCGATTTGTAAACCAGTTACGCCCTGCTCATACTCACGAACAGATCCGTCTGGGAATGTGATTTTTACCATAACAACTTAGTATTTTTATTAAATCGAGTGCAAAAGTACGATTTCTTTTTGTAACAAGCGAAGAAAAATACATTAATTTTTCTAAATGTTTTGTCATGCAGAAACTTTTCTGTACCTTTGCAAACAGATTGTCAACAAAAAGAAAAGTTATGGCCACATCAAAGATTCTTATTATATATACGGGAGGTACCATCGGTATGGGCAAAGACCCCGAGACCGGCACACTTGAACCGCTCGACTTCCGCCACCTCGTGGAGTCGATGCCAGAGTTCCAGCTCATCGAGGCAGACGTTGATGTCAGAAAGTTTGACCCACCTATCGACTCCAGCGATATGGACCCGATGAGATGGGCAGAAACCGTGGGTATCATCGCCAACAACTATGACGACTATGACGGATTCGTTATCCTTCACGGTACCGACACGATGGCCTACACAGCCTCAGCCCTCTCCTTTATGCTCGAGAATCTTACCAAGCCCGTTATCCTGACGGGTAGCCAGTTGCCTATCGGCGAACTGCGCACCGACGGCAAGGAGAATCTCATGACTGCCATCGAGATAGCCTCAGCCAAAGACATCACGGGGCATCCGATGGTGCCAGAGGTGTGTATCTTCTTCAATGGCAAGCTGCTCCGCGGCAACCGCGCCATCAAGATCAATGCCGAGGGATTCCATGCCTTCGAGTCGTTCAATCACCCCCACCTTTGCGATGTGGGCATCAACTTCCAGTACCACACGCACCACATCTTGCGCCCTGCCTATTCCAAACCTATGATACCGCACCTGAAGCTCGACCCGAATGTCATCGTGTTCAGCCTCTTCCCCGGCATCCAGGACAGCATCGTGCGCCACGTCGTGGAGTCACCTTCACTCAGAGGCATCGTGATGCGTACCTTCGGTTCGGGCAATGCCCCACATGCACCCTGGGTGATGCGACTGCTAGACCAAGCCGCCCACCGTGGGGTGAACATCGTAAACATCAGCCAGTGCCTGACGGGCTGCGTGGAGATGGAACGCTACGGTGCCGGATTCCAACTGAAGACTGCCCACGTAATCAGCGGACACGACTCTACCGTGGAGGCTGCCGTCACCAAACTGATGTACCTACAAGGCAAATATGAGGACAATGCCATTGTAAGAGAGAAGATGGAACTATCGCTAGCAGGAGAGATTACTGTCTAAAAACAGAAGTCTGGAAGCAGAAAATAGCACATAAAAGTATAAAAAAGTATAAATAACGAAAGTAATATGGGCCAAACACTTGACTCGTATTACTTTTTTTTGTAACTTTGTGACATAAACCTAGACGAAACAACAAACAAAGCAAAAGGTTCGCTTAAAGAAGAAGAAGAAAGACCTCTCCCGAAAAGGAGGTTATATTAAAATATCTGTTATTATTAAATCAACAAAAATTATCACAACATGAACATCAACAAGACGAAGACCTATGGCGAGTTCGTAGAGATTACAGCTCCCACAGAGAGAAACACAACCGAAGAGTACATGAACGTATTAGGTGGAGAAATCTGGTACAACTAATGTCTCCTCTACTTTGACGACACGACCGCAATTTTACTAACTCAAAATAACAAAGGCTCAATCCTCATCAGTGAGAATTGAGCCTATGTTATTTTTTTTATCGTCGATTTCCGTAACGGTACATTAGTGATGACCACAGCAACCGCCCTTGCCGTGATGCTCGTGCTGGATGCCGCCCTCCACAGCCTGATGCTGGTCACGAAGGAGGTCGTTGACGGTCTTTACAGGATTGAATGTGCCCAATGGAACCTCAACGAAGACTGTATTCCAGTCGCTCATCGCACCATTCCAAAGACCTGGCAGCTCCAATGCCTTCAAGTCCTTGCCGTTCTTGCTCTTGCTGGAGATGAAGCCAGTGCTAGGGTCTACGTACTTAGGCAGGTCGAAAGCCTCGCCTTTGTAATTCCTGGTAGCGCATACGAGGTCTACCGGGTTGAAATGAGTGCCCTCGGTAAACATCTTCATATACTCCTCATTGTTCTTGTCTATCTGCGAGCTCTCCAAGATCTGGAGGCTGATAGTGCCATCGCTATTATAAGTAAGGAAAGGACCGCCGCCAGGCTCGCCCACATTCTTCACCACGCCACATACACGCATTGGGCGGTTGAGCTTCTCACGCAAGTAGATGACGAGGTCGGCATCCTCCAGTTCCTTGATGTCTGGCTTGCGACAGCAGAGGTCACGCTGTACGAAGCGAATGATTTCCTCCAGCTTCTCGTGGTTGTACTGACCGGAATCCAAAACCTTCAGATACTCAAATGCCTTCTTCTGGAGGGTAACGAGGATACCAGCTATCACCTGCTTCCAAGTGACGGTCTCCGCCTTCAGTCGGTCAGGTACCACATTGTCGATATTCTTGATAAACACCACGTCGGCGTCTATCTCATTGAGATTCTCGATAAGTGCGCCATGGCCGCCCGGACGGAACAACAAGGAACCGTCCTCATTGCGGAACGGTGTATTGTCTGGATTGGCAGCGATAGTATCGGTAGATGGTTTCTGCTCGGAGAAACTGATGTTATACTTGATGCCATATCGCTGAGCATACTTCTCAGCCTTCTCGTCCACCATTTTCTTGAATAGCTCCAAGTGGTCGTGAGAAACCGTGAAGTGTACATTTGCCTCGCCATTGCTGCTGGCATAGAGGGCAGCCTCCACCAAGTGCTCCTCCATAGGTGTGCGCACTTCGTCCTCATACTCATGGAACTGCAGCAAACCCTTAGGCAACTGGCCATAGTTCAACCCTTCCGGCTTCAGGAGATTGGCTACCACAGCCTTGTACTCGCCGTTCTTGACGAGGCCCATGATACCCTTATCATTATTGACATGGCACTTGTCGCAGAGAGCCTTGCGGAAAGCAAACTTCTTGATATTCTCGAAGAATTGTTTTTCAAAGTCGGTAGTAGGCTCGTCGTATGGAGCATCAAGGAAAGCAAACATATTCTTGAACATACGGCTGGCTGCACCCGACGCAGGCACAAATTTCACCACCTTATGTCCCTCGGCCTTATAGTCGTTCCAAGCTTTCTCATAGGTCTCCACCTCTTCTGCCGATGGAGCCATGATGCCTTTACCGATAGCTGCCGCCCCCTCTAGTTTGAGGTAAGGAAAACCATTCTTGATTTGTTCCAACTGATGCTCAATCTGCTGCTCGGCAATGCCACGGGCAGCGATTTGGTTTAGATCTTGCTGATTCATAATACCATATTTATGTTAAATTTACACGATATATGCCACAAAGTTAGTTATTTTATTTGATAAAAGGAAATTTTCCCCCATTTTTTTGTACCTTTGCAAGGAATATTTAACAAAGTGCATGCTTTTTAGCACTAGAAATCAACATGGAGGAATTAAAATGACAGAAACACCATTTATTTTTACACCCGAAGAAAAAGAGCAGACACTCCTCATCCTAGACCGATTGAGAACTGCCGCAGGCGATACCATCCAGCCCAACGACGAGGAGAATCTGCGCGAGGACATACACCACGCTTTCGAAAATCACCAGATTAAGCGCGATGTGTTCGGCCTCAACCCGATATTGACATCATTACAGACGGCAGAAATTGCCGTTAACGAGATAGGTCTGAAGCGTGACGGCATCATCGCCATCCTGATGCAGACCAGCGTCATCGACGGATACCAGACCATCGACGACATCCAGCGCAAGTATGGCGACAGTGTGGCACACATCATCAATGGTCTGCTCCGCATCCACGACCTATACAAGCGCAACCCTGTCATCGAGAGCGAGAACTTCCGCAACCTGCTCATCTCCTTCTCAGAGGACATGAGAGTGATACTCATCATGATAGCCGACCGTGTAAACGTGATGCGGCAGATACGTGATACCGACCAGCAAGACGCCAAGCACAAGGTAAGCGAGGAGGCGAGCTATCTCTACGCTCCCCTAGCCCACAAACTGGGTCTCTACAAACTGAAGAGCGAGTTGGAGGACCTGAGTCTTAAATATCTGGAGCACGACGCTTACTATATGATCAAGGAAAAGCTGAACGCCACCAAAGCCTCACGTGATGCTTACATCGCCCGATTCATCAAGCCTATCCAGGAGAAGCTAGATGCTGCCGGACTGAAGTACCACATGAAGGGGCGTACCAAGAGCATCCACTCCATTTGGCAGAAGATGAAAAAGCAACAGTGCGGATTCGAGGGGGTATACGACCTCTTCGCCATACGCATCATCATCGATGCACCGAGGGAGAAGGAGTACATGCAATGCTGGCAGACCTTTGCCATCATCACCGACATGTACCAACCTAACCCGAAGCGCATGCGCGACTGGCTCTCTGTGCCTAAGAGTAATGGTTACGAGAGTCTGCACACCACGGTGCTGGGACCAGAAAACAAGTGGGTGGAGGTGCAGATTCGCACCGAGCGCATGGACGATATCGCCGAACATGGTCTGGCTGCCCACTGGCGCTACAAGGGCATCAAACAGGGCGAAGGTGGCATCGACGAATGGCTCGCCAACATACGTGCGGCACTGGAGAGCAACGATGACTTGCAGCTGATGGACCAGCTTACCACCGAACTGAAGGAAGACGAGGTGTACGTGTTTACCCCTAAGGGCGACCTGCTCAACTTCCCCAAGGGTGCCACGGTGCTCGACTTCGCCTACTACATCCACTCGCGTATCGGCAACATGTGTGTGGGCGGAAAGATAAACGGCAAGGCTGTAACCTTCCGCCAGCAACTGCGCTCTGGCGACCAGGTGGAAATCCTCACCCAGAACAACCAGAAGCCTCGTCAGGAATGGCTCAATATCGTGCAGACCAGCAAGGCGAAGGCCAAGATTCGCCTCGCCCTTAAGGAGACACAGAAGAAGGATGGTCTCTTTGCCAAGGAGCTGCTGGAGCGACGGTTTAAGAACCGCAAAATAGAAATCGACGAGAGCACCATGGCCCGCATCATCAAGAAGATGGGCTACAAGGAGAATTCAGACTTCTACAAGGAGATAGCAGAGGAGAAGCTCGACGTAAACACGGTTATCGAGCGATACATCGAGGAGCGTGACCACGACCAGAACCTTGCCAATACCTCCAAGCCTGCGGCTAGCGCCGAGAGTTTTGAATTTGAGAATCCTACGGAGGAACTGATGCGCCAGAGCGATGATGTGCTGGTAATCGACGAGAACCTGAAGGGCATCGACTTCGAACTGGCCAACTGCTGTCACCCTATTTACGGAGACCCTATCTTTGGCTTTGTCACCATCAACAAGGGCATCAAGATACACCGCAAGGACTGCCCCAACGCCAAGGAGCTTCGCCGCCGGTTCGGCTATCGCATCGTGAATGCGAAGTGGAGCGGCAAGGGTACGTCGAAGTATGCCATCACCCTGCGCATCATCGGCAACGATGACATCGGTATCGTGAGCAACATCACCAACATCATCTCTAAGGAAGACAAGCTCGTGATGCGTGGTATCAACATCTCGTCGAAGGACGGACTTTTCTCCGGCAACGTGACTGTCATGATTGATGACGCCAGCAAGACTGAGTTGCTCATCAAGAAGCTCAGTACGGTAAAGGGTGTAAAACAAGTAATGAGAATATAGTATTTTATCAGGATTCAGAAAAAACCCATTGCCTGACATTTCAAGCAATGGGTTTCTTGTAATATTGAGGTAATTTATAGATTTACTTCATAATCATCTTCTTTCCGTCCTTGATAACTACGCCCTTGTAAGCCTTGCCTACCTTCTGACCTGCCAGGTTATAGATTGGGGCATTGTCTGCTGCTGGAGCTGTTGTTATGGAAGTGATGCCAGTAGGTACATCCTTCTTGGAGATGAGAACGTTGTTCTTGTCCAACTCGTAAGTAGAATTGTACTTCGTCAATGTTCCGAATACCACAACCTCGTTGCCAACCTTGACATCGTCTACAGATGTAAATTTCTCACCATCGAAACTAAGACCGCCATATACGGTAAACTCGTTCTCTGTGGTACCATCGTCAGAAATCTTGTAAGTAAGGCTTCCGTATGTTGGGTTCAGGCTAGAGCTTGCCTCACACACGATACCCTTTACGTAAACCTGGGTGGCAAGGCCCTTGCCGGCATCGATAAGTTCCTTGGCTTTGGCTACGGTGTAAGCAGTCTCGGCAGTATTGGAGATGTCGGTGATTTCTGGTGTATCACCCTCTTTGTAGTAAGCTACCTGAGAAACCTGCACTAATCCGTTGCTACTTCCCTTTTCGCAGTCGAAGATTACCTTATAGTAGTTATTGGCCTGTGCCTTGGTGGTCTTAAACTGCATCTCTGATGCTTTGATGACAGAGGCGCTGATTTCTTCGGTTACATTGCTGAAGGCTGGGTCGGTAGCTACCTGCAGCTTGATGGAGTTAACCTTGTCAGCAGTAACTTTGTCGACGGTTACCACTACATTGCCGATGGCCTTGTCGATGGCTGGGGATGCAATGGAAGCTACAGAAGCATTGCTCTTGCTTCCGCACTTGATGTATTTCCAGCTGTTGTTCCATTTATTGGAGTTGAAATTCGCAATCGTCCAAGAATCCTCACCGACAGTAGCTTTCCATGTTGTGGCATAGTTGGAGATGCTTTTGCCCTCTGTGCCCTCATCGGGGAATGTGAGAACCTTGTATGGCTCGTCAGCAAATGTTACACCTGCCACGAAAGCCAACACCAAAGATAAAGAATAGCGTAAAAACTTGTTCATAACTTAATGATTTTAAATTGTTAATACTAAAAACATTCTAATTGAATCCCCAAACGTTTTTGATGGAGGTTACATCCATCTGCTCCACCTGCTTCTCGATATCGTCTGGCAGGTTGCAGAAGAAGTCGATGCCTGTGTTGTCCTCCAGGGTCTTGATGTTGACCACATAGTTGGAGAGCTTGTCGCCGTTTGCCAAGGCCTGGTTTACGTGAGGGAACCAGTATCCGAAGGCACTGTACTTGTAGCTCTTGCTGGAGCTGTCGTATGCCTTCTTGAGTACTGCCACGAAGAAATACTTGGGCACAGGGATGTAGCCATCGAGTTGGGTATCGCTCGAAGCACCGTTCTTCTTCCAACCCAGGATGTTGCTCTCGCTACCCACCTGGTCGATGGTGCCGCCCTTCACGATGAAGAGGGTGTCTGTATCCACATTAGGGGCCAGTTTGCGCAATGCGTCTTCCATATTGTACCAAGTGCCACGCTGGTTGAAGTTGCTGTACTGTGGCTGCATGTTGGTCATGAAGAAGGTCTGCTTCTGCTGGGTGAGGGTCTGCTTACGGTCGGCTGAAGGACAGATGTGACCATGGTCGAAGCCCTGTGTAGTAGGCGTAGGGTCTTCGGTGAAGTCGGTGATGCCCCACTGTTCCTTCAGGTCGGTATCGAAGGGATACTGTCGCTCTCCAGAATTATAGTCTGGATACCATCGGGACACATTCTGTGCCACATTGGTGGTATTGAATGTATAGCAGCTCCAACGCTGACTTTTCTTGGAGTCGTCCCACTCGGTAGAAAAGTTTACCACATCGCCGTCCATGTGTACGACGGCATAGCTGGTACCGTTGTCCTTGAGCTTGGGGAATTCCAGTCCGCCGATGGCGTTTCTTACCACTTGTGGCATCAGTGCTGTGGCTACGTTCTTGTTGGTGTTGTTGGCATCGGTAGAGCCGCCGTTGTTGCCGCCGTTGTCTTCCTTATCAGGGAAGTTGAACTGCAAGGAGTCGTCAGTGCCACATGCCGAGAAAGTCATCGCTGCGAGGAGCGAGAGGACAAGGAGAAATTTCTTGTTATGTCTCATAATGTTTTATATTCTACAGGGCGATACCCCTGGATGCTCCCCATCGCCTTCTCGCTTAGAGGGAGAGGCGACGGGAAGGAGGGAATATCGTAATGCCAGATTAAAGCGATTACTTCAGAGTTACGATGATCTTCTCGATGTAGAGCGCACCTTGGGCATTGTTCCAGATGGTGAAGTACTTGCTGCTGACAGCACTGAAGTCATAAGTCATGGTGAAGGTGTTTGCTGCCTCGCCTTTCTCTACTGTATAAGTAGCCTCTATAGCATCCTTTGTAGGGTGAGCCGCTGTGCCATGGTATACGCTGAAGGTGGTAGGGGTATCATAGCTTGTGCCGCCCTTTACCACAAGAGTAATGCTCTTGATGTCGCTGCTGAACGCAGAACTATTAAAGAAGAAGCCCTGCTTGGTTGCATCAGATGCGTTGCCCTGAACCTGAAGGCAGCCCGTGTAGGTGCTATTAGCTCTGCAGATACGGGCACCGCTATAGGCTACGTTGTTATACTTCCAGGAGTACCAGGTGCTCTCGGTAGCTGCCAACTGAGAGCCATAGGAATTCTCTGGCAAATCCTCGGAGCTAGTCTTGCCGCTTACGATAGAACTAACAGTCATTGCTTCGCCTGTAACTGGGGTCTCTGGAGTGCTAGGAGTGTCTGTAGAGCTGCCGCTGGTCTTGCCGTTGATGGAAATGAGCTTACCGCCTTGATTAGTCTCAGGGGTGTTGCCCTTGTAGTTGATGAGTTTGGCACTTACCACTACCTCATCGCCCACCTTGAGCTGCTGGTCGCCATCCTTCCACTTCTCGCCACCGAAGTAGTAAGTGCGGAAGATGTAGAACTGCTCGCTCGTCTCATCGTCGGCGATATAGAAGGAAGCGTTGCCGTACTGCGAGCTGAATTCGCCGTTGCTGGCAAACTTCTGTATCTTACCCTTGATATAATACTCCTGTTCTGTAGCCTTGTCGGCCTCCAGAGAGGTTGCCAGGTTCTGTGCAGCCACACTGTTGAATGGGTCGGCCTCGGTACCTGTACCCTTGGCATCGCCAGCAGCTGGTGTATCACCACCCGCAGTCTTGCCGTTTAAGGAGAAGAGGTAACTCTTATTTGTCACAGTTTCTGGGGTATTGCCGCTGTAGTTCATCACCTTGCCGCAAATTACAACCTCGTCGCCTACCTTTATCTGCTCGTCGCTGCTGGTCCACTTCTGGTTGCCGAGGTACAAAGTACGGTATACGTAGAAGGTCTCGCTCGTCTCATCGTCGGCAATGTAGAAAGAGGCGTTGCCGTAGTTGCTGCTGAACTCCTCCTTGATGCTCTGCACCTTACCCTTGATGTAGACTTCCTTGTCTGATTCTGCGCCAGCCTCCAGCGACTGGCAGTACTGGATAGCTGCTACACTGTTGAATGGGTCGGCAGCAGTACCTGTACCGGTAGGTGTACCGTCGGTAGTGCCGCTGTCATCTGGCTTGCTAGGCTGTGTATAAGGCTCTGGCACGTCCTCGCAGCTAGTGAATGTGAAGGCAGCCATCGCCGCCATCATCATAGAAAATATATACTTTTTCATCTTTTTGTTGTCTATTTATATTAATAATGTATTATATATAATAATGTGTAAGCCATTACGTTCCCTATTTACCGGGGAACTGAAAGTTCTTACTGGATGCTCACCAGCTCGTTGCCCGAGTTGATCTCTGGCGTGCTGCTGTACAATGTAAGCTTGCCTTTGATAACCACCTTCTTGCCTACGGCGAGGGTTCCCTTGGTATCTTCTGTCCACTTGGCACCGCCGATGTTGTAGCCTCGGAATACGGTGATAGTCTTGCCTGCAGTGTCTGTGCCGTCGGCAGAAATCTTATAGGTAGCGTTGCCGTAAGAACCTGTGTCTACGTCGGTTACCGCACAGATGACACCAGCGGTGTAAACATCGTCAGAGCTGTAAGTGCCAGCATTGATGATGGCAAGGGCCTCCTCTACGGTGTATGGGTCTTCGAGGGTGCCACTCTTGTCGAGTGATACAGTCTCCAGGTCATTGGTGTCGCGCACGAGAATCTGCCATACATTGTTGTATCTGGTGAAGATACCCGTGATGTTGAACGGTCCGTCAGGGAGCACGGCGTTGGCGAAACGGGCATAGCCTGAAGTGCGCACCACGAGGTTATTGGAGTTGATCATCTTGCCGGTAGTGGCGTCTATGAGGCTCTGGTTGGTAGTCTCGTCGTTGGCAGCCCATACTGTCTTACCATTGGCAGCAGAGAACTTCACGCCCTTGATGGTCATCAGTCTGCCTGCGTTCTGCTCCAGATAGTCGGTATCGCCCAACTTGCTCATATCGAACTCGGTAGGCACCACAGTGCTGGCATCGGCCTCGCCTGGATTCAGAATTTTGAAGTGCTTCTCCCAGGTGGCACGGTCTATCTTGCCCACGCTGGTAGCACCAGTCTTCAGGTTGGTGTACACGCCGCCTATCTCTGCCTGCTTGCCGTAGCCGCCCACGTAGATGCCGTTAAGGTCGATGAGCAGTTCGGTGCCCACTGGCAGGTAGCCGTAGAGTCCACTGGCGTTGACGCATACCAGGATGGCTCCAGTCTCGTCTTCGAGCGACACCTCATTGTAGATATTGCCGCTGATGTCGTTGCCCGTAACCACCCCCTTAATCATGAGATCCTTGTCGATGAGCTTGAACGAGCCGCCATCGATGGCACTCTTGTAGTCGCTCTTCAGCTGGGCGATGGTGATGACATTCTGCTCCTTCAGCTTGTTGTTGCCCCAGGGAGAGGCGGGCACCTTCTCGGTAAGGTCTGGATCGGCGTAGCTGTCGCCCATACACGAGCCGAGCATCAGTCCGCTCATCGCCACGAATGCCATTGCTATGTATTTTATCTTTTTCATTGTTCTTCTTTGTTTGGTTAGAATCTGTACCCTATCTGGAACATGCCGTTGGTACCGAATGCATAATACTTCTTAGGGTTCTTCGAGAACTGGTAGATGCGTGGGTTGTTTACCTCGCCCGTAGCCGAGTCGATGGTGTAGCCCGAGCGTGAGTTCTGCTCATATCCGCCAGTTACGAGGGTCTGGTTGTTCAGCAGGTTGGTAATCATGAGGTTAAAATTGAGCGATCCCTTGCCCAGACGCACGCTCTTGCCTATGCTCATGTCTACCATCCATCCGCCATGTCCCTTGGCCTGTGCCACTGCCTCTGGCAGGAAGCTGTTGCCATCTTCTGATACGGTGGCATCGAATATCTCCGGGTACATCTGGTGCGCCTTCTGGCGGTTCTTGAGTACTCGCTCGTAGCGGTAGCTAGGAGAATAGGAGAGATAGATGCGGTCGTAATAGTTGGCATTGAGGTCAATGTACCAGCCGTTCGTATGCATGCTAAGGCCGATGCTGCCCGCCGTGAGAGGGGTGCCGCTCTCGCGCATGTCGATGATATAAGCCTTGTCGGTATATACCTCGGCACTCTTGGAGAGCATATAGGTGGCCGTTACGTTGTTGATGTTTTTGGCCTCGCTGATGGTACCAAGGGTCTTCAGGTCGAGCCATGAGGTGAGCTTGAACTTCAGACCTGCCTCCAGACCGTAGTACTCCTTCTTCATGCCTGTCATGCTGACATAGGTAAAGGAGTTCTCGTCGTCATTGTAGAAGTTCTGCCATTCGGTAACGTTCTCCAGACGGCTGTAGTATCCACTCAGATTGGCGTGCAACCATGCGTTCTGGTACTGGTAGCTGAAGTCCGAACTGAAGATGCGCTCGTTCTTGAGGTTGGTAACGAAGTCGTTGTTGATTTCCGGTGCCAAGAATGCCGTGCTGGCCATTGGCGCACGCCACTCGTAGCCAGCACCCACGCTGAAGGTGTGTCCGCGGCCCAGGTCTACATTGAGCGAACCTTTCACGCCACCGTCCAGGAAGTTGGCTGTGCCGCTGTCGCCGTAGCTATTGTCGGCAGCCATACCATTGCGCATATAGCCGTGGCGCTTCATGCCGGTGTAGCCGATACGACCGCTCAGCATCGCCTTGATGCTAGCAAACTCGCTGGTGTAGCTAGTCCATGCACCAGCCTTGTTGACATCGATGCGGTAGTCGTAGCCAAACTTGTCGCCCTCGTACACGAGCTTACCCGTGTTATTGGGACCAGCTGTGTTCAGGTCGTACTGCACACGTGAATCGGTGATAGGATAATCGCCGATGGCGTAAGAGTTGAGGTTGTGGAAAATGGTGCCACCCAGCATATCTTCCATGGTCTGGTAGTGGCGGTTGGTGTTCTTGCCGAGCATAAAGCCTGTGGCGAGATTCTTCTTGCGGCCCAGCTGAGTATTGAGCGTGGAGGAGAGCACGAGGTTCAGGTTGTCGTTGTGCTTGGCCTGTACGTAGTACATGGTTTCCTGCCCGTTCTTGGCAGCCTGCTGGTTAGCATAGTAGAGCTGGTCCCAGTCTATCTGGCGGTTGGCCTTGGAGGCTGTCCAGTAGTTCACTGCACTGTTCCAAGACTCCCAGTTGTATGCATTGTTGCCGTTCTTGAAGTCACCCCACACGTAGAAGTTGGAAGAAGGCATATTCTTCCAATAATCTGGTTGTGGATTCTCGGCGTTGTTGTAGTTAAGTTTGGTGCTCTTGTACATCGAATACTTGCCGAAGAGGCTCGTGCTGAGCTTCATGCGGTCGTTGATGTTCCAGTCCCATGTAGCGATGGCAGAAGGAGCATAGTCGTTCACCACGCGCGAGTTGCGCTTGTGTCCGTTCTGGTATCCCCAGTATGGGTTGTAGTAATAGTCGTTGGCGAGCCAGTAAGCCTCGTCGGTAGAGGCTCCCTGCGTGCTTCGCTCGGTAGGGTTACCCCAGGTGGAAATACTCAGCGAGTGGCCGTTCTCCCATTTCTTCTGTACGCCGAAGAAGTAAGAGAGGGCGTTGTAGAAGGTGCCCTCCACGTAGCCGCGATTGGCCCAACGGTAAGTTACGCCTGCCGTGATGGCCCATCCCTGGCTGTTGAAACCGCTGGAATAGGTGTACAAGCCGCGCAGAGTGTAATTGCGGTTGCCGGCGCTCACGCTGGCATACTGGCCCTCGGCCATGCTCCCGGCACGGAAGTCGTAGTTATTGGAGCCTGCCATGCCTGTCATCGAGTAGCCGTTGGCCTCGAAAGGCAGGGCGAAGTCTACGTTGCGCGAGAAGCGGTTCAGACCGCCGATGTTGGAGAAGCGGAACTGTCCGGTCTCCATATCGTTCATGGTCACGCCGTTGATGTATACGTCATTGTACTTTTGGTTGAAGGCACGGTAACGGAATCTCACAGGCGAGAAGAGGTAGCCCACCTGACTTGCATAGATATTGCTATTGGAACCAAGAATGGTCACGTTGCTCGACATATCGTCGTCTTCGCCCAACTGGGACTCAGAAAAAGTGAAGGCATTCTCGTCCAGATTCCCAGCCATCATTCCCGTAACGGTGGAGGCTTCGGGCTGCAATTCCACCTTCAGACCGTTCTTTGCCTTGACGGTGACAGTGCCGAAACCGACGTAGCTAATTTTGAGCTCTGTACCTGGCTTGACATTAATAACAAAGTTACCCTCCATATCGGTAACTGTGCTTTGGGATACATTCTTGTCTACGGCTGCAATAGTGGCCCCGACAATTGGGTTACCGTACTTGTCGAATACCCCCCCATTGATGCCTTTGCCTTGCTGCGCACTCATCAGCTGGGCATAGACTGCCCCCACCTCATCAAGAGGAGCAGCAGTGGCAGCCGAGACTGTGCTGGCGGTAGCCGCCATTACCAGTGTGCTGGAGTAAAGCGCGAACATCGTAAGTTTTACTTTCTTTTGCATACTAATTTTATATAAATAATGTATATATGACTGCAAAGTAACGAAAAGTTTTTTAATAATAAAAGTCTTTTTAGTTAAAATTCAGTGAAAAACGATTTTTTCTATATTTTCATGGCGATAATTACAATTTATGAGCTATCTTTGCAAAAAATATAAAGCAAAATCAAATAATAATGAAAAGACATTTATGGTTATTGGCTGCCTTGCTGATGGTGGGCATTGGGGCCACAGCGAGCAGGCATGCAGCCGCAACGCCTCAGAAGAAGGCGGCAACAACGGGGCAGAAACAGTTTCAGGTATATGCCGTAGGATTCTACAACCAGGAGAACCTCTTCGACACCTGCCACGACGAGGGAAAAAACGACTACGAGTATCTTCCTGCCAAGGGATGGAACGGCTTGAAGTATAACAGCAAGCTGAAAAATATGTCGCGTGCCCTGGCCGACATGGGTACCGATGTACTACCTAACGTGGGTTGCGCCTTCATCGGGCTAGCCGAGGTAGAGAACCACAAAGTACTCGATGACCTCACCGCACAGCCCCCACTCAAGGTCCGCAACATGAAGTACTGTCATATAGAGGGTCCTGACAAACGTGGCATCGACTGCGCCCTGCTCTATAACCCTTCGCTTTTCTCGGTAAAGAACGTGAAGCTTGTGCCTTACGTGCAGGAACTGGAGAAGGACTCAGCCTTCAAGACCCGTGGCTTCCTCACCGTGCGTGGCGAGATGGCTGGCGACGACGTGGCTGTCATCGTATGCCACTGGCCTAGCCGATTTTCTGGCTCGTTCTATCGTGAGAGTGGTGCCCGGCAGACCAAGGCGGTGAAGGACAGCTTGCTGCACTTGAACCCGGACATGAAGGTGTTTGTGATGGGCGACATGAACGACGACCCTACCAACAAGAGTATGCATGAGGTGCTACGTGCCAAGGCTGAGATTTCCGAGGTGGGCGATGGCGACATGTACAACCCATGGTACAACATCCTGGCCAAGGAGGGCAAGGGAACACTCTTCTACAGTGGTTCGTGGAATCTCTTCGACCAGATAGTGCTCTCTCCTAGCCTCCTGAACAAGACAACATACACCAAGAACGGAAAGAAACAGGAGGAGAAGGATTACTCCACCCTGAAATTCTGGAAGAACCAGATATTCCGTCGCGACTACCTCATCCAGCAGGAGGGCCAGTACAAAGGATCGCCATTACGCACCAAAGCTGGTGGCAGATGGCTGGGCGGCTACAGCGACCACCTGCCAGTGGTGCTCTATCTGGTAAAGGAGAAAAAGTAATTATTGACTAACAGAAACTTTACATAAAAATCCCCCAAAGAAAGGTTGGACAAACAGCATTCCTTCTTTGGGGGATTTATTTTTTTCGTTACAAATCCATTGACTCTAACAAGCGACGAATCATTTCGCCTTGCCAAGCCGCTTGATAACCGAGTAGGCATCATACAAGCCCAACTCTCCCGCCTTGGAGAGATCTTGGATACCAGCCTGCTTGTTACCACTCTTTGCTCGCGCTATACCTCTATTATAATAAGCCTCAGCCAGGCGGCTGTCCATACGGATGGCAATACTATAGTCGTCTATCGCCTTGGCAAGTTCATTTCTGCCAGCATGTACATTACCCCTGTTATAATAAATGTAAGCATTGTTGCTATTAATGCGGATAGCATCACTGAAGTCAGCCTCTGCCGAATGGATATTGGTGACTCCCTTACCCTCAGCCTTATTGAACTCATCCATCTCTGCCTGGCACACGGCACGCTGCCAGTAAGCCAGCGCACTCGTATCATCGAGCGAGATATAATAGGTGAAGTCACTGATGGCTGCTTCAAAGTCACGCAGCACGCTATGGGCAATGGCACGACGCATCAAGATACTCTTTTTTGCCTCAATGTCCTTAGCCACGCTAAGTTCGGCAGACAATTTGTCTATCAAGGAGAATATCTTCATCGAACCATTCTCGTCGAGCTGTTCCTTGGTACAGACGATATATACCTTGTCCGCTTTCTGCTGACCGCCCTTTGCCGAAACATTTGCTTTAATGAGTTGGTTGAGCTGTTCCACATCTTTATCAAAAGCCTGTACCCCATTCACATTCTGCGTATTAGGGAAATAAGAGAGTTGGTACATCGGTAGGTAAGCCGTCTCCACCTGTCGGTTTTGTATCTTACCTCGGTACTCGCTCTTATAATTGTGCTCATACCTAGGCTCATCCTCCACCACAAGTGACGCAAACTTGTTGGGGTCTATCTCCGAACGCTTTCGCATCTCCTTCTTGGTCTTGGCACTCCAACGAGGTTGGATGCCGATATGCTTGTCCATCTGTGCTTTGAGGATACGGAACTCGTCCTGCTCCGCCTTGTTCGTCATGCCCAGACGGCGATAACAACGTGCACGGTAAGAGAGACCCGTCCAGAAATTAGGGAATTGGTCTATAACTGCAGAGTAATCACGGATGGCAGACTTGAGATTTCCCGTCTTGTCATGCAGGAGTGCACGATTGAAGATAGCCATAAAGTTTTTGGGCTCCATCTTGATAACGAAGTCGAAGTCGGTGATGGCACGGTTGTCATCACCCAGCTGCACACGCATCAAACCACGGTTATAGTGAGCCAGAAAGTTGTTCGGGTCGAGGTCTATCGCTGTGTCGTAATCACTCATCGCCCCACGGAGGTTGTTGAGATTGATGCGAGCCAAGGCACGATTGATATAACTGTTCACATTGTTGGGTTTGAAGTGGAGCGACTTGGTAAGAGCCTCGTCAGCGTTTTTCCACTCCTTTCGAGCCAGAGCCATGTAGGCTCTCGTTGTCCAGGCATCCCCATCGTATGGATTCAGTTCCAAGCTCTTGTCGAGCCACTTCTCCGCCTGTACGGTATCCTTCTGCTGCAGGTATATCTCGGCCTTCAGCGAGTAGGCATTGGAATAATCCTTCCACTTGGTAATGACGGTATCCAGCTCCAACTGCGCCTCGTCGTACCTCTTGTTCTCCATCTGGCAGAGCGCACGGTTGAACCAATAGTTACGGTTGCGCGGCTCTAGACGGATGGCAGCATTGTAGTCGCTGATAGCCTCATCGAAACGGTTCTGGCGGATTCGACAGATGGCACGCAGGTCATAAATGTCGTTGATGTACGGATTGAGGTTAAGAGCCTCCGAGGCATCGTTTTCCGCCCCCATGTAGTCGTCAAGATTAAACTTAGCCACACTGCGGTAATACCAAGGCTCATAGAGATAAGGCTTGGCGCCGATGGCTAGATTAAAGTACTTGATGGAGAGCACGAAGTCCTCATAATAAAGAGCACTTCTACCCGCCGTGACGAGGCGGTCTACCCGATATTGTGCCGATGCTGGCAGAAAAGACAGCATCCACACAAACAGGAAAAAAATCTTTTTCATATCCCTTAGAAAATATGAGAAGATATACTATCGGCGAATCTTGGTGCGATAGCTGGCACGAAACTTACCCTTGATGATGTTCTTGAGTTTGCTGGCTATCATACTCTTGCGGAGAGGCGAAATGCGGTCTACAAACATGGTGCCCTCCAAGTGGTCGAACTCATGCTGCATCACACGCGCCAAGTAGCCATCCACCCATTCATCGTGCTCCTGCATCTCCTCGTCGAGATAAGTCACATGGATGCGAGTAGGACGTGTCACCTTCTCACTGATGCCTGGGATGGAGAGACACCCCTCATCCATCGTCTCCTTCTTGCTCTCCTCATCATACTCCACGATGTGCGGATTGACGAAAGCATGACGGAAGCCCTTGTACTCAGGCATATCGTCGTCGCTGAGCACATCGAGATCGATGACCACCACACGGATGGCCAGGCCTATCTGAGGGGCAGCCAAGCCGATACCACTGCTGGAATCAAGCGTCTCGTACATGTCGTTGATGAGCTTCTTCAGCTCAGGATAATCGGGAGTAATATCTTCAGCCACCTTTCGCAAGACAGGCTGACCATAAATATAAATAGGTAAAATCATCTTCTTGATTGCATAAAATCCTGTAATATGATGGTAGCACTAATCTCGTCTACCAACCCCTTATTCTCTCTTCTCACCTTTTTCTTCACCCCACCGTCTATCATGGCACGGTGAGCCAACACTGAGGTGAACCGCTCATCATAGTACTCAATGGGTACCTCTGGATGAGACTTGCGCCAGCGATTATAGAAATTTTCCACACGAGCCAGGTTCTCGCTAGGCTCGCCATTAGGCTGGATAGGCTTTCCTATAACGATGCGCTCCACCTGTTCTTTCTGGATGTAGTTCTCGCAAAAGGCGAAGAGTTCGGACGTAGCAACAGTTGCCAACCCATTGGCTATAATTTGCAATGGGTCGGTAACTGCCAGTCCGGTACGTTTCTTACCGTAGTCTATTGATAAAATACGCATTAATCTTGGTCGATTATCACGTACTTATATTACTTTTTGAGAAGCAACCAAGCATCTGGATACTTGCCTGCACGGAGCTGATTGCGGCTCTTCACTGCGCCAGCCTTGTCTACGAATGTAGAAGCTACCACGCGATACATATTGTTAGAAGGATTCATCACAATCTGAGCGTCATAACCTGCGCTCTTCAGTGTGCTAGCCAAGCCCTCTGCATTAGCCTTGAGCGAGAAAGAACCTACCACTACGCTATAATTCTGGAGACCTGAACCTGAAACGAGATCTACATTCTCCGAACGTACTGTAGCATTGTCTACCTCTGTATTGGTGCTCTCAGAAGGAGTAGTAACCTCCAATGGTGTAACCACAGGTTCTGGTGTAGGAGTCTCTGCCTGCTGCTCCTGCTGCTGAGCCTTCTCGTAAGCCTTCTTGTAAGCACTCTCCTTAGATGAACCACAGCTTGCAAGTGCCAATACTGCGCACATACCCAAGCTCAAAACTGTCAATTTCTTCATATTCTTACTGATTGATTTTATGGATTAAAAATTTCTATTTATGCTATATAGACGCACAAGACATCCATTTGCAAGTGCGAAAATACAAAATATATCCCAAAAAAGGAAAGAAATGCTGCATAAAGTTTGTTAAATCAAGGTAATACAACACTTTTAACGAAAAATTAAGACTTTAAACCTTGCACTTTCGGGAAAAATGAGTATATTTGCACTAAAGAAAACAGCATGTTTAACTATTAAAACTTAAGAATTATGAAAGCATTAGGTTACATTGGCGCATTCCTAGGAGGCGCACTCGCAGGTTCAGCACTCGGTTTGATTTTCGCTCCTGAGAAGGGAGAGGACACTCGCAGCAAGATAGCAGGAGCTGTGGAAGACTTCTGCAAGAAACATGACCTCAAATTGAGCCGCAAGGAAGTGGACGACTTGGTAGACGACATCAAGGACGCAGCTCCTGAGGTATAGTCTCTCTTTGGCATACATCAATCAGAAGGATTACACATTATTAAATATAACAGATAATGTTATCTAGCGACAAGAACGTAGAATCCATAGGGCAACTCGTAGAGGTGCTCAAGCATTACATCGGGCTTCAGTCTGAATACATGAAGCTCGATGTAGTGGACAAGGTGGTAAGACTCGTCACTGCGCTCACTATGGTGGGTGTGTTGTTGGTGGTCCTCGCCATCTCACTGATATACTTGTCTTTCGCCGCCGCTTACGCCTTGGCTTCGCTTGTAGGCATGGCAGGGGCTTTTGCCATTGTGGCTGGCGTATACCTGTTGATATTGGTGACTTTCTTTATTTTCCGCCATCAGTGGATAGAGAAGCCATTGGTGAAGTTTTTGACGAGCCTTCTCATGCAAAAATAATTCTGGTGTATATGACGAACCAAGAACTTTCCGATCATTTAGAATATCGTAGTCTGACGGACATCAGACTACGCAAGGAGGCACTGCGCAAGGACATCGAGGCAGACGATGCCAAGATTAAGGCTTTGTGGAGTTCCATTTTCACTCGTCCTGACGCTTTCTCACACAATGCGAGCAGGAGCAAACGTATCACGAGCCTCATATCCATGGGTATGGGCACCCTTGACGGTGCTCTGCTGGCCTGGAAACTTTATCGCAAATTCAAACGAAACGACAGGGGCAGATAAACCTATCAAACACCCAGATCTATCTCCATGCCATCGTAGCCAAAGAAAAATCCCTTGGGCAACCGTGCATTGGCTGCGTCATGAAACCCTATTTGGTGAGTTACGTGGGTAAAGTAAGTTTGCTTTGCCCCTATTCTTTTAGCCACTTCAATGGCATCGGCCACCAACTGATGACTATGATGCTGCTTATCGAAGCGAAGCGCATTGATGACGAGCACCTCTACTCCATCCAGATAAGCATATTCCTCTTCCGCCATGCTCTTCATGTCGGTGATGTAGGCAAACTTGCCGAAGCGATAACCCAGAATGGGCATCTTGTCGTGCATCACCCGGATGGGCGTTACCTCTACGTCACCTATCTGTAAAGACTGGTGAGGTGCTATCGTATGCAGACTGAGTTTGGGTGCACCTGGATAGAGGTCTTCGGGATGTTCGGGGAAGCAATAAGGCATCGTATGAGGCAAAATGCCTGTTACCAGCGAGTCGGCATAGATTTGGATATCGCCATACACACAGAAACCACGCAGATCGTCAATGCCTGCCACATGGTCGTAATGGATATGCGTAAGCAGCACACCGTCGACCTTACGAAAGGGCACCCGCAAGAGTTGCATCCTGATATCGGGACCAGCATCGATGAGCACACGCGTCTGCTCCGTCTCCACCATCGCCGCACTGCGGAAACGATGGTCATGCGGATCCTTACTGCGGCACACCTCACAATTACACCCCAAGACAGGAACTCCACTTGAAGTTCCTGTACCCAATAAAGTAACTTTCATATTCACCTTCCAACAACTTTTTACCTGACATTCACTTCTGGTTCTATATCAATACCAAACTTTTCTTTGACGTCCTTACGGATAGCATCGCAGAGCCGTACAATATCCTCGCCTTTGGCTCCACCACGATTCACCAGCACCAATGCCTGCTTGTCGTGAACGCCAGCTTTGCCGAGGCTCTTACCCTTCCAGCCACACTGGTCTATCATCCAACCGGCAGGTATCTTCTCGTGTTCGGCATCCACGGTATAATGAGGCATGCCAGGATACTGTGCCGCCAACTCCTCATACATTCCCTTAGACACGATAGGGTTCATGAAGAAACTACCGGCATTGCCCTGAATCCTTGGGTCTGGCAACTTGGCGTTGCGTATATCGATGATAACCTCACGCAACTGCTGAGCCGTAGGCTGTTCTATTCCCCTGTCTGCCAATGAGGCACGGATATTACCGTAATCCAAGTCGGGAACGAATTTCTTACTGAGGCGATAGACCACATGGGTAATGAGATACTTATCCTTCCACTCATGCTTGAACTTACTCTGGCGATAACTGTACTGACAATCAGCATTACCGAAAGAGACTACCTTGCCTGTGGCTATCTCCACCGCTTCTACCTTATATATTAAGTCCTTAGCCTCCACACCATATGCACCAATATTCTGTACGGCACTAGCCCCCACCTCGCCGGGGATGATGCTCAGGTTCTCCGCTCCATGAAAACCATGCGCCACGGCATAAGCCACCACGTCGTCGAACACCTCGCCACTGCCACAGCGCAAGTACACAAAGTCTGAATCGAACACTTCTATGCCCTTGATGGCAGAATGTAGCACCGTACCAGGATAGTTGCCTGTGAGCAAGAGGTTGCTGCCCCCACCCAGAATGAGCAACGGACTGTCGGCGGCGGTCAATCCCTTCACTATCTGCTGCGCCTCCTCCACCGTGTCGTATTCCAAAAAGCGACGGCAGGACGCCTCGATACCAAAGGTATTGTGAGCCAAGAGACTATAGTTACGAATATCTTTCATATATTAAACGGAATTATAGGGGGATTACATATCTAGTTTGGTAAGCATCCACTTGCCTTCGATTCGGCGGAATGTAAGTTCTGTTTCCAGTCCATTGGCGATGCCACGGATCACAAAAATCTTCTGGTTGCTCTCCGCATACTTCTGGCCATAGATGATATTGTATATCATGCCATGAGGCAATTGAGGGGCGAAGGCTGGCCATGTTTCAGGCTCTATGTCACCTGTCATTGTACTGAAATCATCGTCAGGGTCAGGTCCTGTAAACTTCACCGGATTGTGCAAATGCTGTGTCTGGAACGCCGAGTCAGTGGCAAAGACCCCATAAAACTTGAGGAAGGAAGCATTCATATTCTGGTACATCGGCTTGTAGTTGATGCTGGTCATCATCCACTGCCCGTTGATGCGATTGAAGATGAACTGCTGAACCGTCTTCTTGGCATAAAACACTTTCTCTACAACCACATGATCGATGGTGGTATCTTTCACCAGATCCATCTGCTTACGATTATCGAAGATAAGCGTATAGTAGTCTTGGCGCATAAAGAAGCGTTCCATCTTCCAACGGTTCTTCTCTATCTGCTTGACCAACTTGTCGTTGCGATAAACAGGCAGAGGGAAGTGGATGCGCGAAAACTGAAGTTTTCGGTTAGCAGCGAAATTGAACACAAAGTCATCAAACAACTCGTCGGCAGCTTTAGGCATGGGAGTCTCCTCTATCAACTTTTCGGCAGAATCTACAACCTGCGTGTCGGCGACTGCCGTATCGCCATTCACAGAATCGGTGACGACGGCAGTTTTCTTGTCAGTACACCCCACAGAGGTGAAGCACACGATGGTAAGAACAGCCATCAGCACAGCGATAAAAGATAGTTTCTTCATAAACTTTATAAAATTTCTCAAATTTTCCATGCAAAAGTACAACTTTCTTTTGAGATATTTCATATTTTGAGCAAAAAATATTATCTTTGCACACAAAATGAGATTTTTCATGCAGTTCCAACTGCCTAAAGATTAGAAAACAGACAATTTAATAAGATATGTTATTAGAGAAAATAGAAGAACTCTTGAGAGAAGTCAGCACCCTCTCTGCCCAGAATGCAGACGAGGTAGAGCAGCTTCGCATCAAGTATCTTAGCAAGAAGGGCGAAATCAACACCCTTATGAATGACTTCCGCAATGTGGCAGCCGACCAAAAGAAAGCCGTTGGTATCAAAATCAACGAATTGAAGAACGCAGCCCTTGACAAAATCAATGGTCTGAAGGAGAAAATGGAGGAAGCCGAGGCATCCAGCGATGATATCGACCTGACTCGTACCGCCTACCCAGTGGCTCTCGGTACCCGCCACCCGCTTACCGTGGTGAAGAATCAGATTATCGACATCTTCTCACGCATGGGATTCACCCTCTATCAGGGTCCAGAGGTAGATGACGACAAGCACGTCTTCACGATGCTCAACTTTGCCGCCGACCACCCTGCACGCGACATGCAAGATACCTTCTTTATCGAGCAGAGTGACCCTAGCGATGTAACCAAGAACGTACTCCTCCGTAGCCATACCTCTGGCGACGAGGCTCACTATATGGAGACCCACGAGCCACCTATCCGTGTACTCTGCCCTGGTCGTGTATACCGCAACGAGGCCATCAGCGCCCGCGCCCACTGCTTCTTCCATCAAGTGGAAGGTCTCTATGTCGACAAGAACGTGAGCTTCACCGACCTCAAGCAGGTACTTCTCACCTTCGCTCGCGAGATGTTTGGTGCCGACACCAAGATTCGCTTGCGCCCTAGCTACTTCCCATTCACAGAACCTAGTGCAGAGATGGATATCTCTTGTAATATCTGTGGCGGCAAGGGCTGCAACTTCTGCAAGCATACCGGTTGGGTTGAGATTTTGGGTTGTGGCATGGTAGACCCTCACGACTTGGAGGCTTGCGGCATCGACAGCAATGTCTATACGGGATACGCCTTCGGTATGGGCGTGGAACGTATCACCAACCTGAAGTATCGTGTGAGCGACCTCCGTCTCTTCTCTGAGAACGACACTCGTTTCTTGCGCGAATTCGAATCGGCCAAATAAGCAGAAACAACTAGTTTTGAATAAGCAGGAACAATACGTTCCTCGTGGAGATAAGATTACATTATATTATATAAGGTCTATATGCCCTATCAGCCATGAGGCATATAGACCTCTTTGTTTCTACTCTAATACATAAAGTTATGAAGAAATTAACGATTAATTCCGTCATCGCTGCCTCTTTAGGTGCCTTGACACTCAGTTCATGCATTGGCTCTTTCGGTCTGACCAACACGGTACTCAACTGGAACAAGCGTGCCACAGACAACAAGTTCATCAACGAGTTGATTTTCCTTGTCATCACGCCTGCTTATGCTGTGTGCTCCGTAGCCGACATCCTCGTACTCAACTCCATCGAGTTCTGGACGGGTGAAAAGGTGATTGCCAACATAGGCAAAACAAAGAATGTGATGGGCAAAGACGGTCGTATGTACGCCATCAAGACCTTAAAGAACGGCTATGAGATTACAGACCCACAGGGTGAGAAGTCTTATTTCGTATTCAACAAGAAAGACAAGAGCTGGTCTTATAGCAAAGACGGCGACATCCACGAGTTGTTCAGCTTTAATGGGGATGGCAGCATCCAGGCTTGCTTGCCTAATGGCGAAAAGATGAACGTATCTGCCGACGAGAATGGTCTCTACCAAGTTCGTATGGCGTTGAATGGCGGCCTCTACTACGCATTCAATAAATAATTCTTTCCAACATCAAGAATTACCAACATCCTTAAAGCAAAATATATCTTTAGCCTTAAGGATAAAAATATTTCCCTTAAGGCTAAGAATACTTATCCTTAAGGGAAATTTCGTATAGGCTTACTGCCTTTATCATTCTTGTACATCAGGGCAGAATCACGGCAACAGCTTCACTGCACCAGCCAATTGTTCTAGTGCTTGCTGGAGAATACTGCGTGGCGTTGCCACATTCAGGCGCATAAAACCTTCACCGCCGGGGCCAAACATCTCACCATCGTTCAAAGCCAAGTGAGCCTTGTCGATGAAAAGGTCGAGCAACTCATCATGTTCTAGGTGGAGGTCACGACAATTGAGCCAAACCAGGAACGAAGCCTGAGGACGCAATGGACGAACACCGGGAATATGCCCCTTACAATAATCCTCCACGAATCGGATGTTATCTTCGATATAGGCCAGCATCTGCTTGCGCCAGTCTTCGCCATGACGGAAGGCTGCGACGGTAGCTATCGGTGCAAAGAGCGTTGGCTCGTCCAGTTCGTTGGCAGTAAGCCAAGAATAGAATTTCTTGCGGATTTCATCGTTAGGCACTACGGCATAGCTGCTCACAACACCTGCGATATTGAAGGTTTTGGAAGGTGCCTGAAAGGTGATGCTGATTTCACGAGCCTTGTCACTCACCGATGCAAACGGAATATGCTTGTGCCCGAAGACAGCCATGTCGGCATGTATCTCGTCACTCACCACCAGCAAGTGATGGTCATAACAAAAATCTGCCAAACGAAGCAAAGTTTCACGACTCCAGGTAATGCCACCGGGATTGTGAGGGTTACAGAGGATAAAGACCTTACACTTCTCGTCGTACACTTGTTCGAGGTTGTCAAAATCCATGTCATAATACCCATCCTCACGCATCTTCAGCGGATTGAATACCACCTTTCTGCCATTTCCTTCTGGTGTAAGGCGGAAAGGATGATACACAGGCGGCTGGATGATGACCTTCTCATCTTCCTTAGTGAACACGTTGCATACCAGTCCGATACCCTTAACGATACCCGGAATAAACTTAATCCACTCTCGCTTCACGTCCCACTGATGGTGATCATGAATCCAGTCGATGATGCTAGGGATATAATCCTCCGGCTCCATCGTATAGCCAAAGAGTGAATGCTCCAGGCGTGCCTTCAGTGCATCGGTGATAAACTGCGGAGTCTCGAAATCCATGTCAGCCACCCACAGCGGCAACAGGTCGTTTCTCCCCCATCTGGGCAGCAATGCCCCATGCTTGAGATCGTCCGTACCCGAACGGTCTATAATTTTGTCAAAATCAAATGTCATCCCCAAATTATTAATTATTAATTGTTGTTATCCCAACGCCTGCTGGATGTCCTCAAAGAGGTCGTCTACGTCTTCAAGGCCTATGCTTAGGCGTACAGTAGTATCAAGCACGTCCATGCTGGCACGCTCCTCATCGGAGAAGCCACCGAAGATGGTGCTCGCCGGATGGATAGCAAGGGTGCGATTATCAAAGAGATTGGTAGCACGATGAATGAGCTTGAGACGGTTGATAAACGAGAAACAAGCTTCCTTGTCTGCCAAGTCGATGCAGACCATAGCTCCTGCCGTCTTGCCAAACTGCTTCTGCGCAAGCGCATGATAAGGATTGTCCTCCAGACCTACATAGTTGACACGCTGAATCTGAGGCAACTGTTGGAGGCGCTTGGCGAGTTCCATGGCATTGCCAGACTGTACACGATAGCGAGCATCGAGCGTCTCCAGGCCGAGGGTCTGCATATAAGCTACCTGCGGAGTCATGTAGGCACCGAAGTTAAAAAGTTGCTCACCGTAGAGCCGTTTGCCGAAATCGGCAGCATAATCTGTACCATAGTCGATAACCACGCCGCCAAGCGAAGTGGCACCACCACTCACATACTTGGTACTAGACACAACCTCGATGTCTACGCCCATCGCATGACTGGAGAACTGGGTGAAAGGAATGGTTGTAGTATCAGCCACCAGTGGCACCTGCTTCTCATGGGCAGCCTCGGCAAGTGCCGAAAGATCAGCCACCTCCATCTGTGGATTGGTAATAATCTCCAGGAATACGCAACAGGTATTCTCGTCTATTGCCCCTCTCACCTCCTCCACATTGGTGAGGTCACAGAGACGCACCTCCACGCCAAAGCGCCCCAAGGTACCTACAAGCAAGGCATAGGTATTACCGAAAAGATGCTTGGATGTAACGATGTTCTTACCCTGCGCTGAGAGAGCGATAATCGTATTACAAATGGCGGCCATGCCAGAATTGAAGGCTGTCACCTTCTTGGCATCGGTCAAGGCTGCCACACGACGCTCAAAATTGGTCACCGTAGGATTCTCCACTCTAGAATAGTCTGGGGCGGCAATGCGATCGGTGAAGGCATCCGCCATGGTTTGCGCATCGGCAAACTCATATGCTACGGCATTATATACGGGCATACTGAGAGCATCGTAAGCATCACGACGGTCGTATGCCACATGGATGGCTTGGGTTTGTTTTTTCATTCTTTTCTATTTTTACCTTAAATATATATTTGGCTGCAAAAGTACTAAAAAAATATGACATAGCATCACCTTAGTGAAGGGAATTTTCCAAGAAATATCGCAGAGAGAAACTAGAACGATATAATATTTAACGAAAATGTACGTTTTATAGAATATATGAAACAGAGAATCTTTATATTCGCAATATGCCTCGTTGCCACGCTAAGGATGATGGCACAGGACTTTACACTGCAGGGCAAGGTTATCGATGACGAAAACAATCCTGTAGAACTTGTCACTGTATCGGTGGCAAGCCAAGGAAAGGTCGCCTTTACCAGCCTTAAGGGTGAATTTAGTCTAAGCTTACATTCCTCTGACAGTGTGACAGTTAAGTTCTCTATGGTAGGCTACAAGACCAAGACCCGAGTGTTGAGAAAGCCTCGCGGCAAACAGACGCTGCAAGTCGTACTCTACCCCAACAACGTACTGTCTGAAGTCAACGTCACGGCAGAAAAGATACAGTCTGACCAGACGCAGGAACTGAAGGTAAAAGACATGAAAGCGGCTCCCTCAGTCAACGGCAATGCCGTAGAGGGACTGATACAGCAGCAAGCCGGCGTAAGCACCCATAGCGAGTTGTCATCACAATACAATGTGCGTGGTGGCGCCTTCGACGAGAACTCCGTCTATATCAATCATGTAGAAGTGTATCGTCCCTTCCTCGTACGTAGCGGTCAGCAAGAGGGTCTGTCGGTCATCAATCCCTACATGGTAGACAAGATAGGATTCTCCACAGGAGGCTACGCTGCCAAGTATGGCGATAAAATGAGCTCGGCACTCGACATCACCTACAAAACTTTAAAGGCAAAGGGCAAGAAGCCCGTCATGGAGGGAAGCGTCGCAGCCAGTCTCTTGGGAGCCGATACCTACATCGGTCTGGGCACCAGAAAACTCTCTTGGCTCAACAGCGTGAGATACAAGACCACCTCTTATCTGCTCGGTTCGCTGGAGACCAAGGGTGAGTACAAGCCCAACTATCTGGACTACCAGACTTACCTGAGTTACCAGCCCAACAAACGCTGGAAGATAGACTTTATCGGAAATATCTCGGATAACCACTACAACTTCGAGCCTTCCGACCGGGAAACCACTTTCGGCACGATGGAAAACGTAAAGAATTTCCGTGTTTACTTCGATGGTCAGGAGAAAGACCGTTTCCTCACCTACTTCGGAACACTCGGCATCACCCGCAACATCACCGACAAGACCAGCGTCTCATTGTCTGGAAGCACATTCTACACCAAGGAACAGGAGAAGTACGACATACAGGGGCAGTACTGGCTCGACCAGACAGAGACTTCTGAGAGCCTCGGCGTGGGCACCTACTTCGAACATGCACGCAACTATCTCACGGCCCGTGTAATGAGTGCCAAACTGATGCTAAAGCACAAAGCCAACAAACATGACGTGGAAGCAGCACTCACCTTCAAGCGAGAACACATCGAGGAGCATTCCGTGGAATACGAGATGCGAGACTCCGCTGGCTACAGCATGCCGCACGACGGTAAGAACCTCTACATGATTTATTCATTGAAAGCCCGCAACGAACTGAATGCCAACCGCATCGAGTCTTACCTACAAGACACCTACCGCTTCACCAGCAGAGGAAAAGTGACGAAAGAAGACAAGGACACAGCCAACCATGAGGCTAACGAGCAAAGAACCCTCTACACATTAAACTATGGTGTACGACTGAGCCATTGGAACTTCAACCACGAGACCATACTCAGTCCCCGCATCTCGCTCGGCATCATCCCGGCAGGACACGAAAATACCACACTCCGTTTTGCAGCAGGTCTCTACTATCAAGCACCCTTCTTCAAGGAGCTGAGAGACACCTCTACCGTAAACGGCGTCACTGTGGCAACGCTCAACGAGAAAATCAAAAGCCAACGAAGCATCCACTTCATCGCCGGCTACGACTATCGCTTCAAGGTGAACGAACAGCGATACAAGTTCTCCGCCGAGGCCTACTACAAGGCACTAAGCAACCTGGTACCCTACTCCGTGAGCAACGTCAAGGTAGTGTACTATGGACAAAACGAGGCAAGCGGGCATGCGGCGGGCATCGACCTCAAGCTCTATGGCGAATTCGTGCCAGGCACCGACTCTTGGCTCAGCCTCTCGCTGATGAATACCAAAATGAACCTCAACGGCACGAGCATTCCTCTGCCTACCGACCAGCGATACGCAGTAAACCTGTTTTTTACCGACTACTTCCTCGGCAGCAAGAAATGGCGTATGTCTCTGAAGCTGGCATTCGCCGACGGTCTGCCCTTCGCTGCTCCACACAGAGAGTTGGAAACCAACAGCTTCCGTGCCACCGCCTATCGCCGTGCCGACATCGGAATGAGCTACCAGATACTCGACAATCCACACCATGAGAAGAAAACCTTCCTCAAGAACGTAACGCTCGGTGTAGACTGCCTCAACCTCTTCGGAATCGACAACGTAAACAGTTACTACTGGGTAACAGATGTAACCAATCAGCAGTATGCCGTGCCTAATTATTTGACAGGCAGACAACTCAATGCAAAGTTGCTGGTGGAGTTTTAAGCGAAGAGTAAAGAACGTAGAATTCCTTACTCACTATTGATGATTTTACACATTATTCTAAATATTTAACCGTAGATAGTTCGCTATCTGCGGTTTTTTTCGTATCTTTGCCCTCGAATTGTGCGAAGTAGGTTTACACTGAAATCCGCTAGCACAATAAAACAAAGAAAAATAACAATACATAATCATAAATTATGAGCAAACAAGTAGAAAAGATTAAGGAGCTGATCGCTAAGCGCGAACAGGCTCGCCTTGGCGGTGGCGAGAAGGCCATCGAGAAGCAGCATGCACGTGGCAAATATACCGCTCGTGAGCGTATCGAAATGTTGGTAGACGCTGGTAGCTTCGAGGAGTACGACATGTTTAAGCTGCATCGTTGCACCAACTTCGGCATGGACAAGAAACAATACCTCGGCGATGGCGTGGTAGCAGGTAGTGCTACCGTGGCAGGCCGCTTGGTTTATGTATATGCTCAAGACTTCACCGTCAACGGCGGTTCACTCTCAGAGACAATGGCACAGAAGATTTGCAAGGTGATGGACATGGCTATGACCATGGGTGCCCCAGTCATCTGCATGAACGACTCGGGTGGTGCCCGCATCCAGGAGGGTATCTGCGCACTCGCCGGCTATGGCGAGATTTTCGAGCGCAACATCCTCGCTTCCGGTGTCATCCCACAGATTTCCGCCATCATGGGTCCTTGCGCCGGTGGTGCCGTTTACTCTCCAGCTTTGACAGACTTCATCATCATGAAGGAGCAGACTTCCTATATGTTCTTGACTGGCCCAAAGGTGGTAAAGACCGTAACAGGCGAGGACATTGATGCAGAGCATCTCGGTGGTGCATCAGTTCATGCCACCAAGAGTGGTGTTACCCACTTTGCTGCCAAGACCGAGGAAGAGGCTATCGAGATGATCAAGAGCTTGCTCTCTTACATCCCTAGCAACAATACCGAGGAGGCTCCACGCGTAGAGTGCACAGACCCTATCGACCGCATGGACGACTCTCTCAACGAGATTATCCCAGAGGATCCTAACCAGGCTTACGATATGTACAAGGTGATTGGTGCCGTAACCGACAACGGTGAGTTCTTCGAGGTACAGCCTAAGTTCGCCAAGAACATCATCACAGGTTTCGCCCGTTTCAATGGTCAGAGCGTAGGTATCGTAGCCAACCAGCCTTCTGCTTATGCAGGTGTGCTCGACGTAAATGCCAGCCGCAAGGCAGCCCGCTTCGTACGTTTCTGCGATGCCTTCAATATTCCTATCGTATCGCTCGTAGACGTTCCGGGATTCTTGCCAGGTACAGGTCAGGAGTACAATGCTGTCATCCAGCATGGTGCACAGTTGCTCTACGCTTACGGCGAGGCTACAGTGCCTAAGATTACCATTACCCTGCGCAAGAGCTATGGTGGTAGCCACATCGTGATGGGCTGCAAGCAGCTCCGTGCCGACCTCAACTTCGCATGGCCTTCTTCAGAGATTGCCGTAATGGGTGCCAGCGGTGCTGTCGCTATCCTCTGCGGCAAGGAGGCTAAGGCCAAGAAGGATGCCGGCGAGGACGTAAAGGCATTCTTGGCAGAGAAGGAGCAGGAGTACACAGATAAGTTCGCCAACCCATATCAGGCTGCCCAGTATGGCTACATCGACGATGTCATCGAGCCACGCAACACCCGTTTCCGCATCTGCCGCGGTCTTGCCCAGCTCGCTACCAAGCGCCAGAGCTTGCCAGCCAAGAAGCACGGTTGTATGCCAATGTAAAGTTGAACTTTGAACTTTGAACTTTGAGCTTTATGATGAGTTGGGGGAGATAAGTTCTAAACTGAAGAATAAGATAATGGACAAGAATATTTATGCTGCTATTGCCATGGCACTCTATGAGTACCAGGGCAATAACGTACACGACAAGGAGCCTGGCATCATCACGATTCAGCCACGTCAGACGATGTGGAATGCCAAGTTCCTCAGTTTAACAGCTAAACCATAATATATAAATTTAGGAAATGAAAGAGTTTAAATATACTATCGACGGAAAAGAATACAAGGTTCAGATTGAGGGTGTTGACGGCAACATCGCAAGCGTGAACGTGAATGGCGAGGCTTACAAGGTAGAGATGGAGCAGGAAGCAGAGCCTGAGAAGAAGAAGGTGGTCTTGGGTAAACCAGCAGCCGCTTCAGACGATGCCGAGGCTACTCCTGCAGCCAACGTCAATACCGCCAATGCCGTAAAGGCTCCTCTCCCAGGTACCATTACCAGTATCGAGGTAGCTGTAGGTCAGGAGGTGAAGGCTGGCGATACCGTAGTCGTGCTTGAGGCCATGAAGATGCAGAACAACATCGAGGCCGAAAAGGATGGCAAGGTAACTGCCATCTGCGTAAAGCCAGGACAGGCAGTGCTCGAAGAGGATGCCCTTATCGTCATCGAGTAAGCCCCCAACTATACAATAAAATGGAAACGAGTTGTAGGCATGGTCTTGCTTGCAACTCGTTTTCTAAATCTACCAAAGATATTGCTCACATCGCGTGATGCTTGCAAAATTTGGCAAAATACAATGATTGAGTTATGGCTATAAGAGAAAGAAAGAAGCGGATTTACCGCAAGCGCATCCCCTACGGTATGCAGAACTTCGAGGATGTCATCAAGGAAGACTGCTACTATGTGGACAAGACTCCCTTCATCGAGGAAATAGAAGAATCCAACAAGTATTTCTTCTTCATCCGCCCTCGCCGGTTCGGCAAGAGCATCACCCTCTCCATG
>CAVDKC010000017.1:0-32018 GCA_963609615.1 Oribacterium sp.
GCAGCATTTGTGGAACGGTTAACTAAGAAATTCAAGATTTCACTAGTGTCTGCAAGTAACTTATATTGTTCCATTTTATACGCTTTTTGATCTATTAAAACGTAAAATGGAGACATTTTTTGCGATTGGCTTTCCACACGTTTTTGTAGGTGTCCCAATTTTAAACTTATTTATGCAAATTGGAAGATTTTTTAGCACTATTATGATACAAATAAAAGAAAAAAGCAGTACCTTTGCAACAAGTTCTTAGAAAAGTTAAATGATAGATTAATCGTAGACTTTTTTCCTGTTTACTTTTTAAAAAGGAAAGAAGTCGGGAAGTTCCCTGGGACTGTGAAGTTCCAGGGCTTTTTTATCCCATGCCTCCCATCCCCTCTCCCCAGGCTTCTATGTTTTTAGAAAATTTAGGCAAACTCTTTTTCTTGTATAAAATAAAAATTGTACCTTTGCACTCGTATTGCCCCAAAAGGAGGCTGTACATCAGAACATCAGAATAAATACATACATATAAAAGATAGATACTAAAAATGAGAACTGTTTACGAATACTCTGTCAAGGACAGAAAGGGAAAGGATGTTTCCCTCAAAGAGTATGCTAACGAGGTACTGCTCATCGTCAACACTGCCACCAAATGTGGCTTCACCCCTCAATATGAGGAACTGGAAAAGCTCTATGAGACCTATCACTCCCAAGGTTTCGAGATACTGGACTTCCCATGCAACCAGTTTGGCCAGCAAGCTCCTGGCACGGACGAAAGCATCCACCAGTTCTGTAAACTGACATACGGCACCGAATTTCAACGCTACAAGAAAATCAAGGTAAATGGCGATGATGCCGCTCCCCTCTTCAAGTTTCTCAAGGAATGCAAGGGCTTTGCCGGATGGGACGAGAGCCACCCTCTCTACCCCGTACTCGACAAGATGCTCTGCGAGGCTGACCCTAACTATAAGGAGAGTGCCGACATCAAGTGGAACTTCACTAAATTCCTCGTCAACAAGAAAGGTCAGGTAGTGGCTCGCTTCGAACCTACCACCAGTTTCGACATTATCGCACAGGCCATCGAAGAATGGCTGAAGGCATAAAAGCAAAAGTCCCTCGCAACTCTGCGAGGGACTTTTGTTTTATAACCGACACTGAAATATCTATGTCGCAGAAAAAAAACAGTATGTACTACACTAAAGAACAAAAAATCCCCCATACTAAACAGAAAAACAAGTATCTTTGCACCAAGTTAAAAAACTTTGGCGTTGTGAAACGCCTTTTCATCATCTTTTACTTATACTATAAGAACAATGAAAGCCAATCGGAGTAACGATAGCTTTCATTGTTTTTTATTTTCGCTATATATACCACCTCAGGACGGGATAAACAGGTGATTTCTACAAGCTGTATCACCCTGCGATTTCTCCCAGCAATGACACGGCACGCTCCACACTTTCCACATTTCGGATGCGGAGCATACGCTTGTTGTTCTTTTCCTTCAAGGCACAATCCTGGATGTGCGAAGTGACATAACCAAGTACCTGCGAGAACATCTGGCTCTTGTAGAACGGACTCTCCACATTGCTCACAAACTGCATCTGCATAACTCCCTGCTTGAGCATCAGTTTCTCACACCCCAGCCGCTTGCCTAGCCGGCGCAGGCTTACGATGCGTATCAATTCCTCTCCTTCCTGCGGTATCGGACCGAAACGGTCTATCAGCCGTTGGCGATAAGCTGCCACTGCATCATCCTCCTCTAGATGGTCTAGCTCACGATAAAGCAACATACGCTCACTGCTTCCTGGCACATAGGTATCGGGGAAGTACATCTCCAGATCGCTCTCTACTGCACAGTCGTCTACAAAATCATCGCCCGTGAGTAGCTTGCCCTCGTCCATCTCCTGCAGATATAAGTCATTGAACTCCTCGTTCTTTAGCTCGGTAATGGCTTGCGAGAGTATCTTCTGGTAAGTCTCGTATCCCAAGTCTTCCATGAACCCACTCTGCTCCGAACCGAGCAGATTTCCAGCACCACGGATATCTAGGTCTTGCATGGCAAGATTAAAGCCACTGCCCAACTCACTGAAGGTTTCGAGAGCCTCCAGACGACGGCGTGCATCCTGGGTAAGCGCACTCTTAGGTGGAGCTATCAAATAGCAGAACGCCTTCTTGTTGCTACGCCCCACTCGACCTCGCATCTGATGTAGGTCGCTCAGCCCGAAATGATGAGCATCGCAGACGATGATAGTGTTGGCATTGGATATGTCGATGCCATTCTCCACGATAGTGGTGGAGAGGAGCACGTCGTAGTCATAGTTGATAAATCCCATGATAATCTTCTCCAGTTCCTCGGGGTTCATCTGCCCATGGCCGATGGCTACACGACAGTCGGGCACATGCTTCTCTATCAGCAACTTCAATTCCGGTAACTTGCTGATGCGGTCGCAGACGAAATAGACTTGTCCGTTGCGGCTCATCTCAAAATTGATGGCATCGGCTATCACCTCGCTTCCAAAAGTCACCAGTTCCGTATGGATAGGATAACGGTTAGGCGGTGGTGTGCGCATAATACTCATGTCTCTGGCCCCCATCAATGAGAACTGGAGGGTACGCGGTATAGGCGTGGCACTCATGGTGAGGGTGTCTACATTCACCTTCATCTGGCGCAACTTCTCCTTGGTAGAGACTCCAAACTTCTGCTCCTCATCGATGATGAGAAGTCCCAGGTCGTGCCATTTCACGGTCTTTGATATGAGTTTGTGCGTACCTATCAAAATATCTATCTTTCCCTCCTTCAGTTCCTCCAGGATGCGCTTCACCTCCTTGGGAGAACGGGCACGACTCAAGTAGTCTACTTTGACCGGGAAACCTTCGAGGCGATGGCAAAAAGTCTGGTAATGCTGAAAGGCGAGCACGGTGGTAGGTACCAACACGGCTACCTGCTTGCTGTCGCAAGCCGCCTTGAAAGCTGCACGCACAGCCACCTCGGTCTTTCCAAAGCCTACATCGCCGCATACCAAGCGGTCCATCGGCTTACCACTCTCCATATCTTTCTTTACCTCGGCCGTTGCCTTGCTTTGGTCGGGCGTGTCCTCATAGAGGAATGAAGCCTCCAGCTCATGCTGCAAATAACAGTCTGCACTATACCGATACCCTTTTTCACGACGGCGCTTGGCATAGAGTTTTATCAAGTCGCGGGCTATATCCTTGATGCGTTTTTTCGCCTTTTCCTTCAACTTATCCCAAGCCCCCGTACCCAAGGTGGAAAGACGAGGTGGTTCCCCTGTGTCGCTACGACGATACTTGCTTATCTTATAAAGAGAATGGATGGAGACGTCCACCTTGTCATTATTCTTGTAGACGATGCGTATCACCTCCTGATAACTGTTGCCAGTAGGCACACGCACCAATCCGCCAAACTTACCGATACCGAAGTCTACGTGCACTATAAAGTCACCCGGTTCCATCTCCTGCAACTCCTTCATGGTGAGTGCCATCTTGCCGGCACGTGCCGAGTCGGAACGGAGATTGTACTTGTGGAACCGGTCGAATATCTGGTGGTCTGTGAAGAAGCAACACTTCTTGTCGCAATCCACAAATCCCTCATGGATAGTATTGTCTACTGGGGTGAACTGTATCTGATAACGTTTCAACTCGTCGCTCGCAAAGATGTCCTTGAGTCGCAGTTGCTGTTTCTGGCTATCCGCCAATATATATAAGGTGTAGCCCTGAAGCTGGTAATCCTCTAGGGTCTTGGTAAGGAGTTCGAAGTTCTTGTGAAAAAGTGGCTGCGGTACTATATTGAATGGTATGACGGCCGCAGCCTTCTCTTTCTTCATGCCATACTCGATGCGCACATGTTCTACCACTCCCTTCTGGAAGTCTGAGGCAGAGACCAGATTGAGTTCCTTCTTCATCTCGTAGCGGATGCGCTCCGCCTCTACCTCGGTAGCCCCTTCCAGTTGCTCCGCAAGGCTCTGAGAGGAGAAACCGTCCCGATAGATTTGGTCGATACGGTCATATACAAATGTATAGTCCTTCATCACCAACAGGGCATCCGATGGCAGAAAATGAAGAAAACTCTGCTTTACCGTTTCCATTCCCGCCAGTTCTGGCACGATTTCTACAGTCTCCCGCTTGTCCTTAGAGAGTTGGTCTTCGATATTGAACGTACGGATGGTATCTATCTCATCGCCAAAGAAGTCGATGCGGAAAGGATACTCGCAACTATAGGAATAGACATCGAGAATGCTGCCACGCACGGCAAACTGTCCTGGTTCATATACATAGTCGGTCTCAGTAAGCCCAAATTCCCGCAAAACATGTACTACGTCGGTCAGTGAGATTTGCTGCCCCACAGCCAACTTGAGGATGCGTTCATCCAGCAATTGTTTGGAAACGACTAGTTCTGCCAAGGCATCAGGACAAGAAACGATATAAGTTTGCTTACCAGCCGAAAGCCTCGCCAACACCTCTGTACGCAAAATTTCATTGGCAGCGTCGCGCTGTCCATACTTGACGGCTCGTCTATAGCTGGAAGGGAAGAAAAATATATTTTCCTGCCCCAACATCTGAGTAAGGTCATGGTAAAAATAACCAGCCTCATCTGCATCATCAAGCACAAAGAGGACACTTCTCTTCAGCTTATCCTGCACAGAGGCAAAAAACATTGGAGCCGAAGAGCACAACAATCCTTGGAGAAAAATCGAATGCACCGACTTTTTTCCCAATAAACCTAAGAAGGCATTCGCCTGAGGCGAATGCCCATATATTTTCTCTATTTCTTGAATAGTCATGAAATATGTTTAGTGAGGAGTTTTAGAGGGTTGGGTATTTCTTGAACCATCCGTCCAGTCGAAGTCTCATCACCCCGAAGAATGCCTCGCCAAAGATACCACCATTCATCTTGCTCACTCCCTCACGACGATTGACGAAGATGACTGGTACTTCCTTTATCTTGAAGCCTATTCTATAAGCCGTATACTTCATCTCTATCTGGAAAGCATATCCCTTGAAGCGAATGGCATCCAAATCTATCGTCTCCAATACCTTACGGCGATAACAAACGAATCCTGCCGTAGTATCATGCACCGTAAACCCCGTTACCATACGCACATACTTAGAGGCAAAATAGCTCATAAGCACCCTACCAATAGGCCAATTGACAACATTGACACCCGATATATAGCGAGAGCCCACTGCCACATCATGGCCCTCGTCATGGACTGCAGCATAAAGGCGAGGCAAATCGTTAGGATCATGACTAAAGTCAGCATCCATCTCAAAGATAAAGTCGTAGCCTTGCGCCAATGACCACTTGAAGCCCATAATGTAAGCAGTACCCAAGCCCAACTTCCCCTGACGCTCCAAGATATGGAGACGGTCGGAGAACTCGGCAGCCATCAATGACTTGACGATATTGGCTGTACCATCAGGACTTCCGTCATCTATCACGAGGATGTCAAACTGCTTTTCGAGTCCGAAGACGGCTCGAATGATTTTCTCTATATTCTCCTTCTCATTGTAGGTAGGAATAATGACGATACTATCACTCATATTACTCTTTGTTTTCATATTAATCGTTTACTGGTCTGGATTCTCTACAAATCCCTGATACCCCTTGTCTAACCCCGACATGATGGCATCATAACTCTTCTGCATCTGGTTCTTGATATTCTCAGCACCTTTGCCTATTGGGGCGATAGGCTCATGAATGGTAAGTTTCAGGGGATGCCAGAATATCCAGTATATGTCCTTCATGCGTGGCTTCACATCAAAACTACCGTTGATAGTAAGCGGACACACAGGCAACTGCAGTTCGTCCGCAAGCATGAAGGCACCACGGCGGAACACTCCCATGTGCCCTGTAAAGGTACGGGCACCCTCTGGGAACACCACGAGCGACATGCCCTCCCTCAACTCCTCGCGAGCCGCATCATAAGAAGCACGAATCTTGGAAGGACCACTCTTGTCTACAAAGATGTGGTGCGCATACTCGCAAGCCACTCCCACAAGAGGCACCTTACGCAAGCCTTTCTTCATCATCCACTTGAAATTGCGCCCCAGGAATCCGTATATCAGGAAAATGTCGAAAGCTCCCTGATGGTTAGCTACGAATACGTAACTCTGATTTTTCTGCAAATGTTCCCTTCCCTCCACCTTGACAGGCAAAAGAAGAATGCGAATCCAAAGTTGAGCCCACCATTTGCCTGGATAATATCCCCAAAAATGCCCATTGCCCAACATGCAACCGAGCACAGTGAACAGACTGGTGAGCACGCTGGCTACCAATAGTATCGGTAGGCAGACCAACAGTTGATATGTTCTGTATAAGTACTTCATCACTAATGTTTCATCTTTATATAAATTAATGTATAGTCAAAAAGATACAGGAGCACTGCACCTCCGTTTACTTTCTTCTCAATGTAAAGACTGCGATTTCTGCAGTCGCCCCTAGACGGATAGGCACCGTGCCTCCCAATCCTGCGGTGGTATAGAGTTGGCATCCCTCTCGCTCGTAGAGCCCATAGTCGTAAGGAGCGAATATGGATGGGCGCAACCCCAACACAGAAACCTGTCCTGCATGGGTATGCCCACTCAACGTGAGCTGCGGAGCCACCAGTACAGAGTCTTTGGAGCCATGCATCTCATTGATGTTGGACGGCCACATTTCCCGCCACTGGGTAGGAATGTGCTGAAGCATCAGCACAAACTGACCTTTCTTGATACCATAGAGCGACTTCGCCACTTGCGTACGCTTAGGCTTGTCATAATTTTCCGTACCAGCCACGAAGATGGAGTCGCCTCCACGATGCAGCACAATATGCTCATTGTTGAGTAGTTTCCATCCCATGTCTCGCTCGGTCTGCTGCACTTGGTGCTCTATCCGAGCTATCTCTTTCTCATCATCCACATCCAAGTAGTATGTGTAGTCATGATTGCCTAGCACGCTCAGCACACCGTCCTTCGCCCTCAAACTACCCAACAGCCGCTTGTATGGCTCTATTTCGTCAGGGCGGATGTTTTGCAAGTCGCCAGTAAAGCATATCAGGTCGGCATGTTGCGCCATAATACTGTCTACATCCCGTTGTGGCAAGTCACCCCTCCATCCATAATAAGACCCCAAATGAATGTCGCTAAACTGCACGATGCGATAACCCTCGAAAGCCTTGGGCAAATCGGGAACATAGAGCGTAATCCGCTTCACCTCCATCTTACGAAATCCTAGCGTGAAACCATAGATGAAGCTAAAGAACGCCACTATAGCCAAGAAAACACCCAGGACATTGCCCCAATTCTTCGTAGCTTTTACCACTTTCATGACTAGTCTGCCTACCACACTGCACAAGGCAAAGACAAACTGCGGCACAGCAAAGAGCGCCATCATGCCAAACCACACATCTATGAGCACTGGGCTTTCCGGTAAGAAATTGGGCAGTAGCGTGAGATAGGCACTATAGCCTATTACCAGCACCACCGGCAAACTATATACTATCTTTTTCCATCCCTTTCGCACATGCAGAAAACGGCGGTCTATCCAGAGATAAGGCAACACCGTAAAGAGTACGATGGGAATCATAATTCTTGCTATCATCTATTTACATCCATCAAGTTTTGAGTTCTGTTCTTTTCAGATTCGCTTTTACCTCTTCAGTAGGCTAGATTGCAGGAACTTCCTCATCATTTCCTTGGGAATGCCTCGCCGACGTGCATAGTCGCAGAGTTGATCATCCCCGATCTTACCCAACTCAAAGTAGCGAGCCTTGGGATGAGCGAACATCAGTCCCGACACACTGGCATGTGGAGTCATCATGCCTGTCTCCGTGAGTCGGATACCTACCTTGCCCATATCGAGAAGTTGGTCTATGAGGAAATTGGCACTCGTATCAGGCAACGAAGGATACCCCACAGCAGGGCGTATGCCAGAATACTCCTCTTGTGTGAGTTTCTCTGCCGTAGCTTCAGCGAGTCGATCGCAGAGTGTCTGTGCCACCATGCCTAGATACTCATCGTGGCGATAACTTTCCAGAATGATGCCATCTACAGTGGTGCAAAACACTCCCAATTGGTCTACTATACCACTGTTCCTTGAGCGCAGATAGTCTGCTAAGCATAAGTTAGGCTCACCAGGACTTGCAGGATGCTGCTGGCGCAACATCGGGAACCGCATGTTGCCCACCCAGATGTCATCATCCTCGCTATTTGCCTCAAAGATACCCAGCAAAGCATGGGTTTGGTATTTCCCATACCAACTGTGCAACATTTCCAACGCCTCTCCCTGAAGTCTATCTTTCTCAGCTTTTGGCTTGCCACTCAATCCCCAGGCGTAAAAGAAGTAGAGCCAGTTGATATAAGGTTCCACCTCTGGTATTTCATAATCAAATCTTTTCATTTCTGAATGTCAGTTCCTTGCCTCGATATTCCTCATCCAGCACTCCCTTATTATATATAAGGTGTCCATTGCAGATTGTTTGTTCTACTCTCCACGAGAAAGTATGTCCCTCCATCGGACTCCACTTGCATTTGCTCTGTATATCCTCTTTGCAGACCGTCCAAGGACTGCCAGGTTTCACGATGACAACATCCGCCTGATAGCCTTTGCGCAGATAGCCTCGCTTATCAATGTGGAAAAGGTGCGCTGGATGATGAGCCATCAATTTTACCAGTTGTTCGATGCCGAGCACTCCTTCATCCACTAATTCCAACATGGCAACCAGCGAGAACTGTACCATGGGCATTCCCGAGGCTGCCTTACAACATCCGCCTTGTTTGTCCATCCACTCATGCGGTGCATGGTCGGTCCCCACCACTTCTATCCTGCCATCGGTCAGGGCCTGACGCAAAGCCTTACGGTCTGCCTCGCTCTTGATGGCAGGATTACATTTGATTAGTGCTTTTAGCTTGTCATAATCCTTATCCGAGAAATAGAGATGGGCAATAACTGCCTCGCCTGTGACATTGGGGTATTTGCCCAGCAACTCCAATTCCTTGGCTGTGGTGACATGGGCTATATGAAGATGCGTACCATATTCACGAGCCAACAGAACCGCCAGTTTACTACTTTCATAGCAAGCCTCCTCACTACGTATCTCTGGATGATGGCCGACAGCAGGGTCTTCACCATACTTTTCCTTTACCACCGCCATGTTGCGATTGATAATATCAGTATCTTCACAATGAGCCATCACAGGCAAGTTTAAGTGTCTAGCTGTAGCAAAGACCTTTCTAAGAGAATCCTGCTTGTCTACAAGCATATTGCCCGTACTTGACCCCATAAAAAGTTTGATACCTGGTATGCGGTGCACATCCAGAAGATGGAAAGAATCTGCATTGTCATTGGTAGCCCCATAGAAGAAGCTATAATTGACATGGCTTTTCTCCATAGCGAGAGCGAACTTGTCATTGAGAGCCTCTGGCGTTGTGGTCTGCGGCATGGTATTAGGCATTTCCAGATAGGAAGTGACACCTCCAAAGGCAGCCGCCCTACTCTCGCTCTCAATGTCCGCTTTCCGAGTAAGTCCTGGCTCACGGAAATGCACATGGTCGTCGATGACACCAGGCAAAACGAAACACCCCGAGGCATCTATCACATCATCGTAGTTGCCACGGGGAGCCTCGCCTTTGCATATCTCGGAGATAATTTCGCCATCTATCACAAGAGCACCCTTAAAGGAGTGCCCCTCATTGACAATGGTTCCATCTTTGACTAGTATTCTTGACATGAAAAGATGATTTTGAATTTTCTTACTATTTTTTCTCTGGAATGGCAGGTGTAGCCAACTCGTTTGGTGTAGGAGCCGGAGCAGCATGAGAATCCACCTCAGGAGCAGTCTCCATCTGAGGGGCCTCGCCCATCTGAGGAGTTCCCTGTACATCACGAGTACCATTCATTATCTCTTGGTTTTCCTGAGCCTTCTGATAATAATCCTTCACGTATGGGTCGCTCTTGAAAGCCTCGGTAGCCTTACTCATGATATCCTCTATCCATGGTGAGAGCATTGGATACTGATTGCCCACAGTTACAAGGAAGAACACTCCAGGCCCCAACACATTGTCGAAATTATCTGTCACGAATGTGGTTACCAACTTATCTTCCTGCTCAGACAGACGCAACGCCTCTGCATTTAGGTTGTTGGTCACCATCTGCATGTCGCTGCCATTCATGATAGCTTGGTCATGCTTGTGCACCAACTCCTTCTGTTGGTTCTGCAACTGTTGGTATTTCTTGAAAAAACCAAAGAGTTTGTCGTTGAGCGGAGTACCACTTACCACCTGCTGCGTGTCATCTAGTTTCACTACGATACTCCCCGCCTCCAACACTAATGGGAGTACAGGTTCGTCATCCATGAAGATATTTGCCATTTTCGTGGAGTCAATGGTACCAGTGAAATGAAACTGACCATGTACTACATCGCATGAATCGACACTTTTGAAATCATTGTTTTTCAATATTTTCAAGTACAACATACGGCCATCCAGCGTACTCACATTGGAAGTTCCCTGTATGTCATAACTATTGCCACAAGAAGCAAGCACCACTAAGGTAATAAATGCGTATAATATCTTGTTCATAATCTCTGTGATTCACTATTCTGTGAACAAAAGTACAATATTGCGTTGAACTGCGGAAATAAATTTATGCAATTTAATTGATTATTATCAGTATTTAGGTTTTATTTGCATTATTCCCTTTTCAGTTCATGCGAAATGCGGTGCGTGGTGTATAATTCAAGCACTGCAGCGATAAGCAGCAAAAGCACCCACTTGTTATAAAATAAGGTAATATACGTTTCATAGTTAGCAAACCAATGGCGCATGAAAGCATACACAGTATCTACCATAGAGATACCAGACAGCACAAAGAATAGGTCTGCCACATACTGCAAACGCTTCAACCTGTGTATCACAAAAGACTTGCCCTCATAGATTTGCATAGCCTGAATGATACTAAAGAGCACCGTCCCTGCCAGAAATACCCAACTCGTATAGAGCAATACGGCTCTATGACTGAATCCAAAGGCGAAACATGCCGCACCAATAACCATCAGTACGCCGCCCAAAGCGAAAAAGAATGTCTGTAATTTACTCAGCTGTCTCATTGTTGTTTTTTTCATTACTTTCAGTCTCGTCAGGAATATCAGTGCTCAGCACGAAGATATCCTCGTTGTCAGCTTTCATAAAATAACGCTCACGGGCAATCTTTTCATAAGCCCTTCCATTGGCACGCATTTCCTGAAGGCGACGAGAGTCACTCTCATACTGTTGCTGAAATTTTTCTATCTCAGAACGTAATGTTGCTATCTGAACCTGATACTTGATGTGCTGGCGAATGCTATTGTCATCAACAACACCCACTATCAAAACGCCCGCAATTATCACGATAAGATACTTATAGTGAGCGAGATACCCCCATATAACACCGAACTTTTTACTCATTAATTTCGTAATTTGTTTGCAAAGATAATATTTTTTTGTTATCTTTGCATCATCAATTAAGAAAAAATAATGGAAGAATACATAGTTTCTGCAAGAAAGTACCGTCCGATGACCTTCGACTCGGTCGTTGGACAAAGTGCTCTGACCACCACTCTCAAGAATGCAGTAAAGAGCGGCAAACTAGCACATGCTTATCTTTTCTGTGGTCCAAGAGGTGTAGGAAAGACCACTTGCGCGCGCATCTTCGCCAAGGCGATAAACTGCGAGCATCCTCGCGAGGACGGCGAGGCTTGCAATGAGTGTGAGAGCTGCAAGGCATTCAACGAACAGCGTTCCTACAACATCTTCGAATTGGATGCCGCAAGTAACAATGGCGTAGACCAGATCAAGACCCTGATGGAACAGACCCGTATTCCACCTCAAGTAGGCAAGTACAAGGTCTTCATCATCGACGAGGTGCACATGCTCAGTGCCGCAGCCTTCAATGCATTCCTCAAGACATTGGAGGAACCGCCATCGCATGTCATCTTCATCCTTGCCACCACCGAGAAGCATAAGATTTTGCCTACCATCTTGAGCAGATGCCAAATCTACGACTTTGAGCGCATGACTGTGCCCAACACCATCGCCCATCTCAAGATGGTGGCAGAGAAGGAAGGTATCAAATATGAGGAACAAGCTCTCTCTGTCATTGCCGAGAAAGCAGACGGCGGTATGCGAGATGCCCTCTCCATATTCGACCAGACTGCCAGTTTCTGCCAGGGAAACATCACCTACCAAAAGGTGATAGAAGACCTCAACGTACTGGATAGCGACAATTATTTCAAGTTCGTAGACCTTGCCTTAGAGAACAAGGTGAGTGAAATGATGCTACTCCTCGACGGCATACTCAACAAAGGCTTCGACGGCGGTAACATGATACAGGGACTTGCCAAACATGTACGCAATGTAATGATGGCCAAAGACCTTCAGACCTTGCCTCTGCTGGAGACCAGCCAGGAGCAAAAGAAAAAATTTCAGGCACAGGCGCAAAAAACGCCTACACCTTTTTTATATAAGGCACTCCGCTTGATGAACGATTGTGACGTACAATACCGCCAAAGCAGCAACAAGCGCCTCTTGGTAGAACTTACGCTCATACAGATAGGTCAAATCACCCAACCAGAAGACCAAGACGTGCCTAGTGCGGGGCGTACGCCCCATAGACTAAAATCCCTGTTTCAGAAATTTGTTGCCCAGCTTAAGCCTGCCGCTCAGGGTGCAGGTGCAGGGCAAGTTGACGACAGCCCAAGTTCTATTCACGAGACGACAGCTGCCGTCCAGACAACTTATGCCTCTAACGCAGAAAAAAGCAACAACCAGATGCCTTCTTCCCCCAAAGCATCTCCTGCCCCCAAACCCCTCTCTAGCGTCAAGCTAAGTGGCATCGGCTTGACCTTTTCCAATCTCAAGCAACATGAAGAGAATTCCAAAAAGATATACAATCCTATCGACCAATTGAAAGACAACTCGGCAAGCCAGACAGAGGTAGCCAACCAAATGTTCACCCAAGAGCAGGTAGAAGGCCAATGGATAAACATGTGCATGAGAATACAAGCTATTCCAGCCTTGACGGGATTGGCAAACCGCATGAAATCCATCATTCCTAAGATTTCCACCTACCCCAACATCGACGTTTCGATAGACAATCAGCTTTTGCTCAATGACATTTTGGGCATCAAGCGACGCATCATCTCTACCTTCCGCTCGGGATTGCAGAACTCACAATTAGACATACAGTTCCACCTTACCCAACAAGCCGAACTAGCCACACCTCTCTCAAAGGGAGAAATCATAGAAAACATGCTACAGGGGAACCCTGCCATCCAGCAGCTCGTCAAAAGACTGAATCTCGTAGTGGAATAATAAAACACTTTTTTGCACAAAACATGAAGTTTTTTCCAAATTATTATTGTACCTTTGCACCGAAAGTAAACAGAATTAGAAAATAGATAGAAATAGACTTAAGATTATGAATAGAATCAAGACTATCTTTGCCTGGCTATGGCATAAGATTTGTGCTTTTGGACCTTGGTATAAAAGCTTGTACCAGGGAAGGGCATGGTACACTAAGACACTGGTTGCCTTGGCTAGCTGCATTATCGCCTTCATCCTTTACCTAGGCGCAGTAGACATCAACTTCCTCTGGCTCTTCGGTAGGTCTCCTGGCTATTTCTCAGGCATTCGCAATCCCCAAACTTCTGAAGCTTCAGAAATTTACAGTGCCGACGGGAAGCTCATCGGTAAATACTTTAACGAGAACCGCACTCCTGTTAAGTATGAAGAAGTGAACCCAGACTTTTTCAAAGCTCTCATAGACACCGAGGATGAACGTTTCTACAAGCACATCGGCATCGACCCTATTGGGGTATTCGGTGCAGCCAAAGATGCATTGATACATCATGATGCGCGTGGTGCCTCCACCATCACACAACAATTGGCAAAGAACATGTTCCGCGTTCGTTCCCAATACTCCACTGGTCTATTGGGGAAGATACCTTTGCTTCGCATCCTCATTGTAAAGAGCAAGGAGTGGATTATCGCCATAAAACTGGAAACAGTATTTTCCAAGAAGGAGATTATCACGATGTATGCTAACACCGTGGACTTCGGCAGTAACTCTTACGGCATCAAGACCGCTGCCAAGACTTACTTTAATACAACCCCGAAAGACCTAACTACAGACCAGGCTGCCGTACTTGTGGGCATGCTGAAGGCCACTACTTATTACAATCCTCGCTCCAATCCAGAGAACAGTCTCGCTCGCCGTAACACTGTACTGCTCAATATGGTAAACCATGGCGACCTGTCGCATGACCGATACAAGGAGTTAAAAGAGACTCCCATCAAGCTAGACTTCAAGGTAGAGGAGAACTATGACGGACAAGCCAAGTACTTCCGTGAGGCTGTAGCCAACTATCTGAAGGACTGGTGCAAGGACGAAGGATACGATCTCTATGCAAGCGGTCTGAAGATATATACCACCATCGATACCCGAATGCAAAAATATGCCGAGGATGCCGCACGCAAGCAGATGAAGCAAGTACAGCAGAACTTCAACAATCATTGGAGCATCCGACGCCAACAGGCAGGAAAAGGCAAGTGGCTAGGCGAGGAGCCATGGCAGGATGAAAACCACCATGCCATCCCCAACTTCATACAAGGCATCGCCGAAAAGCAGCCTTTCTATAAGGCCCTCTTAGCACGATACCCTAACAATCCCGACTCTGTCAATTACTATTATAAAGAGTGGGTGCATCCTGTCAAGGTATTCGACTACGACAAGGGCACCGTGGAAAAGATGATGACCTCGGAAGACTCCATCAAGTACATGACCACCTTTATGCACTGCGCCTTCGTTGCAATGGAGCCACAGACTGGTGCTGTCAAGGCATGGGTGGGCGACATCGACTTCGACCACTGGAAGTATGACAAGGTTACAGCCGAACGTCAGCCAGGCTCTACCTTCAAACTCTTCGTCTACACAGAGGCAATGAACCAAGGTTTAACACCTTGCGACAAGAGAAGAGACGAGTATATCTCCATGGAAGTATACGACAAAAAGAAGCATGAGATGACTCGATGGACACCTTCCAATGCCAATGGCTCGTTCTCTGGCGACAGCATTCCTCTTAAGAGCGCCTTTGCCAAGAGTATTAATTCCGTGGCAGTGCGCCTGGGCCAAGAGATGGGCATCAAGCGCATCATCGAGACTGCTCATAAGATGGGTATTCAAAGCCCACTCGGCGATGAACCATCATTGGCCCTCGGTTCTAGCGATGTAAACTTGCTGGAGATGGCGACAGCCTACAGCACTATAGCCAACAACGGAAAGCATCATGCCCCAGTTCTCGTTACCAAGATAGTAGACCACGACGGGAAAGTGGTATACGAGGGACCGAGCGAAGAGGAGCAAGTAATCCCCTACAAGAGTGCTTTCCTCATGCAGCAACTCTTACAGGGTGGCATGAAGGAACCAGGTGGCACGTCACAGAGTCTTTGGGGCTACGTAGGAAACTATAGAGACACTGAGTTCGGTGGCAAAACAGGTACTACCAACAACCATTCCGATGCATGGTTTATGTGCGTAAGTCCTAAACTAGTAGTAGGAGCATGGGTAGGAGGAGAATACCGTTGTCTGCACTTCCGGACAGGAGCCTTAGGACAAGGCTCTCGTACAGCTCTCCCAGTATGTGGCTACTTCCTTCAGTCTGTATTCGGAGACCCCGTTTTCCAGCAGTATCACGGCAAGTTCGGCAAACCTCAGGATGAGGATATCACAAGCGACATGTACCTATGTGCCAGCTATGTACCAAAGGCGAAAGTCGATACAACTGCAGTAGACAGTGCAGCACTCAATGAAGAAATCATCCTCGACGAAAATGGCAATCCTGTCATCAAGGAATTACCGGCAGGACATACCGATGGCGAGACTACTGGCGAGGCCACAGAAGAAAAGAAAGAGAAGAAGAAGGCAAAGCCTACCGAACAGCCTATCAACTTCGATGACCTTTGATTTAATTAATAATTAAGAATGTAGAATGAACCTAACGGGCGCAAAGCCTGGCAAAGCCAGAATTTAATTAAAATTGTGGGACAAGCTTCATTCTACATTCTTAATTATTAATTATCAATTCTTAATTATATCTTATGATAGACTTAGACAATGCAGAGTTGCAGAATGCACTCCAAATCATACAGTTTACCCGTCGTTCGCTTTTTCTAACAGGAAAGGCGGGGACGGGCAAATCTACTTTTTTGCGATACATCGCAGCCAACACCAAGAAGAAGCACATTATACTGGCCCCTACAGGCATCGCAGCCATTAACGCAGGTGGGAGCACTCTACACAGTTTCTTCAAGCTTCCCTTTCATCCCCTGCTCCCCAACGACAACATGTACTCTGTGCGCAACCTCCGTAACACCTTGAAATACAATTCAGAGAAGATAAAAATCATCCGCGAAGTAGAACTCATCATCATCGATGAGATCAGTATGGTACGTGCCGACATCATCGACTTCATTGACAAGGTGCTACGTGTATACAGCCGCAACATGCGAGAGCCTTTTGGGGGCAAGCAACTTCTCCTAGTGGGCGACATCTACCAATTGGAGCCTGTTGTCAGGGAAGAAGACCGCCGTTTGCTCATACCTTTCTATCCTAGCAGTTTCTTCTTTGACGCCAAGATTTTCCAAAAGTTCAGTCTGATAAGCATCGAGTTGAAAAAGGTGTACCGCCAGAACGACCCCATCTTTATCGGTATACTAGACCACATCCGTACCAGCCAAGCAAGAATGGTAGACCTCCAACTACTCAACCAACGAGTGGGAGCCACACTAGACGAGAGCGACTCCAAGCTAGCTATCACACTCTCAACACGCAGAGACACCGTAGACTATATCAACAGTAGCCAACTGGAGTTCCTGCCTGGCAAGCCCACCCTATTCCGCGGCAATATACAGGGCGAATTTCCCGAAAACAGCCTTCCTACCCCTATCGAACTCTATCTGAAGACTGGAGCACAGATTATCTTCATCAAGAATGACATCAATCACCAATGGGTAAATGGCACCCTTGGCACCATCACCAGTTTCGAAGACGATGAGGATGCCATAATATACGTTCGCACAGAAGACGGAAAGGACGTGATGGTAGAGCCCGCCTGTTGGAGTAACATGCGATACCACTTCAATGAGGTAGAAAAAAAGATAGAGGAAGAAGAAATTGGTCGCTACGAACAATACCCACTGCGCCTGGCATGGGCGATAACCGTACACAAGAGCCAAGGCTTGACTTTCAATCAGGTAAAAATTGATTTCACTGGTGGTGTATTTGCAGGTGGCCAAACCTACGTAGCCCTCTCTAGATGCACTAGTCTGGAAGGCATAAGTCTACAAGAGCCTATCCGCCAAAACGAGATATTCGTAAGAAACGAAGTCAAGCAGTTTGCCAGACAATACAACGACCAAAACACCATCAATACTGCCCTGACACAAAGTAAGGCCGACCAGCAGTACCACGCTGCCTCAAAAGCCTTCGACCGAGGCGACATGCAAGAAGCACTCGATAACTTCTTCCTCGCCATCCACAGCCGATATGATATAGAACAACCGCTCGTCAAACGTTTCATCCGCAAAAAGCTCAATCGAGTAAACGAATTGAAAGCAGAAAATGAACAACTACGCGAGACTATCCGAAAGAACAAGGAAGCACAAAAGAAACAACAGAAATTCCTCAAACGCCTAGCCACAGAATACGTCCTTCTCGGCAAGGAGTGCGAGAAAGAGAACATGAAAGATGCTGCCATCATGAATTACAAGAAGGCACTCACCCTCTATCCAGATTATCCTGAGGCCAAGCGTAGACTACAGTCGTTAAAATAAATACCGCATAAAGAGACTGTTACCCAGAGGGGCATCTTGTCACACAGTAATCTCGCCCGATCCATAGCAGCGATGATGATTCTCATCGTATACTACACAGAACTGTCCTGGTGCCACACCATGGATAGCCTCTTCAGAATGTATTATCCATCTACCATCCTCCTGTCTTTCGATGGTGGCTGGATGATACTCTGGAGTATGACGTATCTTGAAAGTTACCTTCTGCATAGGTACTTCCTTTGTAAGAAAATGGAAGTCGTGCAAAGCAAAATCCTTCCTGTAGGCAGTCTGAGGGTCATAGCCATGGCTCACATAGAGAACGTTGTTTCCTACGTCCTTCTTGATGACAAACCAAGGACCACCACCGAAGCCCAATCCCTTGCGCTGACCGATGGTATGAAACCACAATCCTTTGTGCTCGCCTATTTTCTTACCAGTCTCCATCTCAATAACATCACCAGGATTCTCACCCAAATAGCGACGAATATAGTCATTATAGTTGATTTGTCCAAGGAAGCAAATCCCCTGACTATCCTTGCGTTTGGCATTAACGAGATGTGCCTTCTCCGCTATCTCGCGCACCTCATTCTTGACATGGTGCCCGATAGGGAATATCGCTTTTTTGAGCTGCCAACTCTCTATCTGTGCCAAGAAGTCGGTTTGGTCTTTCACAGGATCAGGACTGGTAACAAGCCACTTGTCGCCATTCTCATCCGTCTCAGTTTGGGCATAATGCCCCGTAGCAATGAGGTCGTAATGATGTCCCATCTTTTGATTGAAGGCACCAAATTTGATGAGTCTATTGCACATCACATCAGGATTTGGGGTGTAACCAGCCTTCACCTTGTCCATCGTATAGCGAGTTACCTCGCTCCAATATTCCTGATGACAGTCTACCACCTCTAACTTACAACCATACCTACGGGCCACAGCAGTAGCCATCTCCAGGTCTTCCTCTGAAGAACAGTCCCATTCCTCCTTTTCCTCTGGACCTATCTTGATGTAGAAACAGTCTGGATGCAAGCCAAGTTGGGCTAACTCCCAAACCACTACCGAACTATCCACGCCCCCCGAAAGCAGCACAGCTATTCTTTTATTTCTAATATTCTCCATTTTGGATGTTCTCCTGTACCTATTAATTATTATATATCAATTATTGGGTGCAAAAGTACAAAAAAAGCATGAGACTCCCTTCGTAATCGGGAAAAAGTTACTACCTTTGCATGCGAAATTTCAATTACTAGTAGTTATGAACATTATTAAAAACCTGTTTTACGGCTTCCCTGACCTTTGGGGAGGCGGTGTAGCCCATTCTGTGATGATACTCGCTTTGGTCATCACACTCGGTTTGAGTTTGGGCAAAATCAAAGTGAAAGGTGTTTCACTGGGACTGGCGTGGATTCTCTTCATCGGTCTCATCTTTGGACATTTTTCCATCAATCTCGACGAGCACCTACTCCACTTCCTGAAGGAGTTTGGCTTGATACTCTTCGTTTACTCCATCGGCCTAGAGGTAGGTCCGAGTTTCTTTTCCTCCTTCAAAAACGGTGGAAAAAGCCTCAACCTGCTCAGCATGATTGTGATAGCACTCAGCATCATCACGACCCTCGGAATCTATTCCATATCCAATACATCCATCACCTCTATGGCAGGCATCCTCTCAGGAGCCGTGACCAACACCCCCGGTCTCGGTGCTGCCCAACAAGCATTCAGCGACCTGCGCCACATCGATGCTCCAAGCATCGCCGCAGGCTATGCCATCGCTTATCCGATGGGTGTACTCGGCGTTATCCTATCCTTTATCATCCTCCGCTTTGCCCTCCGCATAGACAAGAGCCAGGAGGAAGCTCAGGCTAAACGCGGATTCGGCCACCTGGAGGCTATGACCCTCAATACTTTCTCTGTGAAGATTACCAACAAGATGGTATTCGGCGACAAGGTAAAAGAGATACGCTCCATCCTGAAACGTGACTTCATGATTTCGCAGATTCACCGTGCCAACGGCGGCAGTAACAAGGAGATGGTGAACGGACAGACTATATTGAATGAAGGCGATATCGTATACGTGGTGGCTCACCCTACCGTACAGGAGCCTATCATCGCCCTACTAGGCGAAAAGGTAGATATGGCTTGGGAAGATTTCGGAAATGAACTCATCACCCGACGCATCCTGGTCACCAAGCCAGGAATCAATGGCAAGACCATCTCGCAGATGCAGATTCGCTCCAACCTTGGCACCAACATAACACGCATAAACCGTGCAGGCGTAGACCTCATTGCCACCCCCAACCTAAAACTCCAGTTGGGCGACCGTGTTACGGTGGTGGGAACCGAGCTTGCCATCAGTCATACAGAAAAGATATTGGGTAACCAAATGAAGCGACTCAACTATCCTAACCTGATTCCTATCTTCCTGGGTATCGTGTTGGGGTGTATCTTGGCAAACGTACCATTCTTCATTCCAGGCATCGACGAGAACTTGCGCCTCGGACTGACTGGTGGTCCGCTCATCATCGCCATCCTCATCGGCTATTTCGGGCCAAAGTACAACCTCGTCACTTACAATACCATCTCAGCCAACCTGATGTTACGCGAAATAGGCATCTGCATCTTTCTGGCATGTGTAGGACTAGGCACTGGCGAACAATTCATCCAAACCGTAGCCTCAGAAAGTGGCATGATATGGATACTCTACGGCATTGCCATCACCATGATACCTATCCTCTTAGGCGGTATCATCGGCAGATACCTCTTCCATATCAATTACTTCACGTTGCTCGGCGTTTTGGCAGGTGCCAATACCAATCCTTCCGCCCTTGCCTATATACGAGAACAGACCAGCACAGACGCTCCTAGCATAGGATATGCCAATGTATATCCATTCGCTATGTTCCTGCGCATCGTGACGATACAGATTATCATTTTCGTCTTTGGATAAAAGGAGATTACTGTACAAAAACATAAAGAACTAACAAATATACATGGAAAAAGAGAATGAATTAGGGGCTATATTAGCCAACAACGAAAAAGAAACTTGCAAGTGCGGAAATGAAAAGAATACTTGTAACTGCAAGGAAATCACAGAGTCTGAATTGCGGAGGAAGCTAGACCTATTGCTCCGCACAGGAAAGATTCTTGTGGAGAGTGCCGCCGATACTTCCCGCATCATGCGCACCATGAAGCGTACGGCAGCCTTCCTCGGACTTGACGAGCGATACATACATCTCTATATCAACTGGAACGTACTAATGGTGAACTATAGCGACGAGGAGCACTCCTTCACCAAATTCCAGCGTTGTGAGAAACATGGTATCAACCTTACATCCATCTCTCTCATCAGTAAGTTGTCATGGCTCGCCATCAAGGAAGACTATTCGCTCGACCAATATGAGAAAGCACTCAACGACATCAAGGCGACCCCTCGCAGTTTTACCCCCTGGCAGGTAGCCATCGGAGGCGGATTCGCCTGTGGCGGATTCTGCATCCAGTTTGGTTGCGACTGGCCAGCATTCTTCTTCTGTTCGCTGGCAGCCATCCTGGGATTCCGCCTTCGCATGTACTTACCTACCAGAGGATGCAACAACTATGTAGCCATCGGAATCTCGGCTTTTGTAGCCACCCTGCTTGCCTGGCTTACCTCTTTCCTTTCGCTCGCCCCCGCGATAGCCAGTGCGTTGCCAGCATTCATGCATTCCGACACCCCTTGGCACCCACTGATGGCATGCGCCCTATTCATTGTACCGGGAGTACCCCTGATTAACTTTGTGAGCGACATGCTCGACGGATACATCGAAGTCGGTTTGGTAAGGGCAATCAACACCCTGCTGATGATTATCGCTATGGCTTTTGGTATCGCATTCGCCATCCAGATATGCCACATCGACAACTTCGTCAAGGACTTATCCATGACTCCTCACCACTCATACTGGGAGTTTGCTACGGCAGCAGCGATTTCAGCGATGGGATTCTCTACCATATTCAGCATTCCTAGAAGATTATTGCCAGTAGTGGCCGTGGGCGGCATCATCGCAGTTTGCTTCCGCAATTTCGTCAACCTAGGTCCTAGCAACGGCAACATAGGCTTGGACATGGGATTGAGCATAGGTTCGTTGGCTGGTTCTGCACTCATCAGTATCATCGTCATCAAGGCACGCCACTGGTTTCACACCCCCCATCAGTGCATCACCATTCCTAGTGTCATCCCGATGGTTCCAGGAGTATTGATGTATCGAGCTCTCTTCGCATTCATCGACATGCACGGTGTGGTAGGCGAGGTAACAGTAGGTATGAACAACACCATCAAGGCATCGCTTGCCATCCTCTGCATAGCACTAGGTGTAGCAATCCCCAACGTATTCTTCCGCCGTTTTGTGGCAGACGACCGCAAGCGCAAACTCCTCCACATGCTCGTGGAGCGCAAGAAGAAGAATGGTGAATTTGTAGATCTGCACGAAGTGGAAATCAAGTAAATACCAACAATAAAGCAAAAGGCTGCTTCCTTTCACAGGAGCAGCCTTTATTGTTTTCTTTGATTCATACAGTGCGATGCCTACGCACAACGAAAAGCATTTTATTTTCGCAAACTTTCCCGGTACTTCAACGGCGACATGTGAAGATGTTCCCTCACGTACTTTCCAAAGAACGAAGTGTTAGAAAAGCCGAGAATGCCAGATATTTCCTTAATAGATTTAGTAGTGGAGCGAAGATAATAGGTGATGTCGCTGAGCGTATACTCCGTTATCCAGTCGATGGCAGTCTTGCCAGAATGCCGTTTGCAGACAATGGAAAGATACTTGGGCGTGATACAAAGTTGCTGAGCAAAGTATTCCACAGGCTGATGTTTGATATCCGCTTGTTGGAGGAGATCGAGAAAACGGTCGAAAAGATCATTGCTGCTCGAAGAGGCAGCTTCTTGCGGCATCCCTTCCAAGAGCAGGTTGCTCACAGCCAGAAGGGCACTCTTCAAGAGCGTCTCCACTATTTCCCGGCGATAAGGTTGCCATGAGCTACGCTCGCAGAAACGAGGGTCAAGGCAAAGGCGCACCAAATCGGTAAACTTCTGGTAAAACATAGTGTCGGTTTCATTCATCTTCAATACCGCCACCTTGCTCACATACATGGCCCGGTTCCAAACCGATATATGAGAACGAAGGATATTGAGCATCCCATGATTACTTACACACATCGCCGTACATGCGAAATCTTCTGATGCTTCTATGAAGTTGAGGGTACTGTTAGGTGGCGAAATAAAAATATCGCCTTGCTCCACCTCAATATTCTTGCCATTGAGTTCTGCCTTCAGACTGCCTTGCAGACAAGATGCTATCATGTTCATCTGCAATCGCACAGGGTCGGGATGCTGCAACACCTTGATATTATCAATAATCAAGATGTCGTCATCAAGATAACTGGTGCTAATCTCGGCACTTTGTGAAAACTCTCCTTCCTCTATGCGTTGCTTAATGTCCTTCTGTTCTTTCATGAATATGCAATTAAATTCTTCATTCCCATCAAAACGCCTCTCGGTACTTATTTTCGTCCTTATCTTCCAACATGGAGAGATAGCTCTGGTAGCGACTGGCTGCAATGTAATGGTCTTCCACCGCCTTGATGACGGCACACCCCGGTTCGTGTGTGTGGGTACAGTCTGAGAACTTACAGTCTTGGGAGAATTTGAATATCTCCTTGAAATAGCTGGTAAGTTCCTCCTTCTCTATGTCAAATGTACCAAAGCCCTTGATACCTGGTGTATCGATGAGATAGCCTCCGTCGGGAAGGTCTATCATCTCACTGAAAGTGGTGGTATGCATCCCACTGTTATGCGCATCACTGATTTCTGCGGTACGCAGGTCGGCATCGGGAATCAACTGGTTGATGAGCGTAGACTTACCCACTCCACTGTTGCCACTGAGCAAGGACTTCTTGTCCTTAATGAGAGCATGCAGCTCGTCCACGCCCTCACCGGTAGCCGCCGAGATCTCCACACACTGATAGCCGACAGTCTCATAGAGCGTGCGCATCATTCTCTCATAATGCAGTTCTTCTTCGGAGAAAAGATCCTTCTTGTTGAACACGATGATGACTGGCACCCGATAAGCCTCGGCACCAGCCAGAAACCGGTCGATAAAAGTGGTGGAAGTCTGAGGATAATTCACGGTCACCACAAGCAGGGCTTGGTCTACGTTAGCTGCCAAGATATGGCTCTGCTTGCTCAGATTAGGCGATTTGCGGATAATATAGTTATGACGATCTTCGATGGAAGAGATAAAAGCCGTGCCTTCCTGATTGGTTATCAACTGCACATAGTCGCCCACCGCCACAGGATTGGTACTGCGGATGCCTTTCAATCGAAAATTACCCTTGATTTTACTTTCAATCAGCTGGCCATCGTCAGTCTTGACGGTGTACCAGCTGCCTGTATTTTTGACTACGAGTCCTCTCATTATATATAATAATCTAGGTATACCTATTTATATATAAAGACTAGACGGTCATGATTTCTTTCTCCTTGTCAGCCATCAAGCTTTCCAGCTGCTTGATATACTTGTCATGGAGTTTCTGAAGGTCGTTCTCAGCATCTTTCTCCAAATCCTCAGAAAGACCATCCTTGATAGCTTTCTTCAGCTTATCCTTAATCTCCTGTCGCACGTTGCGCACCTCGATTTTTGCCTTCTCTGCTATCTTGTTGCACTGCTTTACGAGTTCCTTACGGCGCTCGCCTGTAGGCTGAGGAATACCGAGTCGCACTATCTCACCATTGTTTTCAGGGGTAATACCTACGCCGCTATCCATGATAGCTTTCTCGATGTCCTTGATAGCCTTCTTGTCCCAAGGACGGATAGCAATGGTGCGTGCATCTGGCGTAGTAACAGTAGCTACCTGGTTCAATGGCACCATACTGCCATAGCTATTTACTCGTACACCATCCAGGATGGCTACATTGGCTCTACCTGCACGAACATGTGAGAGTTCTTCTGCGAGATACATTGCTGCCATCTCCATGCGCTCACCTGCTGCGCTCAAAGTTTCTTTTACGTCTATCATAATCTTTTTATTTTTTTATTTGATTTCTAATTCTTTACAATCTCCAGCCTGCTCAGTTCCTCCTCCACATAGTTGGTCAAGTCGACGAACTGCTGGATTGAGAGCTGCTCTGGCCGTTTGGTCATCACGTCTGCAAGATAAAAATCCTCACGTGGCTTTACACCGGCAAACATCTGCTTCAAACTCACCCGGAGCATTTTTCTGCGCTGATTGAACACGGTCTTCACAAGACGTTTAAACAGTTTTTCATCGCAACCGAGGTCTGTCACCTGGTTGCGAGTCATTCGAATGACGGCACTCTTTACCTTTGGCGGTGGATTGAACACGTCCTCGTCTACTGTGAAGAGATATTCCACATCATACCATGCCTGGATGAGCACGCTGAGGATACCATACGCCTTGTTGCCTGGTTCGGAAGCGATACGCAGTGCCACCTCCCGTTGTATCATACCCGTACAGCAGGGTACCAGTTCCTTGTAATCGAGCATCTTGAAGAAGATTTGCGAAGAGATGTCGTAAGGATAGTTGCCTGTCAAGACAAACTGCTTTCCATCGAATATCTGATAGAGATCCATCTTGAGGAAGTCGTCACCAATGATATTGTCCTTTAACTTCGGAAAATTCTCATGCAGATAAGTCACCGACTCGGAATCTATCTCCACCGCCTTCACCGGGCGGGGCTTTTCCACAAGATACTGAGTAAGTACGCCCATGCCTGGTCCTATTTCGAGAACGGGAATATCAGGACAAGCATCCACCGTGTCGGCGATGCGCTTGGCTATGTTGAGGTCAGTCAAGAAGTGCTGACCAAGATTTTTCTTAGGCTTTACAGCTTTCATATCGTTTAATCTGTTTTTATATTTTGCAAATATACGATTATTTTTCGAGAAACCATACCTAGAAATCGTTTTTTTGCATCTTTTAGAGGAAAAAGAGAAGAGGAAACGCAATAAAAGCGTTTATTTATGCTAAATTTATAGGCTTTTCGCTACACGTTACCAAATAAAGTATTATCTTTGCAGTTAATATGGAAACAAAAAAGATAGCAAACAATATATTAAAGGTGGCACTATCGCTTCTCTTGGGCGGTGCCATCCTCTATTGGATGTATCGTGGATTCAACTTCAAACTGGTGGAAGATGTTTTGCTCCACAAGATGAGCTGGACCTGGATGCTGCTGTCTTTCCCTTTTGGCATTCTGGCACAGGTATTCAGGGGATGGAGATGGAAACAAACGCTTGAACCGCTCGACGAGATGCCCCGCACAGGCACAAGCGTCTACTCTATATTCCTCTCTTACGCCATGAGCCTGTTGGTGCCACGCATAGGAGAGTTTACGAGATGCGGTATACTGAAGAGGTGGGACAACATCTCTTTCCCCAAGTCTCTGGGCACCGTGGTTACCGAGCGAGCCATCGACTCGCTACTGGTACTCATCATCTCGTGCATGGTCTTTCTGATGCAGATACCTGTCTTCCTGAAATTCTTCCGCACCACAGGCACCAGCATGGACCATATCCTCGGCCAATTCACCACTACAGGTTATCTCGTCACTGCCATCTGCGCCATAGCCATCCTGATACTATTGCACGTTCTACTTCGCAAGCTTTCTATATATAACAAGGTGAAAGCTACGTTTGGCGGCATCTGGCAGGGTATCATCTCTCTGAGAAGCGTCAGGAACGTTCCTCTCTTCATCGCCTTTACAATAGGCATTTGGCTGAGTTACTTCCTGCATTACTACCTCACCTTCCAATGCTTCGAGACAACCTCCCATCTTAGCTTGATGTGCGGACTGGTAACCTTCATCATGGGTAGTATCGCCGTCATCGTGCCTACCCCCAACGGAGCGGGGCCCTGGCACTTCGCCGTGAAGACGATGCTTATCCTCTACGGCATACAGGCCAACGATGCTCTGTATTTCGTACTCATAGTACACTCCGTGCAGACTCTGCTCGTCATCCTCTTGGGCATCTACGGATGGATTGCCTTAGAGTTTACGAAGAGGAAAACGACTTTTAACTTTAAACATTAAACTTTTAACTTTTAACATTAAAATTCAACGTTCAACATTCAACATTCAACGTTCAACGTTCAACATTCAACGTTCAACGTTCAACATTAAAAATTAAATATCATGGCTGAAATCAAGAATCTAAAGCCAGTAGAAATCTGGCGCAACTTCGACAAGTTGACACAAGTACCACGTCCATCAGGACATTTAGAGAAAATTCAAGCTTTCTTGCTCCAGTGGGCCAAGGAAGTAGGTGTAGAGGCTTTCCAAGACCCTGCAGGCAACATCGTAATGCGCAAGCCTGCTACTCCTGGCATGGAAAACCGCAAGGGCGTTATCATGCAGGCACACATGGATATGGTACCTCAGAAGTCGCCAGAGAGCAAGCACAACTTCGAGACCGACCCTATTGAGACCATCATCGATGGCGACTGGGTTCGTGCCAACCATACTACTCTCGGCAGCGATGACGGACTGGGCGTAGCCACCATCATGGCCGTAATGGAAGACAACACCTTGCAGCATGGTCCTATCGAGGGTCTTATCACCCGTGATGAGGAAACCGGCATGTATGGTGCCAACGAACTTCCTGCCGGCGAATTGCATGGTGACATCCTCCTGAACCTAGACACAGAAGTATGGGGTGAGTTTGTTATCGGTAGCGCTGGCGGCGTTGACATCACCGCCACCCTCGATTACAAGGAGGCTGTAGCATATGTCAGCGACCCTGCATACAAGATTACCCTCAAGGGACTGAAAGGTGGTCACTCAGGCATCGAAATCAACGAAGGCAGAGCCAATGCCAACAAGTGCATGGTTCGCTTCGTCAGAGAGGCTATCTCTGATCTAGGAGCAAGACTCGTTTCTTGGAAGGGCGGCAACATGCGTAACGCCATACCTTTCCAGGCAGAAGTAGTCATCACCATCGACCCAGCATCCGAGGAAGACCTATCTGACTGGATAACAGACTGGAAAGAACAGTTAAAGGAAGACTTCGACGGTATCGAGAACTTAGACAACATCGAGTTCTTCGCAGAGAAGGTAGAGGCTCCTGAGACTCTTGTGCCACAGGCAATCCAGGACAATCTCATAGACGCCATCTACGCTTGTCACGACGGAGTGCTGCGCATGGCTCCATCCATGCCTGGCATCGTGGAGACCTCATCCAACCTCGCCATCATTGAGATAGGCGGCGGCAAGGCAGCCATCAAGATCTTGGCCCGTTCCAGCAGCGACTCTTACAAGGACTACATCGCCACTATGCTGGAGAGCACATTCTCTATGGCTGGCATGAAGGTAGAGCGCAGCGGTGAATATGGCGGTTGGAATCCTAACCCTAAAAGCGATATTCTGGAGCACGTTATCAAGATTTACAAGGAGCAGAACGGCGTAGACGGCAAGGTGCAGGCAGTACACGCAGGCTTGGAGTGCTCTATCATCTTGAGCAAATACCCTAACCTTGACGTAGTATCATTCGGTCCTACCCTCTTAAGTCCGCACACAGCGAATGAGCGTTGCCAGATTAGTTGCGTAGCTCCTTTCTGGAACCTCATGAAGCAGTTGCTCGCCGAGATTCCAGCCAAATAAGCAGGAAGCCCGAAGTGAGCAGTTTAGGATATACTGAGAATATTACAAAAATGCTAAAAAAGGAAGCCGAGGAAGAAATTTCTCGGCTTTTTTGTGCCTCGTTTCAATTTATTTCGTTACCTTTGCAGACGAATTTGCAAAAAGTGTAGCCACGACGGGAAGGCATTACGCCATTGCCATCAAAAGGCACTCTTGCATAAGTTAAATTAAAAATTAACCGAAATGGACGATTATCACGCGGAGAACAATAATGAATTGTAAGGCGTGGAGATTCGGCAGCACCCAAGACCTCGAGAAATGGAGAGTCTATACCTAGTGCTCATCTCCACACCCCAAACTTTTATGAGTGGAGATTAGCAAACAATGAAGACTTATTGGAATATAGACAAGAATCTGACTGTGCTCAACGAGTGGCAGCCAAATTGTTGGATACAAGTAACTTGTCCAACAGACGAAGACCAGCGCTTGCTGGAAGAAGAATTCAAAATACCAGATTACTTTCTCTCGGACATCAGTGATACCGACGAGCGTGCCCGCTACGAATACGATGACGGCTGGATGCTCATCATCCTCCGTATTCCCTACGTCAAGGAAATAAGAAGCCGCACACCCTACACCACCGTGCCGTTGGGCATCATCCACAAGAGAGATGTCACTATCACCGTATGCTACTACGAGACCAATATGATGATAGACTTCGTAAGCTACCAGCAGAAGCGCAGCGAAGGATTTACGGATTATGTAGACATGATATTCCGTCTCTTCCTCTCCTCGGCAGTGTGGTACCTGAAGCGTCTGAAGCAGATCAACTCACTCATAGAAAAAGCAAAGCGCAATCTGGACCACGGCGTAAACAACGAGAGCCTGATAGGCCTGAGCCGTCTGCAAGACTCGCTCACCTACTTCATCACCTCCATCCGAGGCAACGAGAACCTGCTATCTAAACTGAAGTTTAAACTCCAGGTAGACGAGCTTGACGCCGACCTTATCGAAGATGTCAACATCGAGATGACACAGGCCAGGGAAACAACGAGTATCTACTCCGACATCCTGGAATCGACGATGGACACCTATTCGAGCATCATCAACAACAACATGAACACCACGATGCGTACCTTGACCAGTATCAGTATCGTCATGATGTTGCCTACGCTCATCTCCTCCATGTTTGGCATGAACCTGCTCAACGGCATGGAGAACAGCCCGTACGGCTTCGCCTTTGCCATCATCATCTCTATCGTTGTGTCTATACTATCCTGGGGGTTCTTGAGGTATAAACGCCTCTTATAGCCTACCAAGAACGGCTTTAGAGGCAACATATCGAAATAAAAAGTTAAAAAAAACGAATATTCTGACGGATATTCGTTTTTTTTGATTAAGTTTGCAACTCATTAATTAATAATATTTTATTGGGCTGTAAGGCATGGTCATCAAACTACTGGAGCTAGCCCCCAAAAAAGAAGCCATCGCCAATAGCCAAAGCAACTCGAATCATAAACTAAACAAAGTGACATGATGGACTCTCAAGAAACCGCTCTGTTGCAGCAGAGCACCATGGAAGAACCTGCCAAGAAGGCTTATGCCACCAAGCAGGAAGTGCTCGAAAGAGTAAAGGAAATCGCTCGTGGAGGCGACCACCTCGACAAAGAGGAAATCGACCACCTGAAGACAACTTTCTATAAGTTGCACCTGGCAGAGAGGGATGCCCAGATGAAGGAGTATCTCGCAGCAGGAGGCGACCCGGAGAAATATATTCTCCTACCAGATGACACAGAGGAGGCATTCAAAACCGAAATGCAAGTCATCAAGGAGAAAAGAGCCAAGATATTCCTTGCACAAGAAGAGGAAAAGCAGGTTAACCTAGCGAAGAAGCTTGAGATTATCGAGAAGATCAAGGCTATGACTACCTCGCCAGAAGAAGCCAACAAGTCGTACCAGGATTTCAAGGCTCTCCAGCAGGAATGGAAGGACATCAAGCTCGTACCAGCCGACAAGGCTACTGAGCTCTGGAAAAACTACCAACTCTATGTGGAGCAGTACTACGACCTACTGAAACTCAACATCGAAGCCCGTGAATACGACTTCAAGAAGAACTTGGAAGCCAAGACCAAGCTCTGCAAGATAGCAGAGGGACTGGCAGAGGAAGAGGACGTTATCTCCGCCTTCCACCAACTCCAAGACCTGCACCAGCAATATCGCGAGATAGGCCCTGTAGCCAAGGAACTCAGAGAAGAAATATGGACTCGTTTCAAGGCAGCAAGTACCGTCATCAACAAGAAGCACCAACAGCATTTCGAGGATATACGTGCCAAGGAGGAGGAGAACCTCGCCAAGAAGACAGCCCTCTGCGAACAAGTGGAGACTATCAACCAAGAGGAGCGCAAGACTGCCGCCGACTGGGAGAAAGCCAGCAAGACCATCATCGACCTGCAGGGAGAATGGAAGCAGATAGGCTTCGCCCCACAGAAGATGAACGTCAAGATATTCGAACGTTTCCGCCTTGCCAACGATGAATTCTTCAACAAGAAAGCCGCATTCTTCTCTGCACTGAAAGAGCAATATGCCATCAATATAGAGAAGAAGCAGAAACTCGTGGCTCAAGCAAAGAGCCTCGCCACCAGCACCGACTGGAAGAAGACTGGCGACCGACTCATCTCCCTGCAAAAAGAATGGAAGAAAGTAGGCATGGTACCTCGCAAACAGAGCGATACTCTCTGGAAAGAATTCCTGGATGCATGCAATCAATTCTTCGAGGCCCGCAACAAGCAGAACGCAGGCACCCGAAACGAAGAACATGCCAACCTTGAGAAAAAGCGCGAGATTATCGCCGAACTGAAAGCCCTCCTTGAGGACACAGGCGATGACCTGCAGAAGAAGGTACAAGAGTTGTCTGCCAAATACAACGCCATCGGCCATGTGCCTTACAAGGAGAAAGACAAGCTGTACGAAGAATACCACGAGGTACTCAACAAGGCATACAACAACTTGCACATCAGCAACGCCAAACGCCACTTGGACAACTTCAAGAACAACCTCAAGAACGCAGCCAAAGAGGGAACAAGCGTACTAGACAACGAGCGCAACAAGCTCTTGCGACGCTACGACCAGTTACGCTCAGAAATCACCACCTACGAGAACAATCTCGGTTTCCTCAATGCTGCCAGCAAGAAAGGCAGCAGTCTGCTAGAAGAGATGAACCGCAAAGTGGATAAACTAAAGAGCGACCTAGAGCTCGTCAAGCAGAAAATCAAGGCCATCGATGCCGAGAACAAATAAGAGTAAGTATATCTAACCGACAATCCCCCTACAATACTCGTCGAAAGAGAGAGTATTGTAGGGGATTTCTGTTTTGCCCCCCAGCATCCTCCACTTACGTTTTGCCATAAGAAAGCTTTTGGCAGGAGAGAAAGCTTTTGGCTAGAGAAAAACACAGATACCAAAAAAGCATCTCTCATTACTGAAAGATGCCCTATTGGCAGTTGGGATACCCGGATTCGAACCAGGAATGACAGGACCAGAATCTGTAGTGTTA
>CAVDKC010000018.1:0-30657 GCA_963609615.1 Oribacterium sp.
ACTGCTCTTTAGAGAATGAAAATCTCTCGTCCTAACCGATAGACGAAGGGACCATTGTTGTTTTGCGGGTGCAAAGTTACTACTTTTATTTCATTCTCGCAAATTTTTCGTGGAAAATTTTCTCTAAATGCGTATTTTTTTGTATTTTTGCCATGTTTTTTAATGAATAATGGGGAAATGGAAGTAAAAACGAAAGCGATAGTGCTACAAACCGTTAAGTATAGTGATTCTCAACTTATCGTGGATTTCTTTACCGAGAAGTTGGGACGTTTGTCTTTTATCGTGCGTATACCCAGGTCTTCCAAGGCTAAGATACGTCGTCAGCATTTTCAGCCTTTTATGTTGCTCGACTTGGAATTCGACTATCGTCCTAACGCCAATCTGCAAAAACTTAAGGAAGTAACCATAGACATGCCTTTTCAAGATTTGCCTTTTTCTCCTTATAAATTGGCTATTTCCATGTTTTTGTCTGAGTTGTTGGTGTATGCTACCAAGAACGAGCAACATGATACTTCTCTTTATACCTTCTTGCAGGAAAGTGTTATGTGGCTTGATCAGGCGAAGGCGGCTTATTTCAATTTTCATATTGTATTTCTGATTCGTTTGACTTACTTTCTTGGCTTTATGCCAAATTTGGAAAGCGGAAAGGACGGGGATTACTTTGATTTGGTGGATGGGCGTTTTGTGCCTTATGTGCCTAATCATCGCCGTTTTCTCAGTAGGGTAGATTCTATGAAACTGGTTGGTTTCCTGCGTCTAGGTTATGAAACAATGCACCTCTATACAATGTCTCGACAAGAACGAAACAAGTGTATAGAGGTGATATTGGAGTATTATAAGATTCATTTGCCTAATTTCCCAGAGTTGAAAAGTTATTCTATTCTCAAGGAACTGTTCGACTAGGCGAAACTGATGACACCTGGTATAGTGTTGGTGTCATCTTTTCCCTTTGAATCGTCAGAATCGTTGTTGCCCGATGCTAAGTTGCGTATGTCTTCTAAGGTTTGACGAGTGCGTTTGAAAGTAGGAGTATTTTCTACTTGTAAGATAACATCCTCGTTGTCGAGGTCTTCTGGGCGGAACAAGAAGATATGTGGATGGCGTTTGTATTGAGTGGCGTTTCCGTCGCTACCATAGTATTGCTCTCTTCGGCTCTGCTTCTCAGCTCTTGCCTCTTCCTCCATTGCAATTTTTATGGCTTCTTCCTCTGTATGCTTTTTAAGATGACGATTCATTCCTTCAACGTCTTTGAGTCCAAAGCCGGTGGCAAGTACTGTAACCTTGACTCTTGCTCCTAGCTCGGGATCTATGGCGAGACCCCATTTCAACTCAAAGTCATCTCCAAACTTCTCCATAAAATCGTTGACATCATTCATCTCGTCCATGGTGAGACCTGGATTATCCTTCTTCTCGCTTGCGAATGCAATGCTGAGCAGAATCTTCTTGGAATTAAATACATCATTGTCATTGAGCAGTGGTGAGTTTAGAGCATCATCTATGGCTTTCTTTACACGTCCTTCTCCTTCTCCGTAGCCTGTACTCATGATAGCAACACCTCCATCCTTCAGTACGGTTTTTACGTCGTTGAAGTCTAGGTTGATAAGTCCATGTACGGTGATGATTTCTGCGATGCTCTTGGCTGCGATGCTGAGAGTGTCGTCTGCTTTTCCGAAGGCATCGAGTACTGCGAGGTCTGGATAAATTTGGCGAAGGCGCTCATTGTTGATGACCAACAAGGCATCTACATGCTTTGACATCTCCTCGACACCATCTAGAGCTTGGTCAATTTTCTTGGGACCTTCAAATTTGAATGGAATAGTGACGATACCTACTGTCAAGATACCGAGTTCCTTACTTACTCTTGCGATGACAGGTGCTGCACCTGTGCCTGTACCTCCGCCCATACCTGCTGTGATGAAAGCCATTTTGGTGCCATCGTTGAGCATGTATTTAATATCGTCGAGCGTTTCTTCGGCAGCTTGGCGTGCTTTTTCTGGCTTGTTGCCAGCACCTAGGCCTTCTTTACCCAATTGGAGATGTACTGGGACTGGTGAATCATTGAGTGCCTGGTTGTCGGTATTGCAAAGTACGAAGCTTACATCGTGTATGCCCTCTCGGTACATGTGGTTGACAGCGTTACCGCCACCGCCACCTACACCAATAACCTTGATGATGCTATTCTCTTTCTCTGGTTCTCCAAAGTCCAGGATATGTGGAGTATTTCCGTTATCTAGCATAATGTTATAATCTGATGATATTGTTCTACCTTATTTTATTATATAGAAGTCTTATTGGAGACCTCTGGTTTATTCTTCCTCGGAGATGGTTTTCTCTACGAATTTCTTGAAGCCTCTCACGAATTTATGCACGAGACTATTTTCCTTTCTCTCTCTTCTGATTCTTTCTTTTTCTTCCTCAGCCGCGATTCTTGCTTCTTCCTTTTCTTGCTCTTTCTTCTTACGGGCTTCTTCCTCGGCTTTAGTCTTTTCAGCTATGGTCTGTACCACACCGGTTCCTGCCGTTTCATTTGGATTTCTAGCAGCTTTATGTGTTTCGTTGCTAGGATTCTTTCCTTCTATGGAGTCAAAGAGGTCGTTGCCAATCTCATTGCCTGCGCAGTTCATGTCGCCCTTGGCAAGTAAGCCGAGCACTGTGTTCATCGTGCAGTCGTGAGCGGTTATCTTGTTGTCCTTAGAGTTGACGGTCTGTGTGATGAATCTGGCAATGCGCACCTTGTCGATGTGAGTGTGGTTCTTAAACACTTTTTCGATTTCCGGCATATTGCTACCACCTCCCGTCAAGATAATTCCGCCCATGAGTTTGTCTGAGAATTCTACTGGCACTTGATACCAGGCATTTTCTACGATTTCCTCGACACGAGCCTCTACAATCTCGATAAACTTCTTGCTCTCCACCATTCTCTCCTGGTCGATAGAATAGTTGAGTGTAGGGTCTACATTGGAGATGTCTGTGTATGCTTTAGCATATTTCAATTTCATTTTTTCAGCGTCTCCCTCTTCTATCTGTAGGCAAGTCAAGTCCTTGGTGATGTTGTTGCCACCTAGTGGAATAACTGATAAATGCCTGAGTATTCCCTTGTAATAAACAGATACAGTTGTGGTATCCGCTCCCAAGTCTACCAGCATACAGCCTGCTCTTTTTTCTGAGTCAGATAATACGCTGTCTGCCATTGCCAATGGGGCTAGATACATTTCTGCGATTGGAATGTTGGCATTTTCGAAACAGGTGTTGATGTTGTTGTAGAAGTTCTTGCGCCAAAGTATGTTCTGGAAAATACCCTCCAGATGGTTGCATTGTATACCTACAGGATCTATCTGGAATTGGTTGTCGATCTTGTATTCTTGGGTGGCAGCGTCAAGAATTTCTTGGTCAGGATATGTCATGTTGCGGTTGATGTCCATGAGCTCGTTCACCATTTCTTGTGAGATAATGGTGTTTCCGGGAAAATCTTTTACGATAACATTCTTGATGCTGCGTATAGAGCGACCACCCACGCCTACATAGACTTGAGTGATGTCTTGTTTGAGGATATTTTTAAGTTTTTTGATGATATTGGTGAGGCATAGTCCTGTCTTGTCGATGTTGTATATCACTCCTTTTCTGATGCAAGAAGATGAATCTTCCTCGACGATAGCGAGTACGGTAATACTACCGTCCAGATTCTTCTGGCCAGCGATACCGGTCATCTTGGATGAGCCTAGCTCGATAGCTACGATAAATTCCTTTGGCATAGTCGTTATGTATTATCTGTTTTGTTTCTATTTCTAAATTAGCTGTTGTGATGCTTGGTGCAAATGATTTGATTGTCAAACTCGATATTGATGTACGAGTATTTGTTCCAACCTGCTTGCGAGAGTCCGTACTTGTAGAACTTTTCCAGTCGATCCATCTTCTTATTGATAAAGTTTTCTATATCTTTTTCTCTTTTACTGATGATGCTGCTCTCTGGGAGACTACCTATATATATAATGTGGTTGCCCACTCGTGGAACTAGCTCTATGCTTCGGTCGGCGAGAACGTTGATTTGTTCTATCTGGTTTCTCCAAAGCGGATTTGACATCAGAGACTTACTCAGTAGCGAAATGTATTTTTGTGCAAACCATTTATTGATGTTGCCTGTGGCGATGATGATGTCGCTCGTGTAGTTGGTGTTAGGCATGATCTGATAATGGTCGTCCACGTAATAGTCTTCGTTGTTGATGCTTTTTATCCTGACGATAGGCATGCGTTGGGTCAAGTATATGTCTACGAGCCCATTTTGGGTCTTGTGGCATTGGGCTGATTTGACGAAAGGGCTGGTCTTGAGCACCTCCTCTATCTTTCGCCCGTTGACATCTTTCAGCGGTTGAGCGAGTGGGTATAGCTTTTTGGCTTCCAGTCTTTTCTTGATTTCCTTCGCATTCAGAAAACCGTTGGTCATTTCGTCTTGGATATTGATGTTGACTTTGGTGCACAACTGATTGTTTTCAGCAGGTTTGTTGAACTTGGTGAAAGCGAATACGAGATATGTACCGAGTACTAAATCCAGTATAATGATGGTGGTTTTCTTCCAGTTGATGTGCATTCTGTTCTTGTTCTAGTTGTGATGATTTACACCAATTTCTCTTTCAGAAGTTTGGTGATTTGTGGCACATAGCTATCCAAGTCGCCAGCTCCCAGTACGATGAGTACATCGAAGTCTCGGCTCTTAACAAGGTCGAGTACGTCTTCCTTGTGTATAAGGCTCTTTTCCATGCCTGGCTTCAAATTGTCGTAAATCAATTGTGAGGTAACACCAGGGATAGGTTGCTCACGGGCTGGGTATATGTCGCAGAGGATAACCTCATTGAGAAGACTCAGACTATTGGCGAAATCTTGATAGAAATCACGTGTGCGAGTGTAGAGGTGTGGCTGGAAGATTGCTGTTATCTTTCTGTCCTTGTACAATTCCCTAATACTCTTGACACTCTGATAGATTTCTTTAGGATGATGGGCATAGTCGGACAGAAACACGAGTTTGTCGTTCTTGATTTTGAAGTCGAAACGGCGGTCTACTCCTCCGTATGTCTTCATTCCATAGCGCAACTCATCGGCAGTACAACCATTCAACTGTGCCATTGCCATGGCAGCCACACCATTCTCTATATTGATTGGAACAGGTTGTCCTAGTTCTATACCTGTCACATTCTTGATAGGAGAGATGAAGTCGAATGTTATCTCGCCATTCTCTATCTTGATGTTTTCGGCATGGAAATCGCCCTCATTGAGGCTGTACTCATATATCTTCACACCGTCTTGTACATGCTGCTTCATTTCTAAGTCTTTGTGGATGATGAGTGCACCGCCAGGCTGAATCAATTCAGTGTAGTGACGGAAGCTTTCAATATAGGCCTCTTTGGTACCATAGATGTCCAAATGGTCAGGGTCTGTGGAGGTGATGATACTCATCCAGGGACGTAACCAGTGGAAACTACGGTCAAATTCATCGGCTTCGATAACTACATAGTCACTCTTGTCGGAGAGAATGTAGTTGGTGCCATAGTTCTTAGAGATGCCGCCGAGGAAAGCATTGCAGTCTACATGACTCTGGTGCATGATGTGGGCACACATGGTAGATGTCGTGGTTTTACCGTGAGTGCCAGCTACGCATAGACCTTTGTGGGTGCGGGTTAGTGTTCCCAATACTTGTGCGCGCTTCTCGATGGTAAATCCATTTTCGCGGAAGTATCTCAACTCTTTGTGTTCGGCAGGGATGGCTGGGGTATAGATAACTAATGTAGACATTGCGTTCTTGCAAGCCTCGGGTATTAGGTTGATATCTTCCTCGTAGTGGATGAGCATGCCTTCATCTTCCAAGTTGTGAGTCAAGTTGGTTGGAGTTTTGTCATAACCTGCTACCACCAATTTCTTGTTGAGAAAATATCTGGCGATGGCACTCATGCCGATACCGCCAGCTCCCACAAAGTAAACTGCTTTTATATCTTCGATTTCCATTGTTATGTCACTTTATAATTATGCTTGTTTTTGTCTTTTCCACCCTTGCTTACAGTTTCATTGCAAGTTTAATCACTTCGTCTGCGATGACATCGGCAGAGTTTTTTAGTCCAAGCTTTTTGATGTTTTCACAAAGCGTATCGAGTTTAGCTTCGTTTTTTACTGTATCTATAGCCTTTTTGAGCAGTATGTCTGGAGCTTCGGCATCCTTTACATAGATAGCTGCGTCCTTGTTGACAAGAGCCATAGCGTTTTTTGTCTGGTGGTCTTCTGCTACATTAGGGCTAGGGACGAGAATGACGGGTTTACCGATGAGGCAGAATTCGCTGATGCTGCTGGCACCAGCACGGCTGATAACCAAATCTGCTGCTTTGTATGCAGCGCCCATGTCGCTGATGAAGTCAGTTACCTTGAGCATAGGCAGATTTTTGCCCCTCAGTTGGCTCATGATGGCTGCGTTGTAGTACTTGCCTGTCTGCCAGATGAATTGTACACCGCATCCCTCTACCGTGTCAAGATGCTGCAGGATGCTTTCGTTAATGGTTTTTGCTCCGAGACTGCCACCTACTAAGAGGATGGTCTTCTTGTCTGGGTCGAGACCAAATTGTTTGCGAGCCTCTTCCTTGGTGATGGATGTCTCCAATACGTTTTGGCGAACAGGGTTGCCTGTTATGATGATTTTATCGCCAGGGAAGAAACGCTCCATTCCTTCGTATGCTACGCATATCTTGTCTGCTTTCTTTGCCAAAAGTTTGTTAGTGACACCTGCATAAGAGTTTTGCTCTTGGATGAGGCATGGTATGCCTTTGCTTGCACAAACATTGAGTGTAGGACCGCTGGCATATCCACCTACGCCAACCGCAGCCATAGGCTTGAAGTTTTTGATGATGCTCTTGGCCATGTGCTGGCTCTTCCAGATTTTAAAGAGTACAGCGATATTCTTGAGTAGATGCTTTCTGTCGAAACCGCAGATAGGCAATCCTTTAATCTCGTAGCCTGCTGCTGGTACACGCTGCATCTCCATTCTGCCGAGTGCGCCAACAAACAATATCTTGGCGTCGGGACGCTTAGCCTTGATGGCATTTGCAATAGATACGGCTGGGAAAATGTGGCCTCCCGTGCCGCCTCCGCTTATAATAATTCTTAGTTCGTTATTCATGTCCATTCTTGTTTCTAATCTTGTAGTAAACAAATCTAACGCAAAGGTAAGCAAAAAAATCCATTTAAAGACATTTTTTACCTTATTTATGATACTATTTTTTTATGCAGTCACTTTTAGCGAGATATTTGCCTCATTTTGTGTCTGTTCTTTCTTCTTGGCAGTCCTGCTGATACTTAGTATCATACCTAGATACAGGCAGTTGATGACGGTGGAAGTTCCGCCTCGACTGATGAGCGGTAAGGGTTGGCCGGTAACAGGGGCAAGACCTACTGCCACAAGCATATTGAATAGGGCTTGTATCACGAGCATAATAGTGAGTCCCATGCATAGAAATGCTGGAAAATTATTCTCGCATCTATTTGCGATTCTTCCGGCCCTGAACAATAGTATGATGTATAGCAATGCCACGCCAAAGGCACCCCATATACCCATTTCTTCTATGATGATGGCATAGATGAAGTCGGAGAATGCTTGGGAAAGAAAGTCTCGTTCTACTGAGTTTCCAGGACCTTTTCCTACGATATTGGATGAGGCTATGGCTATGTTGGCGTGTGCCACCTGAGCATCCTTGTCGAGGTCTACATCTTCTGGGGCTATTGGCTTGGAATCCATGAATTTGTCAATGCGGGCTTTCCATGTGTCGGCTCGGTGAAAAAGTTTCTGTCCCATGCTTGGTGCATCCTTCTCCTTTTCCACGTTTTCCGTCAAAGCATTTTCTGGCTTATTATTTTCTTCGCCCTTATCCTGTCCCACAATCATGATACCTGCAAATGCTATGCAGACGAGAATCAATACTGTTCCTACTAGTTTGCCAATTTGGTTCATGGGTACTCTTCCGATAACCATCATGCACAAGATGGTGACGCACAGCAACATGGCTGTGGATAGGTTCTCCATTCCGATAAGAAAGATGAAGAGACTCGTCGCTATCAGTATGTACTTGAAGGCTCTTCGGTCTGCACCCTTGTCTGTCTGCATGGCACTGAGCACCTGGGCAACGGCTAGTACTACGGCTCCCTTGGCGATTTCGGATGGTTGAAATTGTATGCCGACAAAGTTGACCCAGCGAGAGGCACCGTTTGTGGCTTGTCCTGCCACAAGCACCCATATCAACATGAGAAAGGCGAAGACAAGTACGAAAGGTGTTACAATCTTGAAGTATTTACATTTCACATTCAGCATACAAATCATTGTTCCCAGCCCAAATCCCAGAATGATGATATGTCTGATGACAGGTGCCATGTAGTTCCCACTCTTGTATGAAAGCGAGCTAGAGGCCGAGTAGACCTCTATGATGCTAATCATACAGAGGAAGAAGAAAACCATCCAGATGACTTTGTCTCCCTTGAATAGGTTGCCGATGTTCTTATTGTTCATGATGTTGCTTGCGAAGTTTTATTTTGTTATGCCCTGGCTTTTCTGTGAGGAAACCTAGGCGTGCCGCTGTTAGTGTGGACGAACCAATTCCTTGAATTGCTCGCCACGATCCTCCATGTTCTTGAATAGGTCGAAGCTTGCGCAGCATGGGCTCAGCAATATGGTGTCTCCTGCCTTTGCCAACTCTTGGCAAGCTGCTACACAATCCTTCATGCTATGGGTGTCGCGTACGGGAATGCCAAGCTCGTCGAAGTTGTCGTGCAACTTTTGGTTGTCTGCTCCGAGGTATACAATGCCCACGCATTTCTCCTTTACCAAGTCTTTGATTGGGTTATAGTCGTTACCCTTGTCCTTACCACCGATAATGAGTACGGTCGGTGTCTTCATGCTTTCGAGAGCATACCAGCAAGCATCTACATTGGTGGCTTTTGAGTCGTTTACGTAATATACACCTCCAAAGTTGCCAACCTTCTCCAAGCGGTGCTCTACACCGGGAAAGTCGCTGAGCCCCTTGTGTAAGGTCTCTTCGTTGATGCCCACGATGTTGCAAGCCAATGCTGCAGCAAGACTGTTGTAGATGTTGTGCTTGCCGCTGAGACTCATGTCTTCCTGTGGCATCTCGAAAGCCGTAGGAAAGTTGAGGCAGAATTTGCCATGGTCTATATAGCCTACTGTGCCCTCCTCCTTGGTCTCAGCAAACGGACAGAGATGGGCCTTGAGGTTATATTTCTTGATTTCCTGGGTTACGATAGGGTCATCGTTCCAGTAGATAAAACTATCTTCCTCGGTCTGGTTCTGTGTGATGCGCATCTTGGCATCTGTATAGTTCTGCATCTTGAACTCGTAGCGGTCCAGGTGGTCTGGGGTAATGTTGAGCAAGATGGCAACGTTGGCGCGAAACTCATACATATCATCGAGCTGGAAGCTACTCAGCTCGATGACATAATATTTGTGGGGAGTTTCTGCTACCTGTAAGGCGAGGCTGTTGCCGATGTTGCCAGCCAAGCCGACATCGTAACCGGCAGACTTGATGATGTGGTAAATCAAGGAGGTTGTGGTGGTCTTACCATTGCTGCCAGTGATGCAAATCATCTTGGCGTCTGTATATCTACTGGCGAATTCTATTTCGCTAATGATTGGTGTGCCTTGGGTCATCAACTTCTGAATCATGGGTGCTTCCTTAGGAATACCTGGACTCTTGATAACCTCGTCGGCATCCAGAATCTTCTCCTCCGTGTGATGTCCCTCTTCCCACTCGATGTTGTGGGCATCCATTATTTTCTTGTACTTGTCCTGAATCTTGGACATATCAGAAACGAATACCTCAAATCCCTCCTTCTTTGCCAGCACGGCGGCACCTGCGCCGCTCTCGCCTGCTCCTAAAACTACAATTTTGCTCATTGTTATTTTATATAGTCTTGCATTTGCCTTTTCAGGACGTTGTTTTTTATCTTATCTTCAGTGTAATGATGGTTAATGCCGCCAAGATGATGGTTACTATCCAAAAACGGATGGTAATCTTAGACTCATGGAAGCAGTTGCGTGGCTTCTTCAGCAGATACTTGCAGTCTGGATCGAGCTGGCTGTCTTGTGTGCGGAAGTTGTCGTGGATAGGAGTGCGTTTGAAAATGCGCTGTTTGATGCCCTTGCGTTTTCCTATTTTGTAGTAGTATACCTGCATCATCACGCTGAGGCTCTCCACGAAGAAGATACCGCAGAGAATGGGCAGCATCAACTCCTTGTGGATGATGATAGCACCCACAGCGATAATACCACCAATGGTCAACGAACCGGTGTCGCCCATAAATACCTGGGCAGGGTAGGCATTGTACCATAGGAACCCAATCAATGCTCCGATGAAGGCACAGAAGAATACTACAAGCTCTTCTGAGCCAGGTATATACATGATGTTTAGGTAGGCGGCAAACTGGATGTGGGATGACACGTAAGCCAGAATGCCCAAAGCCACACCTATGATGGCGGAGTTGCCGGCGCACATGCCATCCATGCCATCGTTGAGGTTGGCCCCGTTGGAAACGGCTGTAACGACAAAAATGGTCATGATGACAAAGAGAATCCAACCGGCTGCAACCTTGTACTTACCGCAGAAACTAGTGATGCGAGAGTAATCGAGGTTGTGTCCCTTCACGAAAGGAATGGTAGTCTTCAGCGATTTTGTCGCTTCAGACTTATGGGTTACTACCATTTCTTGGCCCTGTCGGTCGATGGCGAGGTTCTCGTTCATCTTTACGTCAGGTGAGGCCCAGAGTACCAAGCCTACGATAAGACCGATGCCTACCTGTCCTACAATCTTATATTTCCCTTTCAGTCCTTCCTTGTCGCGCTTGAATATCTTGATGAAGTCGTCCATGCCGCCCAGGAAACCGAGCCATACGGTGGTAATAATCATCAGTATGAGGTAGATGTTGCGTAGGCGGCCGAGTAGCACTACTGGTATCAGTATCGCCATAATGATAATGATACCACCCATAGATGGTACGCCAATCTTCTTTACGCCGAACGGATCGATATTGGCATCACGCTGTGTCTCGGTAATCTGCTTGCTCTTGAGATACTTGATGAACTTCTCGCCAAACCAGGCGGAGATAATCAGTGACAGAATCAGTGCGAGCAGGGCACGGAATGAGATGTACCCCCACATGTGGGAACCGGAGATTCCCCATTGCTCTAGAAACCTAAAGAGATAGTATAACATGTCTTCTTATATTCTTTTCGATAGTTGTATTGTTTTTGACTCTGTCTATTTTTGTTCGATGCCGAAGATTTCGCGTACCACCTCCTTGTCGTCAAAGTGATGCTTTACACCCTTAATCTCTTGGTAGTCTTCGTGTCCCTTGCCGGCTATAAGGATGACGTCGCCCTTCTGTGCCAACATACAAGCTGTGCGGATGGCCTCCTTGCGGTCTACGATGCTCAACACCTTCTTCATCTGTTGGATATTGAGGCCGGCGAGCATATCGTTGATGATGTCTTGAGGCTCCTCGAAACGTGGGTTGTCGCTAGTAATGATGACCTTGTCGCTCTGCTTGACAGCCTCTTGTGCCATCAGTGGGCGCTTGCCCTTGTCGCGATTGCCGCCAGCACCACATACAGTGATGACGTGTCCGCCCTTGCCGTCGAGTACTTCGTGGATGGCGTTCAGTACGTTTTCTAGTGCGTCTGGTGTGTGTGCATAGTCTACGATGGCTGTATATCCGTCTGGCGACTGGATGGGCTCCAAACGTCCGTTGACGCTGTGGAGGGTACTCATCGCTACGAGCACGTCTTCAGCCTTCTTGCCTAGCATAATGGCTGCACCATAGACGGCGAGCAGGTTGCTCACGTTGAATTTGCCAATGAACTGTACACCAACTTCCTTGCCGTCAATTTCCAGGTACATGCCGCCGAAGTGGCACTCCAGAATACGAGCTTTGAAGTCTGCCATGGAGCGTGTGGAGTATGTTTTCACTGTTGCCTTGGTGTTCTGTACCATAATCATACCGTTCTTGTCGTCGGCATTGGTGATGGCGAAGGCTGTCTTAGGCAGACTGTCGAAGAAGGCCTTCTTGGCATTGCGATAGTTCTCGAAAGTCTTGTGATAGTCTAGGTGATCGCGTGTCAAGTTGGTAAAGAGACCGCCAGCAAACTGCAACCCTCCGATACGTTTTTGTGCGATGGCGTGGGACGAGCACTCCATGAAGGCATACTCGCATCCTGCCTCTACCATCTTGCCGAGCAATGCGTTCAGTTCGATAGGGTCTGGAGTTGTATGGTCGGCAGGGATAGCCTCTTCCTCGATATAGTTGCATACGGTGGAGAGGAGTCCACACTTGTGGCCGAACTTGCGGAACATATTATATAATAATGTGGCGATGGTGGTCTTGCCATTGGTGCCAGTCACGCCAACCAACTTTAGTTTTCTGGATGGGTCGCCGTAGAAGAGCGTTGCCACCTTGCCCACAGCGTCTTCGGTTGATGCTACCTGAATGTAAGTTACGCCCTCAACCTTCTCTTCGGGTATATCTTCGCAGAGCACCGACTTGGCGCCCAATTCGATAGCCTTGGGGATAAACTGGTGTCCGTCTACCTGTGTGCCCTTCATGGCAACAAACAAGTGACCGTCCTTAATTTTGCGAGAATCGATGTTAACACCCGATACCTCTACCTCTGCATCACCAACAATCTGAGTTGGCTTGATGTTTTTGAGTAATTCTTGTAACTTCATATTTTGTTATCTGTTTTGTTTCTGTTTGGATGTATTTTGCACCTCTTTATATATTGGGGGGTTAATCTAGGGCGATGATGCACACAGCCCCTTTCTTGGCAGGAGTGCCTGGAATAAGCGACTGCTTAATTACCTTTCCCCTACCGTATATTTTGGTCTTGATACCTCTGCTCTCAAGGGTGAATATGGCATCCCTTGCTCCCATGCCCGTTACGTCAGGTACAGTGCTCTTTCCGTATTGAGCCTCTTTGATGAGCTTTACACTCTTGTTGTTGCTAGAGTGTTCCGCTTTACCCCAGATAGGGTTGCCGTCGGTATAACTTCCGCCCCAGTTGGTGTTGGTCTTTATGCCGAGGTGAGTCAATACATAGTCGGCGGCTAGTACATTGCCATTCTTTACATCTGGCACAAAAATGGATGCAGAGTCTCTTGCGTCCTTTACGTCAAGTTTGATATTTTGAGCCATGATGCCTTCGGCGATGTCGTGGAATACCTTTCCGCTCATACTGCCGCCTGATGCTGGCAGACCAGACTTTTGGATGCAGACGATGCAACTATATCGAGGAGCATCGGCAGGGAAGTAGCCAGCGAAACTTACGAGATAGTTGGTTACACCATTCTTGTATCCGCCTGCACCCTTGGAAATCTGTGCGGTACCTGTCTTTCCTGCTACCTTGAAGTTGGGCGAACCTGCTTTCTTTCCCAAGCCGCAGCTAACCACTTCCTCCAGAATGTGCTGCATCTGTTTGATGGACTGCGGCTTGGCTATCTGCTGGCGCATCACGTCTGGTGGAAATTCCATGATGGTCTCTCCGTTCTTTACCACCTTGCTCACAAATCTAGGGCGCATCATCTTGCCGTCGTTGGCGATGGTGTTGTAGAAGGTGAGGGTAGAGATGGGAGGTATTTGTGTCTCATATCCTATACTCATCCATGGTAGGGATGTCTTTGCCCAGTTGTCATACTGGTTGTGGCTGTTCTTGTGTGGCATACGGATTCGGGCAGGAGTCGCTCCGACCAAAGGAACTTTCAGGTCATCATGCAGACCTGTGCGGTAGATGCCCTTTACGAATTTCTCAGGACAATTTTTGTAATGGTCATCGATGATGCGGCTCACTCCGATGTTGGAACTGTACCACAGCGTCTCTGCAAAGGTGAGCATCTGGTAGCCTCCTTTGCGCCAGTTGTGGTCCTTCATGTCTCTTCCATACATCTGCCATACGCCACAACCTGTTTCTACATGGTAAGTAGTGTCTACTACACCGTCGTCGAGCGCCACAAGCAGAGAGGCTGGTTTGAATACCGAACCTGGTTCCAAGAGATCGCTCACGGCATGGTTGTGTATCTCTCTGTATTCGCCATCAAAGCATTTTTCCATGTTTACGATGGCCTTGATGTCTCCTGTAGGTACATCCATGACAATGGCTACCCCCACGTTGGCATTGATTTCCTTCAATTCTTCTATCAGCGAGCGTTCTGCCAAGTCTTGAATCCCCACGTCGATGGTGGTCACGATATCCGCTCCGTCGATAGGAGGGGTGTCGGTGATGTCAAGGAACTTGTTGCGTACCTTTCTGCGGTGTACGATGCCATTGGTGCCTCGCAGAATGGAGTCGTAGCTCAACTCTAGTCCGAATCTCGCCGTGTCCTTGGCACCGAACATGGCACCGATGGTACGACCTGCCAATGAACCGTATGTGCGGGTTCTGGCATTGTATTCTTCCCAGTGGAATCCGCTCTTGTTAGGCGAGAGTTTGAATACAGGCAAGGCTTTTACTTCCGTGAATGTATTGTAATTGATACGGCTAGGGTATATGAGCCAGTGGCGACTTGGTTTCTCCTTGGCGCGTCCCTCTATAAGATGCCGTTTGAATTCTGCTGCGCTTTTGTCTGGAAATATCTTGTGTAGACCGTTGCAGATGGAGTCTAGCTTGGCATCCCAAAGCGAATCGTTCTTGGCTGTCGTCAAGGCTTGGAAGTCCATGTAGACCTTAAATTCTGGCAACGAGCTAGCCATAAGTTGTCCTGCACAACTCAGGATGTTGCCACGGTTGGGCTTTACGGTGACGGAGTCTCTCTTCTGTCTTTCCGCCACTTTCATCCAGTAGTCTCGCTTAGCGGTCATGATATAGAATGCCTTTCCCACCACAGCAGTGGCTATCAACGTCATGGTGATGGCGATGGCGGTATAGCGAGGCATTACTTTCTTATGGTCAAATTTACTCATTGTTCGGGTACGTTGATGATGTAAGGAGGTTGTGTTGCGATATGCAGTATGCTGTCCTTGTTGTTCTTCAGCATGTCCAGTACGTTGCTTTCGCGGCTCTTTTCCGTTATCTGACTGCTGGTGGAGAGTGCCTTGTACTTCATGTCCTGTAACTCTGTCTGCAACTTGTTCAGTTCGAGCAAGTCGTTCTGTATGCTGTAACGGTTGGAGATATAGATGATGACGAAGAATACGACGAGGATAACCAGCCATATTTGCCGGCGTATGATTTGGGCCGTCAGAATGTCTCCACCCAGGATCTTGCGCAAGGTGAAATTAGAAGAACCGGAGGCCTCCTCCTCTATAGCTTGCTTTTCGATGACATCCTTCAAGGATTCTTGGGCAGAAACCTCTTGAGGGGCGGTCGGCTTGAGCTGCTCGTCGTTCTTGGTATGGTCTTTGTCTGCTGTCATTTCTTTTCTGCAATTCTGAGTTTTGCGCTTCTGCTTCGAGGGTTTCTCTCTTGCTCGTCTGCGTCGGGAACGATGACCTTGTTGTTAACGAGTTTGAAAGGGGTTTCTATCCTCCCAAAGAAGTCTTGTACTATTTTTCCCTCAGGGTTTCCTGTCTTCATCATATTCTTTACGATGCGGTCTTCCAGAGAGTGGTAAGTGATGACCGAGAGCCTGCCCCCCGGCTTGAGCAGTTGGGCTGCAGCCTGTAGCATTTCCTTCAGGGCATCCATCTCATGGTTAACTTCTATTCGGAGTGCCTGGAATAGTTTTGCCATGTCTTTTTTCTCTCGCTCTCGCTTAAATAGAGGCTCTACTGCGCTCATGAAGTCTTTGGTGGTCTTTATCGGTTTTTCTGCCCTTGCCTTGACAAGCGATGAGGCGATACGGCGAGAGTTTTTTAGCTCGCCGTAGAGATAGAATATGTCTGCGAGAGCCCCTTCTTCATATTCATTTACGATGTCGGCTGCGGTCTTGCCAGCTCTCTTGTTCATGCGCATGTCGAGCGGCGAGTCAAAACGGAAGGAGAAACCACGGCTCTCGTCATCGAAGTGATGACTCGATACGCCGAGGTCGGCGAGCAGACCGTCTAGTCCGTCCACACCATAATAGCGCATCCAGTTCTTTAGGTATCTGAAGTTGGAGCATACGAAAGTGAAGTTCGGACTGGCTACCACGTTTTGCTCAGCGTCAGCATCTTGGTCGAAACTGTAGAGGTGGGCGGAACCGCTCAACCGAGAGAGAATTTCTCTGGAATGCCCACCGCCGCCAAAGGTGACGTCTACATATATGCCTTCGGGTTGGATGTTTAGTCCATCTACGCTCTCTTTGAGGAGCACGGGTACGTGATATGTTTCTGCAGTCTTTATCATTTTATTTACGCATGTGTACTTATTTAATATAAATTTGGGTTCAAAGGTACATAAAAATCCCCATATATTCCCATGTTTCCCGACAAAATTTTGAAAACTTAATAAAAAACTTGATTTAGATGAAATTCTCCGGGGTAGGTAGCGTCTTTCTCTTTTCTCTAAAAAATACATAAAATGATGTTTTTCCTCAGTAAATATTCAGAAATGACAGGTTTTTCGTGCTATTTTGATAAATTTTTGCAAAAAATGGCACGTATTTGAAAAAGAAGAGCTATATTTGCACTTACTTAGTAAGTTTTAGTAAACATGAGCGCTTCAATAGAGAAAACGATAGACATAGATAACATACTGAAAGGTAAGATGGGAAACAAGGCCAAGCTGGTGCCTCGCTTCTTGGTGTCTTGGCTGAAAAGAATTGTACACGAGGATGAGGTCAACAAGTTCTTGTGGGAGAGCCGTGGGCTTTCAGGAACGGAATGGCTCGCCGAGTGCGTGCGCTATCTGAAGATGGATGTAGAGATTGTGGGCTTGGAAAACTTGCCGGACAAAAATGATGGCAAACTTTATACCTTTGTCTCCAATCATCCCTTGGGAGGACAGGATGGAGTCTGCTTGGGCTCCATTATTGGTCAGCACTATGATGGCAAGTTTCGCTATTTGGTCAATGACCTCCTGCTCAACTTGCCAGGGTTGAAGCCTGTAAGTATCGGAATCAATAAGACCGGACGCCAAAGCCGTGACTTCCCTCGCATGGTGGAGGCTGGTTTTCAAAGCGACAACCACATGTTGATGTTCCCAGCAGGACTTAACAGTCGCAAGCAGGAGGATGGCAGCATCCGGGATTTGCCTTGGAAGAAAACTTTTATTTCCAAGAGCGTGGAGTGTCATCGTGATGTTGTGCCTATCCATTTCGGTGGTCGTAACTCTGAGCGATTCTATCGTATCGCCAAGTTTAGCGACAAGTATCTGCCTTTCAATCTTGCCATGCTTTTCCTCGTAGACGAGATGTACAAGAATGTGGGCAAGCATTTTCGCATCGCTATTGGCAAGCCTATTCCATGGCAAACTTTCGACAAGAGCAAGACAGCTACAGAATGGGCGCAGTATGTAAAAAACAGAGTTTACGAATTGTAAGTATAGGAATCGTATCATAAAGAATAGATAGAAATAGAGTAGTATGGAAGAAGAAATCATCCAACCGATTGACCGTGAGCTGCTCAAGAGCGAGCTCACGCCTGACAAACAACTGAGAATGACCAATAAGAGCCATAACGAAATTTATATCGTTACGGCAAACGATTCTCCGAACGTGCTCAAGGAGATAGGGCGACTTCGTGAGATTGCATTCCGTGAGGCAGGAGGCGGAACGGGTAAATCCATGGATCTTGATGAGTTTGACTTTGGTGACAACTGTTACAAACAGCTCGTTGTGTGGAATCCTGAAGCTGACGAGATAATCGGTGGTTATCGCTATCTTCTGGGAAAGGACTGGCTTCTGGATGAGCATGGCCAGCCTAAACTCGCCACCAGTCATATGTTTCATTTCTCAGAGAAGTTCTTGAAGGAGTATATGCCTTATACCGTGGAGTTGGGACGCTCATTTGTATCTTTAGAATATCAGAATGTGCGAACAAATACCAAAAGCATCTTTGCTTTGGATAATCTCTGGGATGGTTTGGGGGCCTTGACGGTACTCTATCCCGACCTGAAATATTTCTTCGGCAAGATGACCATGTATCCTTCTTATATTCGTCGTGGTCGCGATATGATTCTCTATTTCTTGAAGAAACACTTCGATGACAAGGAAAACTTGGTAATTCCGATGAAACCGCTCAAATTAGAGACTCCCGAGAGCGAGATGGTTGCCCTCTTTACCGAGGAAGACTTTAAGGCAGACTACCGCATCTTGAATCGTGAGATTCGAAAGCTGGGTTACAACATTCCGCCTCTCGTAAATGCTTATATGGGATTGAGCCCTACGATGAAACTCTTCGGTACCGCTATCAATTATGGCTTTGGCGACGTGGAGGAAACGGGCATTCTGATTGCCATTGATGAGATCTTGGAGGATAAGCGTGTGCGCCACATCAATAGTTTTATCGCCGAACATCCTGAGGCGTTGAAGATTACAAGCGGTGCAAACAATGTTATTTACAAGGAGAAAGACAAATGATTTATACAGCCCCTACATTGTTCCTGGTGTAGGGGCTGTAATATTTTTTTTCAAGGTTGTTTGGTAGAATAGGAGTACGTAAGCCTCATATAGTTTCACGGCATGAAACTCTTGGTTTCACGGCATGAAACTCGGAGTTCCAGGAGAGAAACTTTTAGAGGCTTCCTTACTGTAGTCTACCTCATCACTGCATGCGGCTTCACCCGAACTTGCCTTTTGGTTCTGCAGAGATACACTTTCTTTTTTTTAGCTCGCTTTTGTGAATCTTTCACCTCTCGACTTGCCAGTGTTTATCGGGGTTTCGGGAGATTTGGTGATAGAGTGACAGATTTCTTTCGTGAAAACTTTTTTTGTCATACTATCGGCAAACTGATACCATTGATCTTCTGATAAATGTCTAGGGCATAGATGTCGGTCATGCCGCTGATGTAGTCAATCACCGCCATGATGCGCTCCTCCAAGTTGGCGTTTTCTATGTCGTACTGGCTGCTGACGCGGCGGATGAGCTGTTGTGAGTAGAAACGGGTGGGGTTGATGGCGGCATCGGTAAATACCTCCATCAGTGTCTCCATAATCTTGTAACCCGACAACTCTACATCGAGTACGGGCTTGCTGTTGTAAATCTTGGCGTAGGAAGTCTTCTCGCATACCTTGTATGCCTTGCACTGGCGCTCGCTGATGTGGTCGATGAGGCTACCTGCGAAAGTGCCGTTTAGTATGTCTTCCTCATGTTCGATGAATGCGGCAACGCATTCATTTTCCAATTTGCCGATGACGCTCGCCCTTAGGTACACCACCTTCTCGTTCTCGTCAGTCAGTCCCTCATCCTTGATGCGCTGGCAAATCTTCGCCTGTATGTCTTCCTCGAAGAAGGCTAATAACAATTGCTCGGTCTCGGCATAAGTGAGAATCTTGAGCTTATGGGAATCTTCGATGTCCATGATTTCGTAGCAGATATCATCAGCCGCCTCCACCAGATACACCAATGGGTGGCGCGCATAGCAGAGCGGTTCACCTGGCTTGGATTTGCAAAGAATGCCCAATTCATCGGCAATTTTCTGATAAGACTCGCTTTCGGAAGTGAAGAAACCAAACTTGCCGTGACTTCCGGCAAGACTACTGGCGAACGGATACTTTACGATGGAAGCAAGCATGGAGTAGGTCATCACAAAGCCACCAGCTCTTCTGCCCTTAAAACGGTGTGTGAGGATGCGGAAGGCATTGGCGTTGCCCTCGAAGTGGGTAATGTCATCCCAAAACTCCGATGAAACCGCAGATTCCAGCTTCTTGCCTGCTCCTTCAGTGAAAAAAGTCTGGATGGCCTTTTCGCCAGAATGCCCAAAAGGAGGATTGCCTAGGTCGTGTGCCAGGCAGGCTGCGCTCACAATGGTGCCAATCTCCTCGAAGAGTGTGTCTTTCAGTTCGGGACGTTTCTGTATGATGCGCCGGGAAATATCGTTGCCAAGAGACATGCCTACACTTGCCACCTCAAGACTATGCGTGAGCCGGTTGTGTACGAAGATGCTGCCCGGTAAAGGGAATACCTGGGTTTTGTTTTGCAAGCGGCGAAATGCTGAAGAGAAAATCAGACGATCATAGTCGCGCTTAAATTCTGATCGGTCATCGTGTCGTTCGGCGTGCTTGTGCTCCTGTCCGAAACGCTTGTTTGATATGAGTTGGCTCCATTCCATAAATATCGATTTTTGGTATGCTAATAGTGTGAATATTCAGAAACGATTACGCAAAAATACGCTAAAGTTGGGACAAATCAAAATAAAAATAGATAAATTATATCATTTTAGCCGTAAAAATGTCAGTATTTGGGCAAAAAGCATTATTTTTGCATTCAAAAAGAAAAAATATGCTGAAAGTACAGATTATCAATAAGGGACATCAGCCCCTTCCTGCTTTTGCTACGCCACAGAGCGCGGGCATGGATTTGCGCGCTAATATTAACGAGGCGGTAGTACTTCATCCTATGGAGCGACGTCTTATTCCTACAGGACTTTACATGGCATTGCCTGAGGGGTATGAGGCTCAGATTCGTCCCCGTAGCGGATTGGCTCTCAAACATGGGATTACCGTACTCAATACTCCTGGTACAATTGATGCCGATTATCGTGGCGAAATTATGGTTTTGCTCATCAATTTCTCTCAGGAAGACTTTGTAGTCAATGATGGCGAACGTATCGCCCAAATGGTGCTTGCTAAACACGAACAGTGCGATTTCATCGAGGTTGACACGTTGGATGAGACCGAACGCGGAACGGGTGGCTATGGGCATACAGGCGTGAAATAAGAACGAAATGAATGAAGTGTAATCTCAGAAATATCAGCATGGTGGTGACTTTCGCATTGGTAGGTGCGATAGCGTTACCTTCTTTGGCTCGCAAGAAAAAGGTGCAGCCTGTCACTCTGCAACCTACTGTTGCCGAGGTGGACTCTCTTGCTCCTAACGACCGTAAACGTTTCGATTACTTCTTTACGGAAGCGGCTCGGCTACATGCGGCTGGTAGGTATGCCGAGGCGATAGACCTCTTCGAGTACGCTCGCAGTATCGATCCTAATGCTGCTGAACCATACTTCTTTGAGTCTCTTTATTATTCACAGATGAACCAAGACTCTGTGGCGCTAGACTTCTTGCGGAAAGCCATCGACCTCAATCCAAAGAATCTCACTTATGCTGAGCACCTGGCACAATATTATATAGGTAACCGGCAGTTTGATAAGGCAATAGAGGCTTATGAAACGCTCTATGCCCAAAATCACGAGAATACCGATGCGCTCCGCATCCTGACGCAGCTCTATCAGCAGCAGAAAGACTATCTGATGATGCTCAAAACCATCGATCGTTTGGCGGTTGAAGAGGGGGAGAGTGAACAGCTTGCTCTCTCGAAAATGCGTGTCTATGAGTTGATGGAAGATAAAAAATCAGCTTATCGTGAGTTGAAAACTCTATCGGATCAGCATCCGCTCGACCTGTCGTATAAGACCATGCTAGGCAACTGGCTGATGCAAAACGATAGGCAGAAAGATGCTTACAAACTCTTCTCGGAAGTATTGAAGGAAGAGCCCGACAACTCGTATGCGCAAATCTCGCTTTATGATTATTATAATGCAACTCATCAGGAATCTTTGGCGCATGAGATGCTGGACAAAATCCTATTGAGCAAGAAGACGGATACAGACACCAAAATCATGATGTTCCGCTCTTATATTCAGAATAATGAAAGTAATGGAGGAGACTCTACGCAGGTACTCGCCCTTTTTGACAGAGTGCTTGCTGTACCTCATCCTGCATCGGAGATTGCAGAGCTGCGGGCAGCCTATATGAGCCTGAAGAAGATGCCTGCCGACTCTCTCTGTGCTGCATACCAGCGAGTGCTTGATATTGCACCAGAGAATGCCGGTGCCAGAATGCAACTAGTACAACTCCTTTGGAATAAGAAAGACTATCAGAGTGTCATAGCCCAATCGACAACGGCCCATGAGTATAATCCCGATGAAATGGTGTTTTATTACTTCGGAGGCATGGCTTATTACCAGGAGCAGAAGGAGGATGAGACCCTGCAGGAATTTCGCAGAGGACTAGCACAAGTCAATTCCAAGAGTCAACCAGCCCTTGTGTCAGACCTCTATATGATTATGGGTGACATCTTGAACAAAAAGAACGAGAAAGAGGCTTCATTTGCAGCCTACGACTCATGTCTGCAATGGAAAGACGACAATGTACCAGGACTCAATAATTATGCTTATTATCTGAGCGTAATCGGCAAGGACTTGCACAAGGCGGAAACGATGAGCTACAAAACTATTAAGGCAGAGCCGTCTAATGCTACCTATCTGGATACTTACGCTTGGATACTCTTCATGGAAGAACGCTATGTGGAGGCAAAGGCATATATTGATCAAGCCTTGAAATACCGTGATTCCACCGAGAATAACAGTACAATGCTAGAACATGCCGGAGACATCTATGCGATGAATGGCATGAGTGATGAAGCCGCAGATTACTGGTCTCAATCTCTCCAGTCGGGCAATGATACCGCTATCTTGAAATGGAAAATAGAGAACAAACAATATATCTCTGAGGATGAACTTCAGCGGCGTAATGCGCCGAAGAAAACTCAGTCGATAACCCAAAAGACAATAAAAAAAGGTAGAAAAAGATGAATACAACTAAGATGATAGGGATGAGTCTTCTAGGAGGCTTGGTGATGTTGGCTTCTTGTGGTACGAGCAAGTTGGCACAGAACAGTACTGGGGCTTCCAATGACAAGTCGACTACCGAAACTAAGACTTCGACCGTACAACAGAGCGAAGCAGTCAAGAAGTTGAGCTTTGTGCAGAAGGTTTCCGACAATCAGGTCTATGCCAAGAATATCGTTGGAAACATAGATTTTACTCTACAGACGGACAGTAAGGAATTCTCACTCGGCGGTTCTCTCCACATGAGAAAGAATGAGGTCATCCGTATCCAGCTTTTTGCACCTCTGTTGGGATTTGAGGTGGGGCGCTTGGAGTTTACGCCTACCTATGTTTTGGTGATAGACCGTATCAATAAGCAATACGTTAAGGCAGACTATAATCAAGTGAGTTTTCTCCAGCGGCAGGGTATTAGCTTCTACTCGCTCCAGGCACTCTTTTGGAACCAGTTGCTCTTGCCGGGTACACAGACGGTGAGTGAATCGGACTTGAAGAAATTCGATGTGTGTTTTGGTACTGCCACATCCCCTGCAACGGTTTCCTATAAGGAGGGAAATATGGACTATGCGTGGACGGCAGACCAGGTTTCAGGAAGAATTACGCAGGCAGAGGTGGCTTATAAGGCAGGACTGGCAGATGCTTCAAAACTCCAATTGCAGTATAGCAACTTCAAGAGTGTGGGCGTGAAGCAGTTTCCTGCTACCCAGGTATTTGCCTTGACTACGCAGGCAACCAAACAGCCCAAAAAAGCTTCCTTCACAATCAATATGAAGGATGTGAAAACCGACAGTAATTGGGATGCACAGACGGAAGTGTCAGCCAAGTATAAGCAAGTGTCTCCTGAAGACGTGCTGGGTAAAATCATGAATATGGGCTTGTAATGAAACGAATCGTATTATTGATATTGGCTATGGTGTTCTCGCTAGCTCCTTTTGCGCAGAAAACAGTGCAGAAGAAGACGGCGGGCAAGACTGTTGTTTCTTCTCGAAACAAGAAGAAAACATCGGGCACAGCCAAGACAGATAAGAAGACGGCAAAAACGGGTAAGTCTACGGCACCTACTGCAGCGGAACGCTCTGCAGCTACCCGAAAAAATGCCTCCATCCGAGGCTTGCAAGGACAACGTGCCGACATTCAAAAGAAAATCAAGGAACAGGAAAACGCTCTTCGTAAGAATAGGGCTGACGTGGAGAAACGTTTGGCCGACCTCATGGTACTTAATGGAGAGATAGACCAGAGCCAGAAGAAGATAGAGGGTATTCAGCAGGATATTCACCATATAGACGGCAACATCGGCATCCTGCAGGCACAACTGAAGACCCTGCAACAACAGCTTCAAGACCGCAAGAACAAGTATATCCGCTCCATGCGCTACATGAGCCGCCATCATACGGTGCAGGATAAGTTAATGTTCATCTTCAGTGCCAACAACCTGACGCAGATGTACCGTCGCCTGTCTTTCATCCGCCAGTATTCTAGTTATCAGAAAGTGCAGGGTGAGGCGGTGAAGGCAAAGCAGAAACAGGTGACCGACAAGCATAAGCAGTTGCAAAACGTCAAGGGGCACAAAAACAACCTGTTATATAAGGGAAAACAAGAGAAGAGCATCCTGGAGGGTAAGCAGACCCAACAGCAGGAAATGGTGCAGGGATTGCAGAAACAGCAGAAAACCATTCAGGCAGTCATTGCCGACCAACGTAAGAAAGATGCTGCCATCAATGCTCAGATTGACCGTCTGATAGCAGAGGAGGTGGCAAAGGCACGTGCGCGTGCCGCAGCGGAGGCTAAGCGCAAGGCCGATGAAGCCGCCAGAAAACGTGCCGCAGAATTGGCTCGCAAGAAGGCAGAGGCAGAGGCGAGGGAACGTGAGAACGCCCGTCGCCTAGAAGAAGCGCGACGCAAGCAGGCAGAGGCAGAGGCTGCTCGCAAGAAGGCTGCCGAGGAGGCTCGGTTAGCGCAGGAAGCTGCTCGTAAGGCTCAGGAAGAGGCTGCTGCCCAGGCTGAAGCAAAAGCTAAGGCAAGGGCTCAGGCTGCTAAGGCAAAGGCTGAAGCTGCTCAGCGTGCCGCCGCCGAACAGGCCGCTCGCCAAGCAGCTGCTGAACAAGAGGCAAGGAAAGCTGAGGCCGACCGCATGGCTGCCGAACTGAAGGCTAAGGCGGACGTAGATCGTAATAGGCGTGAACTGGAGGCTGCTAGAAAAGAGGCACATGAGGCATCAACGTTGAGTTCGGTAGACCGTATGCTCAATGGAGGATTCGAGGCCAACCGAGGCCGCTTGCCGATGCCAATCAGTGGTACTTATCGTGTAGTGAGCCATTTCGGACAATATAATGTGGATGGCTTGAAGGGCGTGACGCTCGACAACAAGGGTATCAATATCCAGGGTAAGCCAGGATGTGTGGCTCGCAGTATCTATGATGGAGAGGTGAGTGCCGTCTTTGGTTACGGAGGTATGTGGAATGTCCTCGTGCGCCATGGTGCCTACATCTCCGTGTATTGCAACCTGAAGTCGGTGAGCGTACATAAGGGACAGAAGGTATCTACGCGTCAGGCACTCGGTGCTGTCGGCTCAGACAATATCCTCCAGTTCCAGCTTCGCAAGGAAACCGCCAAGCTGAACCCCGAGGCTTGGTTGGGAAGATAGGCTGTAAATCTAATTGATAAAAAAACAAAAGCGCAGGTTACTTCTTGGATTGTAATCTGCGCTTTTTCTAGTGCATGATAATTGGTCTTTAGATGTTGGCACCATCTAGGAGGATTTCGTACTTCTGGATGGCATCGCGAATCTCGCAGATACGGATAAACTCATCGGCAGAATGGGAACGGGATGATTCGCCTGGACCAAGCTTGAACGAGGGAAACGGCATCAATGCCTGGTCGCTCAGCGTGGGACTGCCGAAAGGTTTCATGCCCATTGCTACACATTTCTTGATAAGCGGATGCTCTGGGTCGATGCGAGAAGACTTGAGACGGAAGGAGTGTGCCTTCACCTCGCTCTTCAGATGCTGACAGATGAATTGGTACACCTCCTCGTTGTCGTAGAACTCATTGGTGCGGATGTCCACGAGCATCGTGCACTTGTCGGGTATTACATTGTGCTGCGTGCCGGCGTTTACCACGGTAAGCGTCATCTTGGTAGGCCCCAGAAATTCGCTCACCTTCTCAAATTTGTAGTCTCTTATCCATCGCATATCATCGAGTGCTTCGTATATGGCATTCACGCCCTCGTTGCGGGCGGCGTGCCCACTCTTGCCATGGGCAATCACGTCCAATACCATCAGTCCTTTTTCGGCTACAGCAGGGTTCATGCCTGTTGGCTCACCCACGATGGCGAGGTCGATGTGGGGCAGTAGTGGCAATGCGCGGCTGATGCCGTCCTTGCCCGACACTTCCTCCTCGGCAGATGCGAGATAGATGAGATTATAGCTCTGAGGCTTGTCTGTGAGCATGCGGAATATCTGGAGGAGGGAACACAGACCTCCTCCGCAGTCGTTGCTGCCCAACCCGTAGAGCGTCTCTTCCTCCCGGCTATGCGCTTCCGTCTCTATCACTTGCGTTTCTATTGTGGGCAGGAAGGGGTTGCGTTGCCAGCTAGCCACAGGTCTCACGGTGTCGATGTGGGCGTTGAGAAGCAAGGTAGGCTTGCTCTCATCGTAATGTGGGTCGACAACCCACACGTTGTTGACCTCTCGGTGCGGTTCGAATCCATACTTGTGTATCGTTTGTTCCATGATGTCGGCGGCATCTTTCTCGTTGCGGCTCACGGATGGAGTGGCGATGAGTTTTTTGAGCAGAGCAACGGCGTCGGCTACGTATTCTTCTTGTGTCATCATAATCTCTCTCTCTATTTAGAAGTGATATTGTAAAGTTTGGGGCAAAGTTACGAAAAAAAGAGCAGATATGTAGGAAAAAGTTTCTTTTTATTTTGTTTTCTTAATGATTTGCAGTATCTTTGCAGTCATATAAAATATAAACTTATGCAAATTAATAGTCATCTTTCGGTTCTGATTCACGACCTGGCGAAGAAATATGGAGACAAGCCTGCGCTTACCTTCAAGAAGTTTGGAGGTGAACAGTGGCAGACGGTTTCATGGAATCAGTTCTCGCTGAGAGTGAAACAAGTTAGCAACGCCCTCCTCAATCTGGGCGCAAAACCTCACGATAAGATCGCTGTCTTCTCGCAAAACTGTGTGCATTATCTGTACACCGACTTTGGGGCTTATGGTGTGAAGTTAACTTCCATACCTTTCTATGCCACCAGCAGTGAGCAGCAGATACAATATATGATTAATGACGGACAAGTTCGCTTCCTTTTTGTGGGCGAACAAGAGCAGTATGACAAGGCACATCGCATCTTCGCGCTCTGTCCGTCGCTGGAGCGCATCATAGTCTTCGATTCCAGCGTGCGCATCAGTACTCATGACCCTGTTGCCCTCTATTTTAAGGATTTCTTGAAATTAGGTGAGAATCTTCCACGCCAGACTGAGGTGGAAGAACTCTACAAGCAGGCGAGTATGGACGATTTGGCTAACATCCTATATACCAGTGGAACTACTGGCGACAGTAAGGGCGTGATGCTGACCTACGGACAGTATCATGCGGCGCTGAAGGCCAACGATGAGTGTGTACCCATCTCGGAAAAGGACAGGGTAATCAATTTCCTGCCTTTCACCCACATCTTTGAACGTGGTTGGGCCTATCTCTGCTTGAGTGAGGGAGCTCGCCTCTTCATTAATACCAATCCGCATGAGATACAAGACAGTATGCGTGAGGTACACCCTACCTGTATGTGTAGTGTGCCCCGTTTCTGGGAGAAGGTATATATTGCAGTGAAGGCAAAGATGGATGATGCGGGAATTGTGCAGAAGAAACTCTTCAGACATGCTCTGGCCGTGGGAAGGAAGCGTAATATAGAATATGTGGCTAATGGCAAGCGTGTGCCCATCGGTCTGGAATTGGAGTACCGATTGGTAAACAAGACAGTCTTGGCCTTGGTGCGCAAGCAGCTCGGGCTGGAGAATCCTAATATCTTCCCTACGGCGGGTGCTTATGTGAGTCCAGAGGTGGAGGAATTTATCCATGCCATCGGCATCGGAATGGTGGTGGGGTATGGTCTGACAGAGAGTTTGGCCACTGTGTCTTGCGATCATCTTGACAAGAAGTACACCATTGGTTCCGTGGGGCGCCCTATCTCCAGCATACAGATTAAGATAGGCGAGGACAACGAGGTGCTGCTCAAGGGACCTACCATTACGAAAGGGTACTATCACCGCGATTCTGTCAATGCGAAGGCGTTCGACGAGGAAGGTTTCTTCCATACGGGAGATGCTGGTTATCTGAAAAATGGAGAGCTGTTCCTCACGGAGCGTATTAAGGACTTGTTTAAGACTTCCAATGGAAAATACATCGCTCCACAGCAGGTGGAGTCGTTACTCTTGGTGGATAAGTTTGTGGAGCAGGTGGTGGTCATCGCTGATCAGCGCAAGTTTGTTTCCGCCCTTGTTGTTCCAGAGTTCCGGATGGTGGAAGACTGGGCAAGAGACCATCATATAACTTATGCCAGTCGAGAGGAACTGTGTGCCAACGAGAAGGTGCGTAAAATGCTGATGGGACGCATCAAGATACTGCAGCAGCATCTTGCCTATTATGAGCAAATCAAACGTATTACGCTCCTCGCACATCACTTCTCGATGGAGTCGGGCGAGCTGACCAACACGCTGAAGATACGCCGTTCTGTCATCAACAAAAACTATAAGGCGGTGATTGATGCTATGTATGCGGAGTAAGTATCAAATTGTAAATTATAAATTATTAATTATATATTAATGATTACAGCAGACCAATTGAAAGATGTGTTGGATCGTGCCGATGCACTCCATCGCTATCTTAACATAGATCAGAAGAAAGTAGAATTTGAGGAAGAACAACTCCGTACGCAGGCTCCCGACTTTTGGGAAGACCCTAAGTATGCGCAGGAGCAGATGAAGAAAGTAAAGGGCATACAGAAATGGCTCGACGGTTACAAGACTGTACGCCTCTATGCCGACGAACTCCAACTAGCCTTCGACTTCTACAAGGACGAGATGGTTACAGAGGAAGAGGTAGATGCCGACTATGCCAAGGCTATCAAGGCCATTGAAGACCTCGAATTGAAGAATATGCTCCGCCAGAAGGAAGACCCGATGGACAGTGTGCTGAAGATCAATTCTGGCGCAGGTGGCACTGAGAGCCAAGACTGGGCGCGGATGCTGATGCGTATGTATATGCGTTGGGCTGAGGCCCACGGCTACAAGGTGACCATCACCGACATGCAGGAAGGCGATGAGGCTGGCATTAAGAGTGTCACGATGACTATTGAGGGTGGCGAGTATTCCTACGGTTACCTGAAAAGCGAGAATGGTGTGCATCGCCTAGTGCGTGTGTCGCCCTTCAATGCGCAGGGCAAGCGTATGACCAGTTTTGCCTCCGTCTTCGTTACTCCGTTGGTAGATGATACCATCGAGGTGTTTGTAGACCCTGCCAAATTGTCTTGGGATACTTTCCGCTCTAGTGGTGCTGGTGGTCAGAACGTCAACAAGGTGGAGTCGGGTGTACGCTTGCGCTACTGGTACACCGACCCGGATACAGGCGAGGAAGAGGAAATCCTCATCGAGAACACCGAGACCCGCGATCAGCCGAAGAACCGCGCTAAGGCATTGCTCCTCTTGAAGAGTCAACTCTACGACCGTGCGATGAAGAAGCGCCTGGAGGCGAAGGCTAAGATTGAGGCTGGCAAGAAGAAGATAGAGTGGGGAAGTCAAATACGTAGTTATGTATTCGATGACCGCCGTGTGAAAGACCATCGTACCAACTATCAGACATCGGATGTAGATGGCGTGATGGATGGTAAGATAGATGATTTTATCAAGGCTTATCTCATGGAGTTCCCGACAAATGACAGTGAAGAGTAAAGAACGAAGAGTGAAGAATTCAATGGCTTCCCTCTTCTGCTAACAATAATAACCTAATAAAACAATACAGCTATGAGTAATAACAAAGACTTAAGAAGAGCCAAGCATGAGGCTTATGAGAAGAAACAGGCAGCTAAAGGCGAAAAAGTGATTAAGTGGATATGCGGTGTTTTGGTAGTACTGGCTATCTGCTTCGCCATTTACTCTTTTACTCTTGCATAATAAAGACGTAAATTATGAGTGGACTGGAAATAGAAAGGAAATTCCTCGTAAAGAAGGGCGACGCTTACAAGAGTGCCGCCTTTTCTAGTAGTCATATCCAGCAGGGGTATATTCCTGCCGAGGGGGCTACCGTGCGGGTTCGCACACGAGATGACAAGGCTTACCTTACAATTAAGGGTAAGTCTGTGAATGGCGGCATGACCCGTTATGAGTTTGAGAAAGAGATTACGATGGATGAGGCGCAGCATCTTTTGCAGCTCTGCCAAGGTGGAGTCATAGACAAGCGGCGCTACTTGGTAAAGTGCGGCAATCATATCTTTGAGGTAGACGAGTTTTTTGGCGACAACGAAGGTCTTGTGATGGCTGAAGTGGAGTTGGCGAGCGAGACAGAATCCTACGAGAAACCCGACTTTATCGATCGGGAAGTGACGGGCGACAAACGTTTCTACAACTCCCATCTTTTAACCTATCCTTTCTTGAAATGGAGAAATTTGTTGTAGAAAAGCACAAATATTCATCGTTTTCTTTGTTTTAGTGTCAGATTGTTTGTTTTTGTCGGAAATATTTTATAATTTTGTGCCGTAATTGAAGAAATGTTAAGATCGTAGTAGGAGAATATCGGAAAATGACAGAAACAAGCAGAGGTAGTTTTGGAAGCAAGATAGGATTGATTCTTGCTACCGCAGGTGGTGCTGTAGGTCTAGGCAATGTATGGCGCTTCCCTTACATGGCTGGCCAGGAAGGTGGTGCAGCCTTTA
>CAVDKC010000019.1:0-29882 GCA_963609615.1 Oribacterium sp.
AATGCTAACGGTATTCAGAGCTTGGAAGAGGCTAATCAAATCTGCGAGGACGCAGGTGTTGATCCTTATTTGATGTGTGAAGAAACTCAGCGTATCTGCTTCGAGAACGCTAAGTGGGCTTATGTTGCCGGTGCTGCCATCGCTATCAAGAAGGGCGCAAAGACTGCAGCAGACGCTGCCGAGGCTATCGGTATCGGTCTTCAGGCATTCTGTATCCCTGGTTCTGTAGCTGATGACCGTAAGGTAGGTCTCGGCCATGGTAACTTGGCTGCTCGTCTTCTCCGCGAGGAGACACAGTGCTTTGCTTTCTTGGCAGGTCACGAGTCTTTCGCTGCTGCCGAGGGTGCTATCAAGATTGCCGAGATGGCCAATAAGGTTCGCAAAAACCCATTGCGCGTTATCTTGAACGGTCTTGGCAAGGATGCAGCTCAGATTATCAGCCGCATCAATGGCTTCACATACGTACAGACCAAGTTCGACTACTACACAGGTGAGTTGAAGGTTGTAAACCGCATTGCTTACTCTGACGGTCCTCGCGCAAAGGTTAACTGCTACGGTGCAGACGATGTACGTGAGGGTGTAGCTATCAACTGGAGCGAGGATGTAGATGTATCTATCACAGGTAACTCTACCAACCCTACTCGTTTCCAGCACCCAGTAGCTGGTACATATAAGAAGGAGCGCACTTTGGCAGGTAAGCCATACTTCTCTGTAGCTTCTGGTGGTGGTACAGGTCGTACTTTGCATCCAGACAACATGGCTGCAGGTCCTGCTTCTTACGGTATGACCGATACTATGGGCCGTATGCACTCAGACGCTCAGTTTGCTGGTTCTTCTTCTGTTCCTGCTCACGTAGAGATGATGGGCTTCCTCGGTATGGGTAACAACCCAATGGTAGGTGCTACTGTAGCTATAGCTGTAGCTATTGACTTGGCTATCAACAAGAAGTAATTATCTGTTTTCAGATATTATATAAAATTATCCTCCATAGTCCTTGTTGTGATTATGGAGGATTTTTTGTGTCTATATGGCTCTTAAAGCTTGGATTTTACAAATTAGAGAGACTAAAACGTTTCACCTCGTGGAACAGAGAGTTTCATGGGCTGGAACAGGAAGTTTCATGCGCAGGAACTAATATACACCCCGACACGCAAATTCACAAATCCAGTCTCATGTCAAGATGTAGCAATCCTTCCATCATAAATGGATCAGACATGGCTACAAAGCCCAAACGCTCATAAAATTTCTGCTTGGCAACTTGGTACCTCCAGGACAGATACGGCACATGGCCACCACTTTGTCACCTTTGGTCAGCCAGATGTGGATAGCAGTCTGGTCATTGTTGTCAACGTCTTGATAGTTGGCAATCGGCAGGTATCTCGTATTGCCACAACTCGTTGTCTTTTTCTATCATATTGCTCATTAATTCATTCAGTAAACTTTTTCACAAAAGTACAATAAATACTGCAGAAACTATTATGCCGGGTGTTAAATAATACTATGGCCACCAACTTTCTATAAGGGATAGTACCAGACACCAAAAACAAGGTATAGGGATTTTCCTCGTTCGTTTAGGGGAAAACCTTTCCCACCCAGCGAAAAACATCCTATCTTTGCACCAGAAATCAACGAGATGGCTCTCTCCATCTAGAGAGAAATGCTCAGAGAAGTAACGTGAATATTAACATAATAAAAAGGTTAGGATTATGAAAAAGATGATTATAGCCCTGGTAGCGATGATGGTATTGTCATTCACCACAGCCAGCGCAATGAGTTATGAGCAGGCTCGCCAGCAGGCTCTCTTCCTCACAGACAAGATGGCATACGAGCTCAACCTCACTGACGATCAATACGAGGCTGCCTACGAGGTGAACCTGGACTACTTGATGGGGGTGAACGGATACGACGACCTCTACGGAGTATATTGGCGCCAGCGTAACATGGACCTGAGTTACATTCTGCTAGACTGGCAGTATCAGGCTTTTCTCAATGCCTCTTATTTCTATCGCCCACTCTACTGGGACGGCGGCTATTGGCACTTCGGCATTTATGCCCGTTATCCTAGAAGAGACTACTTCTTCTTCGGCAGGCCAAACTTCTATGTATCTTATAGAGGTGGACACAGTTGGAGAGTAAATGGAGGCAGAAGTTGGTATCATGGTCGTCAGTTTGGTGCGCCAAGACCTGACGGACAGCACAGAGTAGGCATGAGAGACGGATTCAACCGCGGTGATTTCGGACGTGGACAGACCTTCGGCAATGCTCCTAGACAAAGCAGCACTCGCACGACTGTGACTCGCGACCACAACTTCGGCAATGGCAATAACACTCGCCCATCCTCTTCTAACAACAGGGGGTTCGGCAACAACAACCGCAACAACTCAAGCGTATTCGGCGGAAATAGAAACACAACTGGAAGTGGCAACAACAATAGTCGGCCCAATTCAAAAGATTTCTCTCCTCGCCAGAGCAACCCTAGCAACAGCGGCTCATTCGGCAATCGCAGTTTGTTCGGCAACAATCGCAGCAATGGCTCTTCTACGGGCAGCAGCAGAAACAATAGTTCTTCTTTCGGAAGTGGGAAGAGTAACAATGCACGCAGTTTCGGTGGTGGAAATACACACAGCAATGGCGGCAACTTTGGCGGCGGTCATTTCGGCGGTCGTAGATAAGGACAAGAAAAACAGCAAATATACATCAAATTAGAGAGTCAAACAAATGGTAAAGGGAGCTGACCTATGGATTCTTCATCCAAAAGTTAGCTCCCTTCCTATATACTGCACTATAATATCTCAAGAAAAATCAATGATGCAACCAACTGCTTCAGCAATATGTATACCAACAGGACAGGTGCCCCGTACCCTACACCCCGTGCCATCGCCCCAAAGACATCATCCAAGCTCTTCATGTGGTCGCTAACCATACCATAGCTCACACTCATCACCACGACGCCCAAACAGACATAAGGAACAATGCCACGGCTAAAACTGCTGTTACTCCAACCACCCATCACATTGAGCAAGATGGCATCTGGCACTACGGTGAGTGCCAGAATAATGACCACCAAACAAAAAAATTCTGCCCATACCAACCTGATGGCAATGCGATGACGATACTCCGACCTGTCAAACTGCCAAATACCCGACTCGCAGAACGTACCATAGGCGACAGAGAGAAACAGGAGCCACACCAGAAAAGGAGTCGATATATTTTCGCAAAGATTGCCGAAAAAAAATCGAATGCCCTCCGCACTCAGCAACGAACGAGTGAAAGTCTCCGGCATTGCCGCCGTAAATATCCATGAAAGGAGACACACCAGCAGTTGCCCCACGATGAGAAGGAATGCCAATGAGGAAAAAATCGAATTATTCCGCATCTGCGTGCAAATTATCTATGTCTAGAATGCGGAGTTCGCAAGCCCTCACTACGAGTCGGGTAGCATTGATACCCACGCCGTTGTTGCCGTCGGGGAACAGCTTCTGCACCAATTCGTTCTGACGCTTTTCCAAGCTCTTCACGCCAAAAGGCATTCCACGGAGGTTGGTAATCTGCTCCTTGGTATAGCCCAGGGCGAGATGGCGCAGAAACCGCTCGTCGTACTCGTCTATTTCATAGTTGACCAAGGCTTCCTGGCGCATAAGCTGACTAGAGACGCTCTTCTTGAAACGGTCCACAATTTTCTGCAAGATAGGCTGATTAAATACCAGCTTTTTGCCATTCATGCAACTCTGCACATCGCCACGTGTAAGCAACTCGCCACTCTTCAGAATGATACCGTCACAACCAGCGTCGAGCACATCCATCCACAGTTTCTCGTTCAGTATCTCGCCCGTAAAGATGAGCACCTTGAGCTGTGGAAACTGCTCCTTCGTTTGCCGGCAGATTTCCACGCCTATCGTGGTAGACCCGCCCAGCCCGAGGTCTAGGAGCACCAGATCGGGCAACTGCTGTTTGATGAGCTTCCAATACACAATCTCGTTCTCGGCAGTCCCGATAATCTCAGCCTCGGGGATGTCATTCTTAAAGATTCCCTCTGTGCCCTTCAGTTCCAAAGGCACATCTTCTACTATAATTACTTTGAATTTTTCCATTGTTACCTATTCTTTGTTAGTATTTTCGATTGATTCCTTTTCTGTCAGCATTTTGGATGGCAGGGTGGCTTCTATCCGCAGACATCCACCCTCACCCTCAGTAGTCCGGATGCCGCACCCTCGCAGATTGGTCACCTCCCCTATCTCCCGAACGATTTGCCTACAGAGCAAGTAGCGCAAGTCGCAGGTAAGGGGCGTGAAGAGTTTCTCATGCAGAGTGGCTTGATACATCACGTCTCTTAGCTCGGCATACAAGACTGCATAAGGTGTGCCATCTGCCGGAACTTTTATCCCAAGCTCGCAGTTGATGGATTTTTCCTTGAGTAACTCCTTCAGGTAATACAGGTAAAACTTGTCGTACTTTACCATAGGCTCCACCTGTTCCATGGCTTGCGAACTGAGCATATCATAGAGACACTTGTAGTAGTCTACCAACTCGCGCAAAGTCTGTATACCATCCATGGATGACGAGGCTATGACCTGCTGAATACGAGACGGATAGTACATCGTCTCATGCTTCAGTGCCGAGAGACAGTTGTCTAGCACCGAGTTGGATATGTGTAGTTTGGCATTCTCAAATTCCGCCCTATGCAATTCATCCTCTTTCAGCTCTATATTGCTTTCCTCGTCATGCTCTTGGACGATGCTTTCCTGTAGCGACAACAATATCTGGTCTACCACCTCGTTGAGGGAATGGCTGGCTTTATATTGCACGGGATGCTTGCTCCAGAGTTGCTTGATATTAGCCAGTTTCTGCTCGTCAGAGAGATCACTGAGCAGCATGCGATTGATGGCATTCACCTGTTCTACAGCAAAGCGATAGCGCAATACGTGGCGATAATACAAGAGATAGTAAGCCAGGGGCAACTGCAAGAGCAGAAGTATCAGAAGGATAACAGCCACTGTCTTGGAGTTACGGGAGAGTTGCATGGTTCGCACGTAGTCCGGCAAACTATCATCCGCACTCAAATCCCGAAACAACTGGGTGTACACCTTGTTGTTAGACTCATAGAGATTCCATCGATGGAGGGCTAGTGCAGCTACTGCCGTCTCGTTTCTCAAGTCGAGTATTACCTGGTAGTTAGTAGGTACGCTATCCCTAAACCACCTCAGTTCAGCAGCTATCCCCACTTTGGGATAGGCATCCATCAAGTACTTGCCGTCGGGATACAGGGAGAGATAATACCGATTGAGATATTTCCTCGCTGAATCTGCCATCTCCAAAGTATGCTCATACTTGCCGTTGATATTGCTGAAATAGGCACTGTCGGCATATTCGTCAGCCCGCTGCAACAGATGATTTGCAGCCCAGCCTGGCATCATAGAACTCATCAGGAGCCATCCAGCCATGAGCAGTCGCATCACACCGCAAGGCAAGCGGAAGGTGAATGTACTCCCCTTTTCCGGTTGGCTCTTCGCCTGTATGTCACAGACAGAAAAGATACTGCTCAATTTCTTATATTTCTCTATGATACCTTTGCAATTGAGTAGTCCGAAGCCGTGACCTCCAGTATAGGTACGGTCGAAGAGATGTGCCAAAGACTCCTCATCCATACCACCGCCAGTATCGGAGACGGAAATCTCGATGCACGACTCTACCTTACGGGCTGATACCATGACATTTCCGCCCGCCGGTGTAAACTTACGTGCATTGTCGGCAATGGTATTGATCATGAAGAGTGTCAACGTGCGGTCTGCCTTGACCACCAGGTCTGTAGCCTGAACTTGCAGATCTACCCCCTTCATCTTGAAGCTCATCTTGCCCTTCGCCACAATCTCGAAGAGAGGCTGTAAAGGGAAACTCTCGATACGCAGGTTCAGGTGCCCTTGTCGCATCTGAATCCACTGGGTCAGCACATCGTTGTACTGATTGATTTTGGCAGTAAGTTCGGCTATGTAGTCATAGCGTTCTTTTCTTACCGTGTCAGATTCGTTATCCTCGCAGAGCCTATTCACCTCGTTCACCATGCGGTCTATGAATGGCATTATACTATTAACAAGCGAAACCTTGGCACGCTGTTCTAGATTGCGTTTCTTGTTCTCCTCCACATGAAGTTGGGTAATTGCCAACTGCTCGTCCAGTTCTTCCTTTCTATCAGATAAGTCACTAAGGTGCAATACATTCCGATTCTTCCATTGATGTAGAGGTTCGAGAAGTTTTTCCTCCGAATAATCTTTGTCGTTACGTCGCCGCATTCTGTCGAAGACGTAGAGCAGGATGCAAGCGACCACTATCAGAGTGATGACGGCCGCTATCATCACATTGAGCTGCATCGCATTCTCGTCCAACTGGGCAGCACGAGCTTCCAGCAGTCGGTCTTGACGCGACTGCTCCTGCAAGTCGAGATAGATGTTGCGGTTGTAGTCACTCTTCGGCTTGTCGTCGATGGCAGAATACACGAGGCTCAACTGCTCCCTTATCGAAGCCACGAGGTCGGGGGCTTGCATGATAGCCTTATTGGCATTGAGAGCATGCTGCAGACATGTCTCTGCGCTAGCATAGTCGCCGATGAAAAAATAACATTCGGCTAGCGTACGGTTGGCACCAGCTACTTGATATACGTCCCCATACTCTTGGAAGAGATTGAGCGCACGCTGGGCAAAGTTGCCAGCCAAGAGATGGTCTGGCATTTTCTCTACATTGAGGTATTGGAAAGCCGGCAGATTGTTGGCAATAAGGTAATCACCCACAGCCTTGTTCTGCAGGTGCTCACAGATGGCCTGCAAGACATTAGCCAACCAATATGGGTAAGGATGAGGTCCGCTCGCCAACATGTAAGCCTGCATCAAGAAATCGAACTCATCCTGGTTGATTTCGTTAGTGGTTCCTTTGATCAAAGCACCTCCCGCCCCAAAGTTGTAGAGACAGTTCAGATACTGGGCAGTGTCTTGCTCCACTTCTTCTGGAACAATATTGTTCAGCGACTGGCGCATCTGGTCTTCCAGTCCTACATAATAAAAATAGGTGGCAGAAACGATATGAAACTCCGACTTGGCATAGATGGCACGTCTCCGCTCGTGGTCTGGCAAAGCGTTAGCTTCCTCGCCTACCCTACGCAATAAGCGCATAGACTTCTCGCGATACATATAGAAGTCCTTGTTGCGAGCCTCTCGTTGGCAGAGTCGCATGTTCTGGATGTCGGCTATCAGGAGTTCTATCTGGTTGTCGCTGGCATTTTCCACCTCAGCCAGCCATTTCTTAGCCTGCTTGTAGTTCATCTTGGCGATGGCCACGAAAGCCAAGTTATTACACGCCTCAGCGTATCCTGCCCGATATCCTTCAGACAATTGTAAAGCCCTCTCGGCCAGCACCTTCGTGGAGTCGAGACTGCGATAATGATAAGAATAAGAGAGAGTATTCAGCTTATCTACCTCTTTCTTATGTAAAGGAGAGCAAGCCGAAAAAAGAAGCATCGCCACCATCAAAGCGATGATGGCGATGCCATATTTGCGAATATTAAAACTATGCCTCGGCATGTATGATATTCAGAATGATGAGATTAGCCACGAGCCTTGGCGATGTAGCCGAGAGCCTCCTGGCACTTAGCAGTGATGGCAACCCAGTCGCCAGCAGCTACTGTATCCTTAGGGAAGAGCTTAGAACCCATACCTACGCAGAGCACACCAGCCTTGATCCATGGAGTGAGGTTTTCCTCTGTAGGCTCTACGGCACCAGTTACCATGATATTGCTCCAACGGAGAGGTGCCATTACGTTCTTGACGAAAGAAGGACCACCTACGTTGCCAGCAGGGAACACCTTGGTTACATCACAACCAGCAGCCTGAGCATTGTTGATTTCTGTCACAGATCCACAGCCTGGAGAATAAGGTACCAAGCGACGGTTGCAGACAGGAGCAATCTCCGGGTTGAAGTTAGGCCCTACGATGAAGTTCGCACCGAGCTGGAGATAGAGGGCAGCAGTACCTGCGTCTATCACTGTACCTGCACCGAGAATCAAATCTGGGCACTCCTTGTCAGCCCACTTTACCAACTCACCGAAAATCTCGTGTGCGAAGTCGCCACGGTTAGTAAACTCGAAAACACGAACACCACCCTCGTAGCAAGCCTTGATAACGTTCTTGCAAATATCGATGTCCTTATTGAAGAATACAGGTACCATACCTGTTGCCTTCATGGCAGCCATCACCTGCATTTTGCTAAACTTTGCCATTTTATTGTTTAATATTTATTGTTTAATGTTTACTTGAAAAGCAAACGAATTCTTCACTCTTTGTTCTTCACTCAGATTATCGCTGTACGCGACCATTAGCGTTACCACCGGCAAGACTCTCTACCTCGTCGACAGAAACCAAGTTGAAGTCGCCAGGGATTGTGTGCTTCAATGCAGAAGCAGCTACTGCAAACTCCAGAGCCTCAGCCTGTGTAGGCTTTGTCAAGAGACCGTGAATCAATCCACCAGAGAAAGAATCGCCACCACCTACACGGTCGATGATTGGGTTGATGTCATAATGCTTGCTCTGATAGAACTCCTTACCATCATAGATAAGAGCCTTCCAGCCATTGTGTGTAGCAGAAAGAGACTCACGGAGTGTGGAAACCACATACTTGAAGCCAAACTCCTTCATCATACCCTGGAAGATACCATAGTATCCCTCAGCATCAGTCTTACCGCCCTCTACGTCTGCATCAGGCTTGAAGCCAAGGCAGAGCTGAGCATCCTCCTCATTACCGATACATACATCTACATACTGCATCAACGGACGCATCACTGAGATAGCCTTCTCAGAAGTCCAGAGCTTCTTGCGGAAGTTGAGGTCTACAGATACAGTTACGCCATGACGCTTAGCAGCCTCACAAGCCAACTTAGTCAATTCTGCAGCCTTGTCGCTGATGGCAGGAGTGATACCGCTCCAGTGGAACCACTGAGCACCCTCCATAATCTTATCGAAATCGAAATCAGATGAATCTGCTTCTGCGATAGAGCTGTGAGCACGGTCGTAGATTACCTTGGAAGGACGCATAGAAGCACCTGTCTCTGCATAGTAGAGACCTACACGGTCACCACCACGTGCGATGAAATCTGTGTTGACACCATAGCGACGGAGAGCATTCAGAGCGATCTGACCAATCTCGTGCTTAGGCAACTTAGAAACAAAGTAAGCCTCATGACCATAGTTAGCCACGCTGACAGCTACGTTAGCCTCACCACCGCCAGGGATGATGCGGAAAGACTCACTCTGAATGAAACGGTCGTTGCCTTCTGGTGACAAACGAAGCATAATCTCACCTAATGTTACAATTTTTGCCATTGTTCGATAGTTTAATTTTTTATTGTTTGTTTATTCTTTTAGTTTAATTCTCTATAAGAGTTTGTTTTACGATGGCAAAAATAACTATAATTTCCCGAATAACGAAATAAAAATGTGTTTTTTTTTGTTTTTTGCACAAAAAAGCCTCTGTGCATTCGCACAATTCATTTTTTTGTTGTAAATTTGTGCCGAAATGCAGGATTGTGGTCGAACACAACCGAGCAGACTATCAAACATCGCGGTCTTCGCACCGTACAGACATATAAATATTAATGTACGCGCGATAATGACCCTTGTAGTAAACTCTTTAAATAATGGCCGAAAAAATCAGAATCAAGGATATAGCAGAGAGAGCTGGGGTATCCGTAGGTACCGTAGACCGTGTGTTGCACGAACGTCCAAACGTGTCGAAACCAGCTCGCGAGAAGGTGGAAAAAGCCCTCAAGGAGATGAACTATCAGCCCAACATGTATGCCAGTGCACTGGCATACAACAAGTCGTATACATTCTACCTGCTGATACCCAAGCATGAGTCGGAAGCCTATTGGGAGGAGATAGAGGAAGGTGCGCGCAAATGCGAGGACACTCGCCGTGACTTTCACATCAATCTGGAGATACTTTTCTACGAACGCTCCAACGAGGAATCCTTCAGAAAGCAAGGCGAAGAGATACTCAATGCTGAGCCTGAGGGGGTCATCGTGGTGCCTTCATCACTGGCTGTCACCAGAACTTTCACCGAAAGCCTGCACACCAAGAACATCCCCTTTATCCTGCTCGACTCCTATATGCCAGACCTTCGTCCACTGTCCTTCTTCGGCCAGGACTCATTCTGCTCAGGTTTCTTCGCTGCCAAGATGCTTATGATGGTGGCAGCCCAGGAGACGGAAATCATGCTCATGCGACAGACCAAGGATGGCAGAGTGGTAAGCAAGCAACAGGACAACCGCGAGGTGGGCTTCCGCCATTACATGCACGACCACTTTCCCCATGTACAGATTATCGACCTGGACTTGCCACTCAACGGCACACGGGCAGAATACAACAAGATGCTGGAGAAATACTTCTCCAAACATCCAGACACGCATCACTGCATCACCATGACCTCCAAGGCGCACATCGTGGGCGACTTCCTGCTGAAAACCAACCGCAGAGACGTGCAGATTATGGGATATGACATGGTGGAAAAGAACGCAAAATGCCTGCGCGAGGGAAGCATTTCCTTCTTGATAGCACAACATGCGTACATGCAGGGATATTCGTGCGTAGAATCGCTCTTCCGTGCCATCGTGCTCAAGAAGAAAGTCACGCCTGTAAACTACATGCCTATCGAGCTGCTCATGAAGGAGAACGTAGACTTCTATCGCAGAACCCAACTCTAAGAATATACAAAAACATTGATATCATATTTAACAAATAAAAGACAGACTACAAGATGAAACAATCAAGCTTTATCAAAATCAACCCTGCCGACTCGGTAGTGGTTTGCCTACGCCCCATGAAGCAGGGCGAAACCATCGAGGTGGACGGCAAGTCTATCACGCTCCTGCAGGACACTCCGGCAGGCCATAAGGTGCTCATCGACGATGCGCCAGAGGGTAAGGACATCATTAAGTACGGCTACCCTATCGGACATGCCAAGCAAGACCTGAAGCAGGGTGAATGGGTCAACGAGAACAATCTCAAGACCAATCTGGCAGGTACCTTGGAATACACCTACAATCCTGTAAGCGAGCAGCTCAGCATTGCCCAGGAGAACAAGACATTCAAGGGTTATGTACGCAAAAATGGTGAAGTGGGCGTAAGAAACGAGATTTGGGTAGTGCCTACCGTAGGATGCGTCAACGGCATCGCCGAGAAGATAGTAGAACTCCTCAAGAACGAGACACACTGCGAGGGTATCGACGCCATCCACGCATGGCATCACAACTTCGGCTGTTCGCAGCTTTCAGGCGACCACGAGAATACCCGCAAGGTGCTCCGCGACATCTGCCTCCACCCTAATGCTGGTGCCGTGCTCGTACTCTCACTCGGTTGCGAGAACAATCAGCCAGACACCTTCATGGAGATGCTCGGCGACTACGACAAGAGCCGCATCAAACTCCTCGTTACCCAGAAGGTAGAGGGCGACGAACTGGAGGAAGGCATGAAGTTGCTACGCGAGCTCTATGCTGAGGCCAAGGAAGACAAGCGTGAGGACGTATCTGTAAGCAAACTGCGTGTAGGCTTGAAGTGTGGAGGATCTGACGGATTCAGTGGCATTACTGCCAACCCATTGGTAGGCGAATTCTCCGACTGGCTGGTAGCTCAGGGCGGTACTTCCATCTTGACAGAGGTGCCAGAAATGTTTGGCGCAGAGACCATCCTCATGAACCGTTGCGAGAACAAGGAACTGTTCGACAAGACCGTACACCTCATCAACGACTTCAAGGAATATTTCCTCAGCCATGGCGAACCTGTAGGCGAGAACCCATCCCCAGGCAACAAGGCTGGCGGTATCTCTACCCTTGAGGACAAGGCACTCGGATGTACCCAGAAGTGTGGACGTGCCCCTGTGAGCGGTGTGCTCCAGTATGGAGACCGTCTAGAGACAACAGGTCTCAACCTGCTCTCTGCTCCAGGCAACGACCTCGTGGCAGCCACAGCACTTGCATCGGCAGGATGCCAGCTCGTACTCTTCACCACAGGCCGCGGTACGCCATTCGGCACCTTCGTGCCAACCATGAAGATTTCGACCAACAGTAATCTGGCCAAGAACAAGCCAAACTGGATAGACTTCAATGCAGGCGAACTCGTAGAGGGTACTGAGATGAAAGACCTCGTGCGCAAATTTATCGACAAAATTATAGCCGTAGCCAGTGGTGAGGAAGCTCGCAACGAGTACAACGGCTATCGTGAGATTTCCATCTTCAAGAATGGAGTAACTCTTTAAAATATCAGCAGGAAATTGGGAGTCTGAAGGAAAAAGGGAAGCACAAACTATTGTTCCCCCATTTCAGGCTCCCACTTCCGATTTACTAAACCAACGATTCATTTATGAGCAACAAGAAAGGAATTTTGGCACTATCGCCGCTGATGATACTCATCGTTCTCATCGCCCTGTTCACCTTTCATTCTGCGAAGGGAAACCAAGAAGAGGGAAGTCTCTCCTTGACCGTAGCGTTTATGATTTCGAGCATCTACGCAGTGGCGATTTCGGGAGGCATGCCCATCAAGAAGCGCATAGACACCTACAGCCGAGGGGCTGGTGCCCACAATTTGATGCTCATGCTATGGATATACGTACTGGCAGGCTCGTTCGCAGCCTCAGCCAAGGCGATGGGCGCAGTAGACGCCACCGTCAACATGGCTCTCAGCATACTGCCAACCAGCATGTTGCTACCAGGCTTGTTTATCGCCGCCTGTTTCATCTCCGTATCCATCGGAACTAGCGTAGGTACTGTAGTGGCACTAGTTCCGATAGCTGCCGGACTGGCAGGCTCGCTCCATGCCAACGTGGGACTGATGACCGCCATCATAGTAGGCGGAGCCTATTTCGGCGACAATCTGTCGTTCATATCCGACACCACGGTAGTTGCCACACAGACCCAAGGTTGCCGCATGCGAGACAAGTTCCAGGTCAACTTCCAGATTGTGTTGCCAGCCGCCATCACCGTGCTTCTAATCTACACCTTCATGGGGACTGGGCTACAAGCACCTCCACCCGTTTCGGACGTGCAGTACTGGAAGGTACTCCCCTATCTCGTGGTACTCATAGCCGCCATAGCAGGCATGAACGTGATGGCAGTGCTCGCCGCAGGAACTATCCTCTGCGGCATCATTGGCATCGCTGGATACTACATGGGCACTGCGCAGTCGTACAACCTCTTCGGGTGGTTTTCGGCGATGGGCAACGGCATCATCGGGATGGGCGAACTAGTCATCATCGCCATGATGGCTGGCGGCATGTTGGAAATCATCAGAGAGAATGGCGGCATCAGCTACATCATCGACAAGATAACCGCACATGTGAGAGGCAAGCGAGGCGCAGAGCTGGCGATAGCGGCACTCGTCTCGATGGTTAACGTCTGCACCGCCAACAATACCGTAGCAATACTTACCGTGGGCAATATCGCCAAAAAGATAGGCGACCAGTTTGGGGTAGACAACCGCAAGGCGGCCAGTATTCTGGACACATTCTCCTGCACCGTTCAGGGTCTCATCCCTTACGGAGTGCAGATGCTTCTCGCCGCAGGACTGGCAGGACTCAATCCACTCGACATCCTCCCTTACCTCTACTATCCTGTGGCTATAGGAATAGCAGCATTGCTTGCCATCTTCCTACGTTTCCCTAGAAGATACAGTTAATTGACTTTTGCAACTAAAACATACAAGCGATGGACTTTTTGCAGAGAAATCTTTTTATCAAATTACGCTCCGACAACTTCGACTCCCAAGAGGAGATGGAGCAGATGACTACCTTCAAGAAAAAGAAGATAGCGCAGATGATGAAAAACCTAGACGATGTGCCTTCTGGGGAAGTGCGCATGAACAACGGGTTTCTCAATCGCCGCCTCGTCAAAATACAGGAAGACGAGCGACACGCCATCGACACCAACATAGACAGCGTGAAACTGCTCCGCATCATCGTCTCCTGCATCAATGCTACACTCGCCAACGGCATCAACCTGCGTAGCATCATCAAGTTGGGCGAATACCTGCGGACACAAGGCGACAAGGTAGACTTCGTAAAACTAGACCAATGGCTGGCCAAGCTCAAGCTACAGCGAATGGCGCAGCTACAGGGTAGCGTACTCATCACCTTCTTCGACTTTGAGAAGGATGAGGTACCCTTTGTGAAGAGAGTAGAAAGAGGAGCCTACAAGCATACCCTACGCTCGCTCTACTACAATATCAAGGACCAGCACTCCATCCAGTTCGAGCAGAGCATATCAGGCTTCGTACACACCACAGAAGGCACCATGCGCCAGAACCTGCGCCGCAGCATGCGCTACTTCAGCTATGCCCCCATCGAGACTGCGAGCCATTTTCTCAATAACTTCTTCCGCTCGCTTTCCGAGATAGAGGAATAATATAAATATATATAAAAAACAATATCGCCTGGCAGTTATGTCGGGCGTTTTTCGTATCTTTGCACGTATGAAGCGAATCGTAATCACTATTTTGACTACCATCATTGCACTGGGCATCCATGCACAAGTGCAATGCGAGGACACCTGCCAGCACGTGCATGGCATCGACCTCAGCCACTACCAGGGCAACGTATTTTGGGAAACCGTAGGCGATAATTCAAAGATGGCTTACGTGTACCTCAAGGCGACCGAGGGTGGCACCAACGTGGACAGCAAATACAAGCAAAATATAGACCTGGCTCATAGATACGGACTCAAGGTGGGGTCGTACCACTTCTATCGTGCACGCATCCCGCAAGAAACCCAGCTAGAGAACTTCATGGCGCAGTGCCGCCCTGGTGACCAAGACCTGCTCCCGATGATAGACGTGGAGACCAAGAGCGGAATGGACACGGAGGAGTTTTGCGACTCCCTCTTCAAGTTTCTTCACCTCGTGGAGAAAGCCTACAGACAGAAACCCCTGATATATACGGGTGCCAACTTCTACGACAACTACCTATTGGGCAAGCTCGACAGCTACAAGCTCATGATAGCCCAGTATACCAAGCGCGAGCCAGTACTACGTGACGGCAGAGACTTCGAGATGTGGCAATACACTGGTAAGGGAAGGCTCAACGGCATCAACGGCTATGTAGACAAGAGCCGATTTATGGGAAAACATCGTCTCAGGGAAATCAGATTCCGACATAGGTAAGTGAAGAGTGAAGAACGAAGAGTGAAGAGTGAAGAACGATGAATTCTGCACTCGGTATAGCATACAAAACATTTAAAATTACAATTTTATATTATGGCAATCATAAAATGTCCGGAATGCGGACGCCAAATAAGCGACAAAGCGCCTGTTTGCCCTAGTTGTGGCGTAGAGATAGCAGGCAAGGTAACACGCTGCACACACTGTGGGGAAGTGTATTTCTCTACCCAGGAGTTGTGCCCTAATTGTCACGAAACGAATCCAACGACGGATCGTATTGTGGCAACAAATAGAACGAGCACCCCGACACCTCCACCGGCACCCCGCACTTCAACACCGCCCCCCACTCCACCTATGAGACCATCGCATGTGCAAGGTAGCGACGATGGCGATGGCACTGACGGCATGAACGAAAAGGAGAAGAAGAACAATCGCAGCATATTCATCATCTCGCTGATATTCGCCATCATCGCCTGTGGTGTCTTCTACTATTTCTACGACAATGCCAACCGCAACAAGGAGCAGGAAGCCTACGAATATGCCATGCAGAGCAGCGACCCGATGGTGCTACAGAGCTATCTGGACACCTACAAGGATGCAGAGGAGGCTCACCGCGACTCCATCATGGCTCACTTGGAACTGCTGAAGCAGACCGACCAAGACTGGACCAATGCAGTGGTAAGCGGATCGAAAGAGGCTCTGGAGGCTTACCTCAAGAAATATCCCGACAGTCCTCACAAGCAGGAGGCATGGAACAAGATAGACTCCATCGACTGGAACGTGGCAAAAAAAGCCGACAATGCAGACGCTTATCAGGCTTACCTTGACGCACACACCGACGGTTCGCACATCGAGGAGGCAGAAAATGCGCTCAAGAAAGTAAAGGGACGTGACCTGCAACCAGAAGAACAGCAAATGGTGAACGGACTCTTCCGCCAGTTCTTCCAGAGTATCAATTCGCACAATGCAGACGGACTGGCTGCCACTTGCGAGGATATTCTCTCTTCTTTGCTCGGCAAAAACTCTGCCACGAAGGCTGATGTGGTGACCTTCATGGAAAAACTCTACAAGGATGACGTGGCCAACATGAACTGGCTGATTAACAACGATTACCAAATCAAGAAGCGAGAGGTGGGCGACGGCGACTACGAGTACCAAGTACAGTTTACGGCTCGCCAGGACATAGACAAGACGGACGGATCTACCAAGGAGAACCACTTCAAGATATCAGCAGTGGTTTCGCCAGACGGAAAGATTTCGTCTTTCAACATGTCGAAAGTGACAACTGCCGAATAAGCCACCAGGAATTATATACAGCAAAAAGCTCCGAAGACCCTTTCGTGTAAGTCTTCGGAGCTTTTTGCATTTTAGGTTTATTGGGCATCCTTCATCTGCCGGAGCAATTCCTTCTGTCTGTCATTCAAACCAGTTGGCAGCTTCACGTTGTAGGTGATGATGAGGTCACCGAATGTACCGTCGCCTCGGTCGTAGCCCTTGCCACGCACACGAACCTTGGTGCCATTTTGCGTCTCAGGCTTGATTTTGAGTTTGATCTTGGAACCGTTGCTCAATTTCACGATACCGTCACCACCCAGCAAGGCGGTATACATGTCAATGTTCACGTTCATGTTCATCTCACCATTACTCTGCCGTGCATTCTGTCCACAGCCACCGCCGCAGCCACCAGTACCAAAGTCGGGACCAGCACCATAGCCGCCAGCACCATTAAACCCTCCGAAGCCACCGCCGAAACCGCCAGACTGAGCTGAGCGAGCACGACCGCCACCAAAGAGATTTTCAAAGAAGCTGGAGAAGCCACCGCCTCCGCCGCCAAACTGGCTGAAGTCGAAACCCTCGAAAGGATTGCCTCCACCAGCTCCGCCGCCAAAACCGCCATAGCCTCCTGCACCGCCTGCACTGCCGCCAAAGCCACCCACATTCTTCCACTGCTCACCATACTGGTCGTACTTGGCGCGCTTGTCTGGGTCGGATATCACCTCATACGCCTCATTGAGTGCCTGGAACTTAGCCTTCGCCTTCGGGTCGTTAGGGTGCAAGTCTGGGTGGAACTGCTTGGCACGTTTACGATATGCAGCCCTGACATCCTTCTGAGGGATGTTCTTGTCTACACCTAGAATCTTGTAATAATCTACAAATGCCATAAGATAAAGCCTCCTATTTTTATGTTTTTAGCAATTATCAAGCAAAAAGTATGCCGTATTTCCCAGCTTTTTTGTAATTTTGCAGAGAAAAACAGTAGGGCCTCCCCCATGAGGGGGACTTCCCTCATCATATTTATCAATCAAAGCAATTCAATTTACAATGAAGAAACAGCTCATGGCAGCGCTGCTCATGGCGCTAACATTCAATTCTCAAGCTATGGCACAGCAACGTACCGTCAAACTACGTGTGATAGAAACCAGTGATGTACATGGTTCCTTCTTCCCTTACGATTTCATCAACCGCAAGCCCAAAGAAGGTTCACTGGCGCGTGTATCTTCGTATGTCAACCAACTGCGCAAGTCGTACAAGGACAACCTCATCCTTCTGGAGAACGGCGACATTCTACAGGGACAACCCACCTGTTATTATTATAATTATGTGGATACTCAGGCACGCAACGTTGCAGCCGATGTAGTGAACTATCTGAAGTATGACGCCCAGACATTCGGCAATCACGACGTGGAGACAGGGCATCCCGTCTACGACAAGTGGGTGAAGGAACTGGACTGTACCGTACTAGGCGCTAACATTCTGAGCACCAGCACAGGAGAGCCTTATGTAAAACCTTATCTCATCCTTAACCGTGAGGGCGTCAAGGTAGCAGTGCTGGGTATGCTAACTCCTGCCATCCCCAACTGGCTGACCGAAAATCTGTGGAGCGGACTGAAGTTTGAGAACATGGTGACCTGCGCCCAGAAATGGGTGAAATACCTCCAGGAGAACGAGAAGCCTGATGTCATTATCGGACTCTTCCACAGCGGTCGTTCAGGCGGCATCTCCACCCCAGAATACGACGAGGATGCCTCGCTCAAGGTAGCTCAGGAGGTACCAGGATTCGACCTCGTGCTCTTCGGCCACGACCACACCCGATGCAACGAGACCGTGACCAACGTAGCGGGCAAGAAGGTACTCTGCATGGACCCTGCCAACAACGCCATCAGCGTATGCGACGCAGAGATAACGCTTACCCTCGACCGGAAGAAGGTGAATGGCAAGAAGCAGTACGTGGTGACTGACAAGCAGGTAACCGGAAAGGTGCAGGATGTGACAGATTGTCCTATCGACGAGGACTTCATGAAGACATTTGAGCCTCAGATGGCAGCAGTAAGCAAGTATGTGAACAAGGAGATAGGCACATTCACAAACACCCTCTATAGCCGCGAGTCATTCTTCGGCAGTTCGGCTTTCAATGACTTCATCCTCAACCTGGAATTACAGATTACGGGAGCAGACGTGGCATTCAATGCCCCACTCCAGTTTGACGCCACCATCCAGGCCGGTCCTATCCATGTAAGCGACATGTTCAACCTCTACAAGTACGAGAACCAACTCTATGTGATGCGTCTCACCGGCGAGGAGATACGCAAGCATCTGGAGATGAGCTACGACCTGTGGGTGAACACGATGAAGAGCCCTGACGACCACCTCCTGCTGCTCGACGAGAAGACTTGGGGCGACCAGCAGCGACTAGGGTTCAAGAACTTTTCTTTCAACTTCGACAGTGCCGCCGGTATCGACTATGAGGTAGACGTTACCAAGCCTGACGGCGAAAAAGTGAAGATCCTGAAGATGAGCAACGGGCAGCCATTTGACGAGAAGAAGTGGTACACCGTGGCACTCAACAGCTACCGTGGCAACGGTGGCGGAGAATTGCTCACCAAGGGCGCAGGCATCCCAAAGGACAGTCTGGAAAGCCGCATAGTGTATCGTTCAGAGCGAGACCAGCGATACTACCTCATGGAGGAAATCGAGAAGATGGGCACCGTGGATGCCAAGCCCAACAACAACTGGCGATTTGTACCAGAAGCATGGGTAAAGTCTGCGGCTGAAAGAGACTTCCAACTGCTCTTCGGCAACAAGAAATAAGACAAGAAGTGTAAAGTTAAAAGTTACAAGTTACAAGTTAAATGAAATATTGGTTTGTATTCTGCAAGACCGACCTCTTGCTGGAAAAGAAAGAAGACGGAACCTACACGATTCCATGTAGCGAAGAACCACCGGTGGAACTCAAGCCCTGGACGCATATCCTCAATATCACCCCGATGGAGGACGGCACAGAGGTAAAAACGTTCACCATTCCAGAGCCTCTCAGCGACAGTAGCAAGTACGAGATGTGCGGACTGCGCCCCAGTTTCTATAAGCTGTCACCTGCCCTCTACCAGAAGGCAGGCAAATGCCAGGAACTGAACTACTGGGACATGAACACCCAGTTTTGCGGTGTATGCGGTTCGCCGATGAAGATGGCTACCGACATCAGCAAGAAGTGCACAGAGTGCGGCAAGTCGGTATGGCCATCGCTGGCCACCGCCATCATCGTGCTTATCAGAAAGGAAGACCAGGTGCTACTCGTGCACGCACGCAATTTCAAGGGCAACTTCGACAGCCTTGTGGCTGGATTCGTAGAGACAGGCGAAAGTCTGGAAGAGGCAGTACACCGCGAGGTGATGGAAGAGACGGGGCTTACCATCAAGAACATCAAGTACTTCGGTTCACAGCCCTGGCCTTACCCAAGCGGTCTGATGGTGGGATACTCCGCCGAATATGTGGATGGAGAGATTCACCTGCAGAAGGAGGAACTCTCCAGAGGCAAATGGTTTGGCAAGGACAACCTCCCCATCCTGCCCGAGAAACTCTCCATCGCCCGTCGCCTTATCGACGCATGGCTGGAGGACAGACTATAAACAAAGTATTCGTATCTCGCATTGTCGAAAATCCTGTTAAGACATAGAACATGGCAACCAACCAAGAGAAACTCTGGAACGGCAACTACATCAAGGTGATGACCACCAACACGCTGCTCTACTTCGCATTCTATCTCATCATGCCCCTCCTGCCGCTCTATCTGAGCGAGACGTTCGGCACAACGAAAGACGTGATAGGCATCGTACTGAGCGGATACACCGTGGCGGCACTCGTCATCCGTCCGTTCAGCGGATATGTGGTAGACAGCTTTTCGAGAAAGAAAGTGTTGATGGCTTGCCTAAGTGCCTTCGCCGTTTTCTTCCTAGGCTATATCGCAGCCAGCACCATCCTCATGTTTGCCATCTGCCGTACACTGCATGGCGGTCCCTTCGGAGCCGTGACCGTAGCCAACAGCACCTGTGCCATCGATGTACTGCCAGCCAGCAGACGCAACGAGGGCATCGGTCTCTACGGCTTGAGCAACAACTTCGCCATGGCGATAGCCCCGTCTGTGGGCATCTACTTGCACCATCTCTGGGGCAGTTACATGGCACTGTTCTGGCTATCCCTCGCTGTGGCGGTGGCAGCCGTACTCATCGCATGGACCATCGAGTTGCCCGAGAAAAGCATCGCCAAGAACAAGGAGAAACTTTCACTCGACCGTTTCTTCCTCACCAAGGCATGGCTGCTCGCCATCAACATCGCCATGTTTGGCTTCTGTTGGGGTGTACTGAGCAATTATCTCGCCATCTACAGCAAGGAGGAGTTGGGCATCACAGGGGGTACAGGCACTTACTTCGCCCTACTCTCCATCGGGCTCTTCCTCTCACGTCTGCAAGGCCGTAAAACTCTGAGTCAAGGCAAGTTGACACAAAATGCCATAGAGGGAATGCTCATCTCGCTACTGGGCTTCACCCTGTTTGTAGCGGTGAAGCACCCAGTAGCTTACTATCTCTCGGCTTGTCTTATCGGACTGGGCAATGGGCACCTCTACCCTGCCTTTCTCAACATGTTTATCAACGTGGCGCGTCATGACCAGCGAGGCACAGCCAACAGCAGCATCCTCACCGGTTGGGATTTAGGCTTCGGCATCGGTTGCCTACTGGGCGGAGTCACGGCAGAACACTTCAGCTATAGCGGAGCCTTCTGGATGGTGGCAATGGAGAATGCAGCAGCAGTTATCCTCTTCCTGGCAGCAGGCAGGAAGTTCTTCGAAAGCAGACGACGGAACGAATAAACTTTACAAAACCACTCAGCTTCCCCATATCTGGAAAAACGGAAAGCAGAGGCGGCCAAAAAAACATGGGCAGAGAGGCAACTCTCCCTGCCGATAGAAAAATAATTGCCTGCCGAGGAAAAACTTTTTTCCTCGGCACGTAATTTTCAAACTACTATGAGCCCCTAGAAACGGGACTTTCCGACAAAAAAATCACTCAGAGCAGAAACCCTAGGATTTCACTCTGAGTGATTTTGACTTTTTTATAACATTTCGACGTCTCCTATCCGATGCTTGCCATCCCAGAAGAAGCGTCTCCTTAGAATGGCAGGTCGTCTGCGCTACCACCCTCTGCTGCTGGAGCTGCTGGCTGTACAGGAGGGAACGGAGCTGTAGCACCGGCTGCTGGAGCCGTAGGCTGTGCTGAAGCTGCAGGAGCACCCATTGGAGGGAATGGAGCACCTGGCTGCATACCGCCCTGCATGGCAGCTACGGCATTAGGGTCTACATGCACCACATTCCAGGCACGGATATTATTAAACCAACGTCCCTGGTACTCGTGGGCTGTGATGTCGAACGAAACATTAATCTCGTCACCACTATTTATGTTGAACTGAGCCAAGCGGTCAGCACCAAACACATCAAAAACCATCTGCTTAGGATACTGCTCATGAGTCTCGATAACGAAAGACTGAGACTTCCACTCTCCTCTTGCAGATACACCGCTTCTTTCTGGCAAAACGGCAATAACCTTTCCTTGTAATTCCATATAATTAAAATTAATTTTTTCGTTTGTGACTGCGAAATTACTAAAAATAGTTCATAAACTGAAACATTTCTCTGTTTTTTTTGCGTATCACCAAGATTTTTTGTATTTTTGTGGTCATAAAAGCGTATCTGTCGCTCTCAGGGAACCGCAGTCGCTACACACTGACTCGAAAATCATACAACAAGAAATACATTAAAATATTAAATACTCATGAGATTTACAGTATCAAGTTCTGCATTGAGTTCTAAACTCAACATGCTCGCAAAGGTGATTGGCGGCAAGAGTTCGCTTACCATCCTAGAAAGTTTCCTTTTCGAAGTAACCAACGGCGAGATGCACATCACTGCCAGTGACAACGACAACAGCATCCAGAGTAAGCTCGAACTGACCGACTGTGAGGGCGAGGGTGCATTCTGCGTACCTAACCGTGTCATCCTCGATGCCCTCAAAGAGTTGCCAGAGCAACCTCTCCACTTCGATGTAGAACCTAGCAACTTTGCCATCAAGATAGTTTACCAGAACGGTCTCTACAACTTCACGGGGCAGGATGCCGCAGAATATCCTCGCACCAAGGAGATGGGCGACGGATGCACATCTGTGACACTGCCTACCAACGTCATAATCGACAACATCTCACGCTCACTCTTCGCTACTGCCAGCGATGAGCTTCGCCCTGTGATGAACGGCATCTACTTCGACTTCACTACCGATGCACTCGCCATCGTGGCAAGCGACGGACACAAGCTCGTGAGAAACAAGAACTTCAGCATCAAGAGCGAGACTCCTGCGGCATTCAACCTGCCTAAGAAGCCTGCTACATTGCTCAAGAACATCCTGGCAAAAGACGGCGATGAAGCCACCATCAAGTTTGACGAGCGCAGCGCAGAAATTACATTCGCCGACGGCGTGCTGAAATGCCGCCTCATCGACGGTCACTACCCTAACTACAACTCGGTGATTCCTACCAACAACCCCTGCGAAGTAACGGTAGACCGCAAGAGTCTGCAGAGCGCATTGCGCCGCGTATTGCCATTCGCCAGCGAGAGCAGCCAGCTCATTCGTTTCCACATCGAACTAGGCAAGTTTGAGGTATCGTCAGAAGACATCGACTTCTATACCTCTGCCAAGGAAGTACTGCCCTGCGACTATCTGGGGGCTATGATCAACATCGGATTCAAGGGAAGCAGTCTCATGGAAATCCTGAGCAACCTGCCTAGCGAGCAGATTATCATCTACCTCGCAGACCCAAGCAGAGCGGGCATTATCGTACCTGCAGAGCAACCGGAAAATGAGGACGTGCTCATGCTTATCATGCCTATGCTCCTCAACGACTAATCACGCAAGTAAAGATGAAACTAAACTTAAAGAAACCTCTGATAGTCTTCGACTTGGAGACCACAGGCCTAGACCTTATCAGAGACCGAATCATACAGATTTCCTATATCAAGGTAAATCCTGACGGCACGGAAATTCGCAAGAATCTCTTTGTTAATCCAGAGAAACCAATCCCTGCCGAAGTAGTAGAACTGACAGGCATCAGCGACGATGACGTGAAGGATGCTCCCACCTTCAAGCAGCTGGCAGCCAGCCTCAACCAGGAGTTTACAGGCTGCGACTTCGCAGGCTACAACTCCAACCATTTCGACGTACCGATGCTCGCCGAGGAATTCCTGCGAGCAGGCATCGATTTCGACTTTAACAAGTGCCGCCTCATCGACGCACAGACCATCTTTATGAAGATGGAGCGCCGCAATCTGGCTGCCGCATACAAGTTCTATTGCGGCAGAAAGATGGAGGAAGACTTCGAGGCTCACCGCGCCGACCAAGACACAGAGGCTACTTATCGCGTACTGATGGGCGAGTTGGACAAGTATGCCCCAGGAGTACAGGAGGAGCCCGACCGTGTGCTCAACAACGACATGGACGAGCTGGCCGAGTTTTCCAAGCAGAAGAACAATGTAGACTTCGCCGGCCGCATCGTATGGGAAGAAGTGAAAGATGCCAGCGGCGCCACCATCAACGGCGAGGACGGCAAACCATTACTCCACGAGGTATTCAACTTCGGTAAGTACAAAGGTTGGGACGTGGCAGAGATACTGCACAAAGACCCAGGCTACTTCACTTGGATACTGGGCAGCGAATTTACCAACAACACCAAGCAAGTGCTCACCCGCATCCGCCTACGTGAGTACAACAAGGCTATGGGAAAATAACGCTATATGTTAAAAGGAAAGAAAATCGTACTGGGCATCACAGGCTCTATCGCCGCCTATAAGTCGTGCCTTATCATACGTGGGCTCATCAAGCGAGGCGCAGAGGTACAGGTGGTCATCACTCCCGCAGGAAAAGAGTTCATCACCCCTATCACCCTCTCCGCCCTCACCCACAAGCCAGTGGTGAGCGAATTCTTCTCACAGCGAGACGGCACATGGAACTCCCACGTAGACCTTGGTCTTTGGGCTGATGCTATGCTCATCGCCCCTTGTACCGCCGCCACGATGGGCAAGATGGCGCATGGTGTGGTCGACAACATGCTCATCACCACCTATCTCTCCATGAAGGCACCTGTATTCTTGGCACCAGCCATGGACCTTGACATGTACAAGCATCCTTCCACTCAGGCCAACATGAAGACCCTCACCGCATATGGCAACCATATCATCGAGCCTGAGGTGGGTTTCCTCGCCAGTGGTCTGGAGGGGAAGGGACGCATGGAGGAACCTGATGTCATCGTGGATTACCTGGACCGATACTTCGATGATGCCACGAACCTAGACTTGAAAGGCAAGAAAATCATGATTACCGCAGGACCTACCTATGAGAAGATAGACCCTGTACGCTTCATCGGCAACTACTCTTCGGGCAAAATGGGCTTTGCCCTCGCCGAAGAGTGCTTGAGACGCGGCGCAGACGTCACTCTCGTGGCAGGCCCCGTGGCACTGGAATGTTCACAAGACATCCACCGCATAGACGTGGAGAGCTGCGAGGAAATGTACCAGGCATCGGTGAAAGCCTTCGGCAACAGTGAGGCCGCCATCCTCTGTGCGGCAGTGGCAGACTTCAAGCCTAGCCTGGTGGCAGACAAGAAAATCAAGCGAGAGAAGGACGACCTAGAGCTGCGCCTCGTGCCTACCCACGACATTGCGGCCGCCCTAGGAAAGATGAAACAAAAGCATCAGCGCATCGTAGCTTTCGCCCTGGAAACCAACAACGAAGAGAGTAACGCACAAAAGAAGCGCAAGAAGAAAAATGCCGACTTTATCGTACTCAACTCTACCAGAAATCCAGGCACCACATTCCGCACAGACGACAACCAGATAACGATAATTTCCGAAGAAGGCAAGAAGGAATATGAGAAAAAACCGAAGACAGAAGTGGCTCGCGACATTATTGACGAGTTGGCTCGTCTGCTCTAGTGGCATATCGACTTCTGCACAGGAACTGCAGGCTAAGATTACCATCAACCATGCCCAGATACAGGGCACGGAAAACTCCGTATTCGACAACCTTCAGCAGACCCTGGAGCAGTTTGTCAACGACCGGCAGTGGACCAATCTGCAATTTCGGAAGAACGAGCGCATCGTGTGCAACTTCAACATCACGGTGAGCAAGTACGACAAGGAGCAAAACCTCTTCACTTGCAAAGCACTCATACAGGCCAATCGCCCCATCTATAACTCGGCTTATACCTCCACCATATATAATAATATGGACGAGAACTTCACATTCAACTTTGCCGAGTTCGACCAGTTGGAGTTCAACGAAGAGCAGGTAGACAATCAGCTCACGGCCCTCTTCGCCTACTACGCCTACCTCATCATCGGTCTAGACCTGGACACCTTCTCGCCCAAGGGCGGAGAAGATGTGCTGCAACGCTGCATGAATCTGACCAACAATGCCCAGAACCTAAGCTATCCTGGATGGAAGGCTTTCGACAACAGCCGAAACCGCTACGCCATCATAGCCGACTATCTGGACGGTGCCATGGAACCATTCCGCCAACTCCAATACGACTATTACCGCAAGGGGCTCGACGAGATGGCCAACAATGCAGAGCGAGGCAGAACCGAGATAAGCACTGCCCTCCAGGAACAACTGAAGAAAGCCAAGGAAAACCGACCGCTCAGCATGTTGCCGCAGATATGGACCGACTACAAGAAGGACGAGTTGGCAAGCATCTACAAGGGAAAGGGCACGCAGAAAGAAAAAGAAGCCATCTATGACCTACTCTTCTCCATCAATCCCTCGCAAAACTCTTACTGGGACAAAATCAAGCAATAACAGAGAGACAGAAACATCATGCTCAAGCAACTATACATCAAGAACTTTACGCTCATCGACGAGCTCAACATCCCCCTGCACTCCGGCTTCTCCGTCATCACGGGCGAGACGGGAGCAGGAAAGAGCATCATCCTCGGAGCCATCGGTCTGCTACTAGGCAACCGCGCCGACAGCAAGACCATCAAAACAGGAAAGGACAGATGCGTGATAGAGGCTCACTTCGACCTCTCGAAATATGGCATGGAACCGTTCTTCGAGTCGCACGACATTGACTATGATGCCGCCGACACCATCATCCGTAGGGAGCTGACGTCAGCAGGCAAGAGCCGTGCTTTCATCAACGATACGCCTGTGCCCCTCACCACGATGAGAGAGTTAGGCGAACAGCTTGTAGACATCCACTCGCAGCACCAGAACCTGCTACTCCAGAAGGAAGACTTCCAGCTCAACGTGGTAGACATCATCGCACAAGACACTGCCCAACTAAAGGCTTACCAAGCCGAATACCAGCAGTATCTGAAAGCCAAAAACCGCCTCGCAGAGATGAAGACTGAACTAGAGAAAAGTCGGGAGAACGAGGAATTCATGCGATTCCAATACAAGGAACTGGACGATGCCGAACTCCAAGCCGACGAACAGGAACTGTTGGAGCAAGAAGCAGAGACCCTCAGCCACTCCGAGGAAATCAAGACTGCCCTCTACGAGGCAGACAATGCCTTGTCTGGCGATGATGGAAGCATACTCGACAAACTGAAAACGGCCAGTCAGCAGTTGGCTGGCATTAAGGACGTATATCCAGAGATAGAAGACGTGGCGACTCGCATGGAAAGCAGCTACATCGAACTGAAGGACATAGCCCAAGAAATAAGCGGCAGCGTAGACCACGTAGACTTCGACCCCAACCGCCTCGACACAATCAACAGCCGTCTGGACCGTCTCTACACCTTGCAGCAGAAGTTCCACGTCAGCGACATGGCTGAATTGATAGCCATCCGTGAGCACATCAAAGAACAGCTATCGCACATCGACAATGGCGACGAGGACATCGTGGCACTAGAGCAAGAAGTAAGTAAGCTACAGCAGCGCACCGAGAAGAGTGCCGACAAGCTCACAGCCGTAAGACAGAAATCGGCCAAGATCATCGAAGCAGAAATGAGACAACGACTCATCCCACTAGGTATCCCTAACGTGAGATTCGAGATTTCGTTTACTGACAAACCACTCTGCGGAGACGGCAAGAACAAGGTCAACTTCCTCTTCAGCGCCAACAAGAGCACCCCACTCCAACCCGTTAGCCAAGTAGCATCGGGCGGCGAGATAGCCAGGGTAATGCTCTCGCTCAAGGCGATGATAAGCGGAGCCGTCAAATTACCAACCATCATCTTCGACGAGATAGATACCGGCGTAAGCGGCAAGATAGCAGAGAAGATGGCAGACATCATGGCAGAGATGGGCAATCTGGAAAGACAAGTAATCTCCATCAGCCACCTGCCACAGATAGCGGCGATGGGCGCACATCACTACAAGGTACTCAAGGAAGAGACCGAAGAGGGCACCCTATCGCACATGAGAGAGCTTACTCAAGAGCAGCGCATCGAGGAGATAGCGCAAATGCTCAGCGGAAGCGACATCACACAGGCAGCCCTTGCCAATGCCAAGGAGCTACTCAAAAAAAACGGACATTAAGAGAAGATTATGAAAAGAATAAATATGATGATTCTGGGACTGTTGCTCGGCGCAACGTCTCTCATGGCGCAGCCTGGAGCTGTACAGAAGGTTTCCAAGAGCGTCTTCACGCTGACCACATTCAATAAGGACGGCAACATCATTGCCTCCACTCAGGGTGTGTTCATCGACAACAAGGGTACGGCTATCAGTACCTTCGCTCCATTCATAGGAGCCACCAAGGCCACCATCGTGGATGCCACAGGCAAGTCTACCGACGTGGATGCCATTCTGGGGGCAGACGAGCTGTACGACGTGGCTAAATTCAGGGTAAAGGCGAGCACCATTCCTGCCGCCATAGCATCCCAAGAGACACCAATAGGCAGCAAAGTTTGGCTCGTACCTTACTCTATTAAGAAATCACCTATCCTAGAGGAGGAAATCACCAAGGCTGAGAAATTCAACAACTCTTACAATTACTACGTCTTCTCCAACAATGCACCAGAAAATGCCGTGGGCTGTCCATTCGTCAACAAGAGCGGACAAATCATCGGACTGATGCACAACGACGGACAGGTAACAGCCATCGATGCCAACTATGCCAAGCAACTGACGGTTACAGGACTCTCCTCCCTCAACGCATCTCTCCGGGAGTCAGGCATCCGTACCGCCCTGCCCAGCACAGAAACGGAGGCACTTACGATGATGACCCTCAGAAAGGGACGAACATCAGACGCTGACTACGACAAGTACATCAACGACTACATCGAACAATTCCCCACCTCGCCGTTCGGATACAAGGAGAAGGCCTTTGCACTGGCTAACCAGGATAACTTCGCCGAGGCGGACAAGGTAATGACAGAAGGCATCAAGAAGTCGACAGCCAAGGACGAAGCGCATTCCAACTATGCCGAACTCATCTATCAGAAGATAGCCTGCAAGGGCGACAGCACCTATACTGCATGGACACTCGACAAGGCTATCGCCGAGGCGAAACAGGCATACGACATCAAGGCAAACCCAGTATACAAGCACCAAGAAGCGCAAATCACATATCTGAAAGGTGACTATCAGACTGCCTACAACCTCTTCATGGACCTCACCAAGACCTCCATCAACAGTGGCGAACTGTACTATGAGGCTGCCCAGTCGAAGACACAACTCAAGGCACCAGCCACAGAAATCAAAGAGTTGCTCGACAGTGCCATCAGCGTGGCATCTCGCAACAATGCGGCTACTGCGGCAAGCTACTATCTAGCACGCGGCAACTTCCACATGGGGCAGGGAGAATATCGCCCAGCCGTAATGGACTTCAACATGTACGACAGCATTGCTCGCCCGGTGACACCAGCCTTCTTCTATACTCGCTACCAGTGCGAGACCAAATTGCGCATGTGGCAACCAGCCCTTATCGACATTGCCCGTACCTGCTATCTCGCTCCCAAAGAGCCAACCTACTTTGCGGAATGGGCCAGTCTCGACCTACGAGTAAAACGTCTGGACGAGGGAATCAGTGCCGCTACGCAATGCACGAAGTTAGCCCCAGAGTATGCCGATGGTTATCTCCTCCTCGGACTCTTGCAGATAGAGAACCAGCAGAAGGAAGAAGGACTCAAAAATCTGGAGAAAGCCAAGGAGCTGGGCGACACTAGAGCAGAAGAATATATAAAGAAATACAAATAATCTGCAAAAAATTTGGTCGTTTCACAAAAAAGCATTACCTTTGCACTCGCTTACATAAAGTAGGCGTATCTCTTTCATTTATTTGAGGGGATAACAAATTGATAAAAACTTCATAAGCATAAAAAGGATGGTTCCGTAGCTCAGTTGGATTAGAGCAACAGCCTTCTAAGCTGTGGGTCTT
>CAVDKC010000020.1:0-23795 GCA_963609615.1 Oribacterium sp.
GAAGAGTGAAGAGTGAAGAACGAAGAGTGAAGAGTGAAGAACGAAGAGTGAAGAAACTCTCGCCTAATTATTCATTATACATTTAATAATTGTACATGATGGAAAAGATTATCATAAATGTGGGTCGCCAGATAGGTAGCGGCGGCCATATCATCGCCGAGATGCTGGCCAAAGACTTCGGCTGCAAGTGCTACGACAGAGAACTGCTGAACCTGGCAGCCAAGGAGAGTGGTTTCTCGGCCAAGTTCTTCGAGCAGAACGATGAGCAGAAGGGATTCTTCAAGACTCTCTTCCATACCCATCTGCCGTTTCTTAGCGACAACTCCTTTTATCATAATGACTTTTCTCAAGAAGGGCTCTATAAATTCCAGAGCGATGCCATCAAGAAGGCTGCCGACGAGGGTAACTGCGTATTTGTAGGTCGCACTGCCGACTATGTGCTCCGCGACTACAAGAACGTCGTCAACGTCTTTATCACCGCCAACCTCGATGACCGCATCGAAGCTGTCAGCAAGCGCAAAGACTGCGACCCAGACACTGCCCGCAAATTCATCTCCAGCCATGAGAGTCAGCGTGCCTCTTACTACAACTACTATACAGGCAAGCAGTGGGGACACAGCGAGAGCTACGACCTCTGCATCAACAGCAGCCTTTTGGGAATCGAAGAGACAGAAAAGTTTATCGCAGAATTCATCAAAGCCAAGTTTAATATATAATGAAGAAGATTATGCTTTTGGGCTCAGGCGAACTGGGCAAGGAATTTACCATCGCAGCCAAACGTGCCGGACAGTACGTGATAGCTTGCGATAAGTATGACAACGCACCGGCGATGCAGGTAGCCGACGAGCGTGAGGTATTCTCTATGCTCGATGGCGATGCCCTCACCGCCGTAGTAGAGAAGCACCACCCCGACATCATCGTGCCAGAGATTGAGGCCATCCGCACCGAGCGCCTCTTCGACTTCGAGAAGGAAGGCATTCAGATTGTACCATCCGCCCGTGCCGTCAACTATACGATGAACCGTCGTGCCATCCGCGACCTGGCAGCCAAAGAACTAGGTCTTCGTACGGCCAAGTATTTCTATGCCAAGACCTTCGATGAGTTTAAGAACGCAGCCGACGAGATAGGTTTCCCATGCGTGGTAAAGCCCCTGATGAGTTCCAGCGGCCATGGTCAGAGCTATGTACACAACGATGACGAGCTAAAAGAGGCATACAAGGAAGCGATGGAGGAAGGCAGAGGCGACGTGAAGGAAGTAATCATCGAGGAATTTATCGACTTCGACTCAGAGTTCACCCTCCTCACCGTAACCCAGAAAGACGGGCCTACCCTCTTCTGCCCACCTATCGGACACATACAGAAGGGAGGCGACTACCGTGAGAGTTGGCAACCATTCCAGCTACCCGAAGAGGCCTTGAAGCAGGCACAACATATCGCCGCAGAGGTAACCAAGGCTCTGACAGGTGCAGGTCTTTGGGGCGTAGAGTTCTTCCTCAGCAAACAGGGCGAGGTCATTTTCTCAGAGTTGAGTCCTCGTCCACACGACACTGGTATGGTTACATTAGGCCACACCACCAATCTCAGCGAGTTCGAACTTCACTTCCGTGCCGTGATGGGCTTGCCTATCGCAGGCATCCACTTGGAGCACATCGGCTGTTCGGCTGTCATTCTCTCGCCAGAGGAAAGCACCGAGCCCTTGAATTACAATCTCCTCGATGCCCTCAAGGAAGACCACACCCGCATCCGTATCTTCGGCAAACCAGAGGCCCATGTGGGTAGAAGAATGGGCGTGGTACTCTGCTATGGCGAAAAGGGCGATGAAATGACCCAACTGAGAGACAAGGCGAAGAGACTTGCCCAGACTGTATTGGGCACTGACCCGTATATGAAGAAATAAGAATACTGAATGGAAGGGAGACTCGACCGAGCCTCCCCATACAAAATCTAAAACATGGAAGAAATCGGAAGAATCATATCTCTGGATACCACCAATCAGGAAGGCTGCACGATGACAAGCAGCCTTTCTGATAACATTCCGTTCAGAACCAAGCGCGCCTACTGGATATATGATGTTCCTGGAGGAGAAAGCCGAGGTGGCCATGCCCACAAGCGTCTCAGACAAATCATCATTGCCGTAAGCGGTTCTTTCACTGTCAACCTAGACAATGGTAGGGAGAAAAGACAATATTTCCTCAACCATCCAGACCAAGGTCTCTATATCGACACGGGAATATGGCGTACCCTCGACGATTTCTCTTCGGGAGCGGTCTGCCTCGTCCTAGCCTCCGAACTCTACGAGCCTGAAGACTATCTCTACGACTACGACGAGTTTTTGGCTTACGTCCAGCAAGCCTCCTCCACCCAACCATAAGTTCTGACTAACACGAATTTTCATGATGTATAATATCCGTCGATACACCCCAGCCGACCAAGCTGTCTGGGACAAATACGTATCACAGGCACGCAATGCCACTTTTCTCTTTTATCGTGGATACATGGACTATCACTCCGACCGCTTCCACGACCATTCCCTGCTTTTCTACAAAGGCAACCATCTACATTCCATCTTGCCTGCCCATGAGCGAGAGTACACTTTTTGCTCACACCTAGGACTCACCTTCGGCGGCCTCATCATGGACAAGAATGTGACAGCGGCCGACGTGGTACAGCTCTTCCGCGAGCTAAACGCCTATCTGAGGGAACAAGGTTTCCTGAAAGTCATCTACAAACCAGTGCCATGGGTGTATCACCAGTTGCCATCCGAGGAAGACCTTTATGCCATCTACTGGCAATGCCATGCCCGCATCACACAGCGCGACATGGGCACCACTATCTTTATGCAGGAACATCTCAGATGGAGGAAAGACCGTCTTCGCAGACTCAAAAAGGCGCAAGAGGCAGGAATTATCGTCAAAAAAACAGATGACTTTGCCAGTTTTTGGAAGGTATTGGATGACAACCTACAAAAGCGACATCAAGTGCACCCTGTACATACTTTGGCAGAAATCGAACTATTGCATAGCCGTTTTCCTGACAATATCGTACAATACAACTCCTATTACAAGGGAGAGGTTGTTGCAGGACTCACATTTTATCTGAACAAGGGAGTCATGATTCACGGGCAGTATTGCTCCTCCAATGATATCGGGAAAGAGCTGGGCGCTGTGGATGCCATATATAATAAGGTGATGTATGAAGACTATCCAGACTATAAGTACCTGGACTTCGGGCGGTCTACCGAGGGCAATGGCGACTTTCTCAATGAGGGATTGATAGCCCAGAAAGAAGGTTTTGGAGGCAGAGGTGTAGTTTACGACACCTACGAATGGGAATTATGAGCACCTGCGCCATAGTAACAATCAGTAAGCGCAGGCTAGTTTATGCTTATTTTTTGCCTTGCATCCATACCTACAAACTATGATTTTATTACTTTTTATAAGTTTTATAAGTTAAAAACCTATTAAAGCATCACGTATTTAAAGAAAAAAGTATATTTTTGTAACCGCAAACAAACCCAAAAAGGAAGAACTACCCTTCCATCTACAACAAGATAGATACATATAAAGAATAAAACAACCCAATAAAAGAAATAAGAAAATGAAGAAATTTAGAGCAGCCGTAGTAGGTTACGGCAACATCGGTAAGTTTACCGTAGAGGCTCTCGAAGCAGCACCAGATTTCGAGATTGCAGGTATAGTACGCCGCCAGGGCGGCAACAACAAGCCAGCAGAGTTGGCAGAATATGAGGTAGTAGACGACATCAGTAAATTGAAGGACGTAGACGTAGCCATCCTCGCCACTCCTACCCGTTCTTGCCCTGAGTATGCAGAGAAGATTGTGGCTCTCGGCATCAACACCGTGGATAGCTTCGACATCCACACCAGCATCCTCGACTATCGCACCCAGCAGATGGAGAACTGCAAGAAGGCTGGCAAGGTGAGCGTCATCGCTGCTGGCTGGGACCCAGGTTCAGACTCTATCGTACGCGTATTGATGGAAAGTTTGGCACCAAAGGGCTTGACATACACCAACTTCGGTCCTGGTATGAGTATGGGACACTCTGTTTGCGTTCGCAGCAAGAAGGGTGTGAAAGAAGCTCTCTCTGTAACAATCCCATTGGGCGAGGGCATCCATCGCCGTATGGTGTACGTAGAGCTTGAGGAAGGCGCTACACTTGAGGAGGTTACAGCCGAAATCAAGGCCGACCCATACTTCGCTCATGATGAGACCCACGTATTCGCCGTTGCATCTGTAGACGATGTTAAGGACATGGGGCATGGAGTAAATCTCGTGCGCAAGGGTGTATCTGGCAAGACACAGAACCAGCGTTTCGAGTTCAACATGAGCATCAACAACCCAGCCCTTACCGCTCAGGTATTGGTTAACGTGGCTCGTGCTTCCTTCCGCTTGCAGCCAGGCTGCTACACGATGCCGGAGATTCCCGTCATCGACATGTTGCCAGGTACTCGCGAAGAAATCGTAGCTACACTGGTGTAAATTAAGTGAAGAACGAAGAGTGAAGAGTGAAGAATTCACTTGCCCACTCTAAACCAATAAAAGGCTCGCAAGATTCCAGCTATGGATATTCTTGCGAGCCTTTTTGACATTTCAATTCTTCACTCTTCACTCTTCACTCTTCACTTACTTGTGTGTCATAATGTCGAGCACCATATCATCGGTGGCTCTCATGGCGTCGGCACCAATAGAGGTGAGGTTGTGGATGCACTTGTCCACATCATCATCCACGATACCTTCGGCGCTCGTCACGCACTTCCCTTCCATCGACAACAAGGCTGATAGCAATGCGGTGCTCACTCCCGAAGAAATCTTCAGGGCACAACTGGGCTTGGCACCGTCGCAAATCATACCTGTCAAGTTAGCCACCATATTCTTCACCGAATTGCAGATACGAGTGAAGTCGCCACCCATCAGATAGGTAATACCGCAACTGCTGCCCGTACTGGCCACTACGCAACCGCAAAGAGCAGAAAGTTTGCCCAAACTCTGCTTGATATAGATGGCGGTAAGATGACTCAGCATCAAGGCACGTATCAATTCTTCCTCTGTATTCTCGTTCTCCGCAGCATACACCACCACAGGATTGGTGGCACAGATGCCCTGGTTGCCACTGCCACTATTGCTCATCACAGGAATCATGGCTCCGCCCATTCGGGCATCGCAAGCAGAAGCGGTGCGGGAGATGATGTGAGAAAAGATGTTGTCGCCAAAGATACCATGGCTCAAAGGCCGGTCCATCGTCTTGCCTAGACAGTGACCATAATTGCCCTTAATACTCTCTTCGGCAGCCTTTATGTTATATTCCTTGGTCTTGAGGATAAAACGGATTTCGTCGAGCGGTGCCATAGTGGCAAAGTCGTAGACCATGCGTAGATTGAGCTGAATGTCATCGTCTGCCTCATTCTCGGCATCAGCCCCACGCTTGTCTAATACCACCTCTCCATTGCGCTCTACATAAACGAAGTGAGTATGCCCGCCCGAGATGATGGCCGTGGCCTGTGCATCGTCAGCATAGCAAGCCACCTCGATGTAGAGTTTATCCACATTGCCTTGCTTTAGCTTGATGTCGATGTCGGCATCCTGGATGTATTGCTTTCCCTGTTCCAAGGTTTCTGGGGTCAAATCTTTTAATACTTCAAGCTCATATTCAGGTTTTCCAATAAGGGCTCCTAGCGAAACGGCTATTGGCAAACCTATCATGCCTGTGCCTGGGATGCCTACGCCCATGGCATTCTTCAGCATGTTGGGACTCAAAAGTACCTCAATGCGCTCTGGGCGCTTGCCTAGTGTGGTAGCAGCCTGAGCTGTACAGAGAGCCACAGCCATAGGCTCTGTACATCCGATGGCTGGCACTACCTCCTTGTTGACGAGCGCAATAATACGCTCACGCTTGCTTTTCTCTATCATTGTTTTTATGTATATGGTTTATTATCATAACGTTTTCAGAAGCGATTCGGGTACAAAAATACAAAAAATAAACCGCATTCTTACGATATTATCGGAAAATGACAAGATTTATCTCAAATAAAATTTATTTTCCTAACTGGGAAAAATATTTTTTCCAACTATAAAAATAAGAAAATGAAATTATCTCGGGGTATTTTTCTTGCTTTTTAGGGGCTCGCAGGTGGGGAAAAGTGGGCTTTAATTGAGACTACACGATGCTGAAAGACTCGATTTAAGGGAACGGCGCCTTTCAAGAGGAGCAACACAAAACACTGATTCTCAGACGATTAGCCAAACCACCCTTTCACCTTAAAAAGTTTCAAATCTCAAAATCTCAATCTCAGTTAACAAAACAGATACCCCCATTTTTCGCACTTCTATTATATATATATTATATAACTAATTAATTATTAATAAGTTATAAGTATATAAAGAAGAAAAGAAAGAAAAGGGGGTACTTGTTTTTTTAACTGAGACTGAGATTGTGAGATTTCTCTGTTATTCATCCACAAACAAAGGGTCGTCTGGAGTCAACATCGTAGGCTTCTGTTCGAACTCCTTCAGGAGTTGTTCTGAGGCATACTTCTTGTCTACCACCAAGCGGAACATGAACTCATTAAACCAGTCGTTGGTCATGATAAAACAACCAGAGAAGCCATTGTCTGCCCCCCAACTGTTTTCCACCTTCCACTTTACAGGCTTGCCTGTGGCATCGAGGTCTACGGCCGTCAAGGTCATGGCATGGGTAGACCCGCTGTCGAAAGTAGAGATGCGCTCCGCCTTATTCATGGGGAATGTAGTGCCGAAAAGACTGCCATAGTCGAAATTGTCGAGAGCCAAGTAGCCACGCTTGCGGTCGAGCTGCTTGCCTACATCATAACTGGAATACATCTTATGCCCATCCTTCAGAGAAGCGATGGCGAGCTGGGCAATTTCCTCTACCGGCAGATTGAGATACTTCCAGTTGTGCCCATCGTAGGTGTGGCGGTCATACTCCACCTCGTAAGTCTTGTGGTAAGGGCGGCGTGGGTCGTTCATCACCATCAGGAATGTGCCGTTGAGGTCCTTGCCTACAGTCTCCTCATAAAAGCTCTTAGGAGTATACTTCTTAGCCTCGCCTACCTGCTTGCCATCCTTGTTACGGAAAGCATAGGTAAATTCCTTTACAGGTTCACCGAGAGTGAGCGAAAGCATGTGATAAATCTGTGCGAGCATCTCTGTCTTGCGAGATTGGACAGCAGCAGGCTTCTTTCCCTGCGCTACCATCTTGCGCAGCTCCAAACCATACTCACGCAGCTTGCTACTTATCAGCTTACTCATCTTGCTGGTATTATTGCTGGAATAAGTCTCTGGCTGTGCGCTCATTGGTACCAGTCCATACTTGGAAGCCAAGTCGGCAATACCGCAAAAAGTACCGCCATCGTTAATCGGATTCTTAAAGAAGAACTGTACCTGAGGATCCTCGATGCTCTTTTTACCAAGGTCAACGACACTCTGAAGCATCAGATTAGCCTTCTCCAACTGGTCGTAGAAGAAAAGGTAATCGTGCGAATACTCCACTACCCTGCCCTGCTTGTCATTGAGGGCGAAATTGGAGCGAAGAACGTTGAGCCCACTGAACATCCAGCATCTGCCAGAGCTTTTCTGGTTGTGGATGCTCTGCGAAGGAGTCTCGATGCTAAAATGAGTGTCTACAGGTGCCGCATTGGCATGATTCTTCACCAAATCGTCGATATTATTGCCAGCGATGGCATTGAAGAGAGCCTTATCGGCTGCACCACCATTCTGGCTTTTCTCTATCTGCTGAAGCGCAGACTGACTGATGCCGCCAGCCTTGCCCTGCGCCATCATTGACACGGAAACCATCATCATGGCTCCCACGAGAAGTAGTTTCTTTTCCATTCTTAATTATATTATTTGTTTATTCTCTCGGCAAAAATACAAAGAATAATCGGAAAAAGCGAAAATATCTGCTTAAAAGTGTTATATATTGAAAAAAAGATGTACCTTTGCAGCATTATTCACCGTTGAAAACATGGACAATAAGAAGTTTAGTCTTTTAAATAAAATAAAATATCCAGAGGATTTGCGACAGCTGGGCATAGACCAACTGCCCCTAGTCTGCAAAGAACTAAGAGAAGACATCATCGACGAGGTAGCTGTAAACCCAGGTCATTTTGCCTCTTCTCTTGGCGTTGTAGAAATCACAGTAGCCCTTCATTATGTATTCAGCACCCCCAACGACCGCATCGTATGGGACGTGGGGCACCAGGCCTATGGGCACAAGATATTGACAGGCCGCCGCGAAAACTTCTGCACTAACCGGAAACTTCACGGCATCCGCCCTTTTCCTACACCTCTTGAGAGCGAATACGACACCTTCACCTGCGGACATGCGAGCAATTCCATCTCCGCTGCACTAGGAATGGCCGTGGCAGCACGCGAGACGGGTTGCCCAGACAGACACGTCGTAGCCGTCATCGGCGATGGTGCAATGAGCGGCGGACTAGCCTTTGAGGGACTAAACAATGTTTCGAGTACTCCTAACGATCTGCTCATCATCCTCAACGACAACGACATGAGCATTGACCATGCCGTGGGTGGAATGGAAAAATACCTCCTGCAGCTCGACACCAATGAGACTTACAATAAGCTCCGCTTCAAGGCTTCACAGTGGTTGCACTCCAAGGGTTATCTCAATGAAGACCGCAAGAAGGGCATCATTCGCCTGAACAATGCCCTGAAGTCGGCCCTGAGCCATCAGCAGAACATCTTTGAGGGTATGAACATCCGATACTTCGGCCCTTTCGACGGGCATAATGTGAAAGAGGTGGTACGTGTACTGAGGCAGCTCAAGAACATGAAGGGGCCTAAGCTCTTGCACCTGCACACCACCAAAGGAAAGGGCTATGAGCCTGCCGAGAAGAGTGCCACCGTATGGCATGCTCCGGGCAAATTCGACCCAGAGACAGGCGAACGACTTGTCTCCGATGCCAGCAACCAGCCCCCAAAATATCAGGATGTATTCGGACACACTCTGCTAGAACTCGCCGAGAAGAATCCAAAGATAGTGGGCGTGACACCAGCCATGCCTACAGGCTGCTCGATGAACATCATGATGAAGGCGATGCCTGGCCGTACTTTCGATGTAGGTATCGCTGAGGGACATGCAGTAACATTCTCCGGGGGCATGGCGAAGGATGGGCTCGTTCCATTCTGCAATATTTACAGTTCTTTCGCACAACGTGCCTACGACAATATCATCCACGATGTGGCATTGCTTAATCTGCCAGTTGTACTCTGCCTAGACCGTGCAGGTCTAGTAGGCGAAGACGGGCCTACCCATCACGGCGTATTCGACATGGCAGCACTGCGGCCTGTCCCCCACCTCACCATCGCCTCGCCGATGAATGAACACGAGCTGCGCAATCTGATGTATTCTGCCCAGTTGCCGGGCCATGGTTGCTACGTTATCCGCTATCCTCGTGGCAAGGGGGTACTTACCGACTGGCACAACCCTATGAAGGAAATCAAGACTGGTACAGGCAGAAAACTGAAAGACGGAAGCGATGTGGCAGTGCTCACCATCGGTCCTATCGGAAACGATGCCGCCAAGGCAATTACAGAAATCGAAGGTCTCAGTATCGCCCATTACGATATGCGCTTCATCAAGCCGCTCGACGAGTCTATATTAAAAGAGGTGGGAGAAAGGTTCTCCCGTATCGTAACCATCGAGGATGGAGTACGTACAGGCGGATTTGGTTCTGCCGTGCTGGAATGGATGAGCGACCATGGGTATCATCCACAGATTACCCGAATGGGATTGCCAGACGAGTTTGTGGAGCACGGCACCATAGCCCAGCTCAGAGAGCTAGTACACCTCGATGGCGAGAGCATCAAGAATGCCATCAAAGGAGTTTGAATTCAGGAGTTTTTCTAAAAAGAACATTTTGCAAATATGAAAATCATAATAGCCGGCGCTCACTCTATCGGAACCCACTTGGCTCGGCTTCTGTCGAGAAGCAATGAGGAGATTACGCTCATCGACGAAAGCGAGGAGCGACTGGGCAGCATAGGGCCAGACTGCGACCTGCTCACCTTGCTAGGCAAACCTACCAGCCTCAAGATACTCAGAGATGCAGGCGTAGGCGACGCCGACCTCTTCATCGCCGTAACCCCCGTGGAGAGTACAAACATCACGGCCAGCATCCTGGCCAAGAACCTTGGGGCAAAGCGTACCGTGGCCCGTGTGGACAACCCGGAATACATGGAACCACAAGCCCAAGAGTTTTTCAAGAATCTGGGCATCAGCAAGCTCATCTACCCTGAAATGCTGGCTGCCGTAGACATCAACAATGGCCTGAAAATGAGCTGGGTGCGCCAGCGCTGGGACGTACACGACGGTGCCCTCGTGATGCTAGGCATCAAACTACGCGAGGGGTGCGAGATACTCAACGAACCTCTGAAAAACATCAGTGGTCCCAACGACCCTTACCATGTGGTAGCCATCAAACGAGGCAGCGACACCATCATTCCAGGCGGTAACGATGAACTGAAGCTCTACGACCTCGCCTACTTCATGACTACCCGCAACTATATTCCGTATATCCGCAAGATAGTAGGAAAAGAACACTATGTGGATGTAAAGAACGTCATGATTATGGGTGGCGGACGCACTGCCGTAAGAGCCGTGAAGAAGATGCCAGAGTACATGGAATGTAAAATCATCGAAAAGGATGAGAACCGCTGTGAATATCTCAACGACATCCTCGACGAGAACAATACGCTTATCATCCATGGCGACGGCAGGGACATCCCGCTACTTACCGAGGAGGGCATCCGCAGTACTCAGGCATTCGTAGCGTTGACCGGCAATGCAGAAACCAATATCCTGGCTTGCCTTACCGCCAAGCGAATGGGCGTAAGAAAAACCGTGGCTGCCGTAGAGAACGTAGACTACGTGAGCATGGCGGAGGGGCTCGACATCGGTACTATCATCAACAAAAAGATGATTGCCGCCAGCTACATCTATCAGATGATGCTCGATGCAGACGTGATGAACGTGCGCTTCCTGATGAGTGCCAACGCCGACGTGGCCGAATTTATCGCCAAGGAAGGCTCCAAGGTAACCAAGAAGCCTGTAAAAGACCTGGGAATGCCTATCGGTGTAACCATCGGCGGACTGGTGCGCGGCAACGAGGGAATGCTCGTATCGGGTAGCACACAGATAGAGGCAGGCGACTCGGTGATGGTATTCTGCCACAATATCAACATGAAGAAAATAGAAAGATATTTCGTCTAGTATAAGTACGCGTCTTCTACTGAGAGACAATATATATAATATTAAGGTAAAGAGAAATGATCAATCGAAAATTGATTTACAAAGTTTTGGGACAACTCCTCTTCATCGAGGCTTTCCTATTATTACTCAGTCTGCTGGTAGCTTTCTACTATCAGCAGGACGACGTCTTTGCCTTTATCGTAGCCACCCTTGCCACCATTGGCGGAGGACTTGCTCTGAAATGGAAAGGTCACGGAGCAGACAACTCTATGTCGCGCCGCGATGCCTATCTCGTAGTTTCCACCTCCTGGATCATATTCAGTCTCTTCGGCACACTGCCGTTCTTGGTAAGCGGTTACATCAACAATTTTACGGATGCATACTTCGAAACGATGTCTGGCTTTACTACGACAGGAGCCACCATCATCGACGATGTGGAGGCATTGCCGCATGGCTTGCTCTTCTGGCGGTCGCTCACCCAGTGGATAGGCGGACTGGGAATCGTGTTCTTTACCATCGCCTTGCTGCCATCGCTCGTAGGAGGACAGACCAAGGTATTTGCAGCCGAAGCTACAGGACCAATCAAGACAAAATTGCACCCACGCCTCTCCACCTCGGCAAAGTGGATATGGAGCATCTACGTGGTGCTCACCATAGGTTGCATCGCAGCTTATTACTTCGGCGGAATGAACGCATTCGACAGCATCAATTATGCCATGTCTACCACGGCTACAGGCGGATTCTCCACCCACAACACCAGTACAGAGTTTTTTCATTCGCCTACGCTCGAATACATCTGTACGCTCTTCTGCTTCCTTTCGGGCATCAACTTTACCTTGCTTTATGCCGCCGTCATCAAGCTGAAAGTAAAAAACCTCTTCAAGAATTCAGAATTCAGATTCTATACCTTCCTCGTTACCATCTTCTCTGCCTTTATCATGATAGAGCTGATGGCGATGCGTAACTACGACTTGGAACACGCCTTCCGCAGTGCCACATTTCAGGTGGTGTCGTTCATCACAACCACTGGTCTCTTCAACGATGATGCCGCCCTTTGGCCTCACGTCACCTGGGTGGTCTTGGCTATGTGCATGTTCTTCGGCTCTTGCTCAGGCAGCACAAGCGGAGGTATCAAGTGCATCCGTGGCGTAATGCTGCTCAGAGTGGTAAAGAACGAGTTTCGCCAGATATTACATCCCAACGCCGTGCTCCCGCTGAAGATAGACGGCACCAATGTGCCGATGCAAAAGCGGGTTACGCTACTCGCCTTCCTGGTGAGTTACCTCATCATCTGCGTGCTCATCTCCTTCACGATGATAGCGATGGGCATCGACAGTACCAACGCCATTACCATCACGCTGAGTTGCGTGGGCAATGTAGGCCCCACACTCGGCATAGAGATAGGACCTACTATGTCATGGAGCGAGCTGCCAGACGTAGCCAAATGGTTCTGCTCACTGATGATGCTCATTGGTCGTTTGGAGATATTCAGCGTGCTGGTAATCCTCACCCCTGCTTTCTGGAAAGAAAACTAAAAGAAGGGAAGAGGGAAGAATTCTATAGCTTTTCAGCTAAGTAATGACAATGACTGAAACGTAATATATATATACACAGATTGGATTACAAACTAAATGAAAATAGTTATGAAACCATTAAAATTTAAACCACTATTAAAATCTACCCTCTGGGGGGGCAACAAAATTATCGCCTTCAAGCATCTTGACGTTAAGCAGGAGAATGTAGGCGAGAGCTGGGAAATCTCTGGCGTACCTGGCAGTGAGAGTGTCGTGGCCGATGGCGAGATGCAGGGAAAGAGCCTCAACGAGGTTGTCGCAGAGTTGAAGGGCAGTTTTCTCGGCGAGGAGAACTACAAGCGTTTTGGCAATGAATTCCCGTTGCTCATCAAGTTTATCGATGCCAACCGCAACCTTTCCATACAGGTTCACCCCAACGATGAAATTGCCCGCAAGCAGGGTAAGGAACGTGGCAAAACAGAGATGTGGTACGCTTTGCCATGTGAGCCAGACGCCAAGCTCTATAATGGCCTGAAGATGCAAATCACGCCAGCACAATACAAGGAAATGGTGGAGAACGACACCATCACCAATGCCCTGGCACAGTATAGCGTGAAGGAGGCCGATTGCTTCTTTATCCCAGCAGGCAGAATCCATGCCATAGGTACCGGTTGTTTCGTTGCCGAGATTCAGCAAACCAGCGACGTAACCTACCGCATCTACGACTTCAAGCGCAAGGATAAGGACGGCAACTATCGCCAGCTCCATACCCAGGAAGCAGCCGAATGTATCGACTACACAGTTCTCCCAGACTATCGCCAGCACTACACCCCCACAAAGAACGAGGGTGTAAGCATCGTACAGTGCCCTTACTTCAATACAGCCGTATACGACCTCGACGAGCCTATGACTCTCGACTATTCAGAACTGGACAGCTTCGTCATCCTAATAGGTTTGAAAGGAGAGGCAACGATTACAGATGACGAAGGCTATGAAACTACACTGCAAGGTGGCGAGAGCATCGTTGTCCCTGCCAACACCAAGAGCCTAGAGGTAAAGGGAACTGTCAAGTTCCTGGAAACATACGTATAAACATCCACCAAGAGCGAGACCACGTTAAACGTCTCGCTTTTTTATTTGAAGCCCGCTTTCGTTAAAAACATCTAAAGCCCGAAAATTTCCTGCTTATGAATTTGCAAGTTTGGAATTATTTCAATATCTTTGCAGCAGAAATTTTCAAGAGACTCTTTTCATCTAGTAATAAACATAAATATTAACTTTATACAATAGCATTATGAAGGAATTAAAAGGTACAAAAACCGAGAAGAATTTGATGGAAGCGTTTGCAGGTGAATCACAGGCACGCAACAAGTATACATACTTTGCAAGCAAGGCCAAGAAGGATGGCTATGTCCAGATAGCCAACATCTTCGAGGAGACAGCTGCCAACGAGAAAGAACACGCTAAAATGTGGTTCAAATACCTGGAGGGCGGTGCCATCAAGAGTACAGAGGAGAATCTTCTAGCTGCTGCCACTGGCGAGAATGACGAATGGACCGACATGTACGTGCGCATGGCAAAGGAAGCTCGCGAGGAAGGATTCGAAGAGATTGCTGCTAAGTTTGAGATGGTTGCCGAAATCGAGAAGCACCACGAGGAGCGTTATCGCAAGCTCCTGAAGAATATACAGGACAAGGTAGTATTCTCCCGTGAGGGCGATTGCATCTGGCAGTGCGCCAACTGCGGCCACATCTGCGTAGGTAAGCAGGCTCCAGAGGTTTGCCCAGTTTGCAACCATCCACAGAGCTACTTCCAGATTGAGGCTCAGAATTACTAAAGCTTAGCCAATAGGATTTCTACCAATCTAGGAATTCCATATTGTTCCATATCGCTCTCCTTTATCCAGATGTAATCATCGGGTAAAAGAGGGCGATTTTCCATTTCCAAAAGATAGAAGTCGGCAAGGAGAATGCGATGAGTAAGCACATGCTTTACATCTTTTGCAACCAGCCGCAGACCACCCAATTCCTCTACATTCAGATGAAGCACATCTTGTATCTCTGAAAGCGTAGCAGAAACATTCTCTTCACGAACTGTAGCATTGAATGGCTCCCATAATCCCTGCCAAATATCCCCTTCACCTCGCCGACGGATAGCTACCTCTCCTTTACAGCTTATATAAATATAAGTAAGATGACGCGTTTTTACTTTCAGCGTTTTGAGCTTTACTGGCAAAGAGTCTACCCTACCGCTTCTCAGTGCCTCGCAACTTTCTGCGAGCGGACAGAGTAGGCACTTTGGAGATTGAGGGGTGCACTGGATAGCACCAAAATCCATCATGCCTTGGTTATAGGCTGATACAGGCGATAGTTCCATATCAAACTCATTGGGACGAATCTTCTCTGCAACATTAGGAGAAGGCAAAAGCGATTGAGCCAAGGCTGCAAACTCCTTCTTGCCTTGAGCAGTATTGACGGGAGTATCAATGCCAAAATATCGGGAGAGTACTCGATACACATTGCCATCCACCACTGCTGCAGGAATATCGAAAGCGAAAGAGGCGATGGCAGCGGCAGTGTAATCGCCCACTCCCTTCAGAGACTTGATACCTTCCAATGTATCGGGGAAGTAACTTAATGCTACAATCTGTTGGGCAGCAGTATGGAGATTTCGGGCACGGGAATAGTAACCTAACCCCTGCCAAAGTTTCAACACCTCATCTTCACTGGCAGCTGCCAAAGCCTCCACCGTAGGATATTGCTTCATGAATTTCTCCCAATATTCCCACCCTTGGACTACACGCGTTTGCTGGAGGATGATTTCGCTCAGCCAGATTGCATAGGGATTTTTGGTTTCGCGCCAAGGCAACGCCCGTCCATTCTCGCGAAACCAAGCGAGAATGACAGCAGAAAAATACGAGTTATTCTCCATTTACCCCATTTTTACCTTTTTACTTTTTTACCTTTAAATCACTGATCGGGATATTGCTGGTAAATCTTCAGGTCGAACTCTTTAGCCAGAGCATAGGCATGCTCCATGATGTCGGCAAGGATGTGCTCATAATTTACCCATGCCTTTTCCTTGACAAAGAAATAAAACTCCATAGGGAGTCCACACTGGGTTGCCTCCAACTGACGAACCATCAAGGTTAGTTCAGTATTCACCTCTGGCCGTTCACGTAGATATCGCTCCATATACTTGCGATAAAGCTGTAGATTAGTAGGAGCCAACGCCACAGGATTCTGTAAAACAGCCATTTCCTTACCATTCGCCTTGCCGGCGTCCAATGTTTTCTGTAAAGAGTTTTTTAGTTTGAAAGAATCCTCTGTAGCGAAGTGCTTGTTGATGAGGGAGGTCTTGAGAGCCTCATCTGCCAATCGGATGCTACGGAAATCGAAATACACCTTGCGCTGCACTCGCCTTCCCCCACTCTGCTGCATCCCTATCCAGTTTTGGAAAGACCCATTCACGAGGGTAGCTGGCGAGATGGTAACTATCGTATTGTCGAAATTGCGTACTTTTACAGTAGTGAGCGACATTTCCTCTACTATACCATTGGCATCCACCGACTTTACGGTTATCCAATCGCCCTTATGCAGCATGTCATTGCTCGTAAGTCTGACACCAGCGGCAAGTCCGAGGATAGTATCCTTGAAAACCAACATCAAGACAGCCGAGGTAGCACCCAAGCCAGCAAACAGTGTCATAGGATCCTTACCCAAGACGATGGCTACAATGACCACTCCCGCCACGAAAAGCATCAGCACCCTCAACACACCACAGAAGGTATGAAAGTATTGCTGAGCAGAGGAACGCCTTTTGCCCGTCTCTTCCAGCCCCTTGAAGGAGCCGATGAAAACGAGTATCGTACGCACAGAGTTGACCACAATATAGATGCCCGTGGCCCGTTCCAGCACCACTTTCAGTATAGGGTATTCCAAGTAGATAAGGGGCATGAGCGACCATATTACTACGGCAGGCACAATATGGCACGCCGAGGTGAGTACCTTGCGGTTGAGCAGTACGTCATCCCATGTTACCTCAGTCTTCTCGGTAATCTTCATGATAAGAGGTACCAGCATCTTGCGACACAGGAAATCGCTCAGTACCGCCATCAGGATGGCGGTAACGGTAAGCAGGACATGGCTTATCACTGGCACGATGTCGCCCGTAATACCCGCCCAAGCTATCATATCATTCACAAAAGTTCTAATCTGCTCCATCTTTCAATATTTCAATATTTCCATCTCAATTACGGCTTGCAGAGCAAGGTACAAACCTTGTCTGCAAAGTTGCGGGCATTATTACCATGCATAATACCATTGTTGATGATAGAGAAACAAAGGTCGTGACCATTGGCAGCCTTACAATAGCCAGCCAGCGAAATGATGCCTGTCAGCGTGCCGGTCTTCGCCTTCACATTGCCGTAAGTAAAACTATTCTTCATGCGTTTCTTTAAGGTTCCGTCTACCCCACCGATGGGCAAAGACTGAATCAAGTGCTCCTTGATATTATCATTGCGATAAGCATAGCGAAGGAGTTTTACCTCCAGTTCGGCACTCAGATAGTTATAGAGCGACAGGCCAGACCCATCGGCCAGCCTGTACCTTTGAGGGTCGAGCCCAATCTTGCCAATCAGTTGCCGCTCTACATTTTTGGCACTCTTGGCACTGGCTGGCCGATTGCCCGTAGATGCAGCTATCTGGTAATACATACACTCTGCGTAGAGATTGTCGCTCTCTTTCATCATCTTGTGTAGTATCTGGTCCATAGTATGAAATCGGGTACAAATGGTAAAGGCGTTGGGTGGACAAGTCTTTGCGGATGCACTAAAACCAGCATACTCTATGCCAGCATCATGCAGTTTGGAGAGGAACCTGTCCATAAAAATATCCTTGCGAGAAAATACCAATGGCGAGAGTACCGGGTTGTCATCATCCCAGCACCAACCTTCACCGAGCAGGTCAGCATCCTTCATCGAACGGTCTGCATAGATGCCACCACGGATTGTGTCGACGCCCATCTCCTTCAGATTATTGACAAAGGCTACCATATCGTCATTATTGAACCGGGGGTCCATACCACCGATACAATACACATCGCCATTCAGCACCCCATTCTCAATGGTGCCAGTATACTTGAGTGTGGTCTTAAACTGGTAAGAACCTCCTAACTTGTCAAGGGCCGTAATGGCCGTCACCAACTTCATCGTACTGGCAGGTCGCATCAGTTGCCGCTCATTGTGCTGATAGATGCACGAGTCGGCATCCAAGTCCCAGACCATCAGTCCCACTTGCGATGTTTCAAACATCTTGCTATCCAAGAGTTTGCCGATGCCTACCTGTACAGACTCAGGCCAAGGTAATTCCAATGTATCCGCAGCCAACGAATCGGTTATTATGGAGTCAGCTACTTCCACCTCCTCTTCTTCCATCTGAGCCTTTGCAGGCAAAGCCAAAAGCATCGCCATCACCAAGCCCATCAAACATCTAAATATCTTATTCATTATCCCTATTTATTCTTCTCTACAAATTAAATTCTTCACTCTTCGTTCTTCACTTCAAATGAATTCTTCACTCTTCGTTCTTCACTCTTCACTTAAATTCACTCTTCACTTCCATTCTGTCTCTTCTTGATTTCTTTCCTGAACGCCTCCTCATTATCGGGCTGAACCGCCACGATATTGTGGTGTCCAAATTCTATCACCGTGCAGTGGTCCAACCCCATGAATGTCTTGGCCGTGCCAACACTTAGGATGTCGCAAACCGGCACATTTTTATTGCTCGTAAAACGCCCCTCATTAATGATGAGAAACTCCATCTCGTCGTCACGGTCGATAGGTTTCACCTTCCTGAACGTATACGTCGTATTAAGGATGCGCTCTATCATCCCCACAATGACGATGGCAAGCAGGATGCCGACAATGGCCATCTTTATCCAAAAGAAGTATCCGGCCAATATGGCAAAAAACACCACACCAATGCGAGCCGTCGATGTAAAACGCTTATGAAAAGTTCTGTCTGTCATACTTTATTATAAAAAATCGATGCAAAATTACAAAAAATCCGCCTCTTATTACGCTTTTTAAAGATAAATTATTACTTTTGCAACGAATTAAGAATTAATTCTCAAGAACACATAGGATTCTGTCCTCCGAGACAGGCTCCTTTCTGTAAGAAACAAGAAAAAGATAAACTCAATGGTTTATAAGTATGATTTTCTGATTATCGGCTCAGGAGTGGCCGGTATGAGTTACGCCCTGAAAGTAGCCAGAGCGCATAAAGGTAAAGTGTGCATGATCTGCAAGACCTCGCTCGACGATGCGAACACTTCATTTGCACAAGGTGGTGTTGCTTCTGTCACAAACCTCGAAGTAGACAACTTCGACAAGCACATACAGGATACTATGATTGCAGGTGACTACATTAGCGACTATAAAGCCGTAAAACAGGTTGTCACCAAGGCCCCAGAGCAAATCAAGGAGCTGGTAGAATGGGGAGTCAACTTCGACAAGCAGCAGGACGGAAAGTTCGACCTCCATCGCGAAGGCGGTCACTGCGAATTCCGCATTCTTCACCATGCCGATGACACTGGTGCCGAGATTCAGCGCGGACTGATGGAGGCTGTGCGCAACTGCCCGGACATCGACATCAAGGAAAATCATTTCGCCGTAGAGATTATTACCCAGCACCATTTGGGTGCCCGCGTTACCCGGCGCACTCCCTACATCAACTGCTACGGAGCATACGTACTCAACCCCGAAACAAAGAAAGTAGACACCTACCTGAGCAAGGTAACCGTGATGTGTACAGGCGGATGCGGTGCCGTTTACCAGACAACAACCAACCCCGTGATAGCCACAGGCGACGGCGAGGCAATGGTGTATCGTGCCAAGGGAACAGTAGCCGACATGGAATTTGTACAATTTCATCCTACCGCCCTCTACCACCCAGGCGAAACTCACCCAGCATTCCTCATTACCGAGGCCATGCGTGGCTATGGCGGCATTCTCCGTCTGCCTAACGGCGAGAGTTTTATGGAGAAATACGACGAGCGGCTGAGCCTAGCCCCTCGCGACATCGTGGCCCGTGCCATCGACAAAGAGATGAAGATTCATGGTCTAGACCATGTTTGCCTCGACGTAACCCACAAGAATCCTGAGGAAACCAAGCACCACTTCCCCAACATCTACGCGAAGTGTCTCAGCATCGGCATCGACATTACCAAGGAGTACATTCCCGTTCGCCCCGCAGCCCACTATATGTGCGGCGGCATCAAGGTAGACCTCAACGGACAGTCGAGCATAAACCGCCTCTACGCCCTCGGAGAATGTTCCTGCACGGGGCTGCACGGCGGCAACCGACTGGCGAGCAATTCACTCATCGAGGCAGTGGTGTATGCAGAAACTGCCGCCCAGCACAGTTTGGAGCATGTGGACGAATACGACTTCAACGACAAGGTACCTGCCTGGAACGATGAGGGAACGCTGACCAACGAGGAGAAGGTTTTGATTACCCAAAGCGTAAAAGAGGTGGGCGAGTGTATGAGCAACTATGTGGGCATCGTACGTAGCGACCTACGCCTAAAGCGAGCCTGGGATCGCCTCGACCTTCTCTACGAAGAGACTGAGAACCTTTTCAAGCGCGTGAAGGTAAGCAAGGAACTTTGCGAACTTCGCAACATGATCAACGTGGGTTACCTCATCACTCGCATGGCCATCGAACGCAAGGAGAGCCGTGGTCTTCACTACACCATCGACTACCCTGTACACGCTTACGACAAGAAGTAAAAAGATAAGATTAGCCTTCAGAATGGAAATCTACGCCACTCTGAAGGCTAATTTGGGATTATCTGCAAAATACACGTGTGGATAAAACATAAAAGTTTGCATATTTCCAGAAAAAATCTAGCCTAACGCCCTAACGGCTCACCCTGTGCGTGGCGATACAAACTAGACTAATTTGCATTCGCATCTTGTGCTTCACGAGCCAAGCGTTCTGCCTCCATAGCCTGCTGCCGTGCCAACTCTGCCTGTTCCTCAGCTTTCTTGCGTGCAACCTCTGCCTCAGCTATTGCCTTAAGTCGGGCACGCTCTGCAGCCTCGGCCGCAGCCTTGGCTTCAGCCTCCGCACGTTCGCGAGCCAAACGCAAGAGTTCCTCGCGGCGTCTCACCAACAAGTCGAACATGATTCTTGCCGCATTATCTGGTGCCACAAGATTGCCCAGTTGGTCGCGCACCACCTGGTATCCGGCAAGCATCTTGTCTCGCTCGGGGTTTCCAGGAAGCAGACAGTACAATTCATTGGCTATCCCGTCTACAGTAAATCGGTCTGCCATCATTTCGGGCACAATTTCCTGGTCGGCAATCAGATTGACCAGCGAAATGTATTTTACCTTGATGACATGGCTGAAGGCAAAGCGAATGAGCTTAGGCACCGGAGTCTCGTAGCACACTACTTGCGGCACGTTAAAGAGAGCCGTCTCTAGCGTAGCCGTGCCACTTGTTACAAGAGCCACCGTAGCGTGGGAGAGCAACGGATAGGTTTTATTGCGTACCATCTTCACCCTAGTACCATTCAAGAATCCTGCATAATACTTGTCGTCGATGCTAGGTGCGCCAGCCAAAACCATCTGGTAATCCTCATAGCGTTCTGCCACCTCAATCATGGCTGGCAGATTATCCTTGATTTCCTGCAGGCGGCTACCGGCTAAAAGCGCAATAATCGGCTTGTTGGCATCCAAATTGTTTTCCAGGCAAAACTCTGCAAAACTCTGGTGGTATTGAGCCTTAAACTCAGCTACCTCTTGCGCAGTAGGATTACCGACATAATGTATCGGATAATGGTGCTTTTTCTCGAAGAAAGGCACCTCGAAAGGCAAGATGGAGAACAGTTCGGCCACATCTCGCTTTATACTGCGAATACGCCATTCCTTCCAAGCCCATATCTTAGGGGAAATATAATAAAAAGCAGGAATGCCGGTATTCTTTTTCAGATACTTGGCAATATTCAGATTGAAGCCAGGATAATCCACGAGAATCACTACGTCCGGTTTCCACCATACGATGTCCTCCTTGCACTTCTTCATATTGGAGAAGATGGTACCTAGATGCAACAGTACGGGTACAAAACCCATGTAAGCCAGCTCTTTATAATGCTTTACACGAGTACCTCCCTCAGCTTGCATCAAGTCTCCCCCAAAGAACCTGAACTCAGCCAGTTCGTCTACATTTTTCAACGAGCGCATCAAATGGCTGGCATGCAGGTCGCCACTCGCCTCGCCCACTATCAAATAATACTTCATAATCGGTCTCGCATTAGAAGATTCAAGCGACAGGAGTTTCCAGCTCCTGCTTGTTTACATTCAGCCAGTCATAGTCAGTAACATCTATCTTGGTAGGCGTAACAGAAATATAGCCATGGTTTAATGCCCACTGGTCTGTATCCTCTGCCAGCGGTTCATCATTGCGGTAATCTCCCACCATCCAATAGTAATCGTAACCGCGGGGATGACGCTCCCTGACCACTTCTTTTATCCAAGACCCACGGGTCATGCGACACACCTTAACACCCAGGAATGGGGGTAGTGCGGGGAAATTCACATTAAGGCAAGTACCCAAAGGCAAGCCTTTCTCCAGCACCATCTTCACGATTCTGACTACCCCTTCGCAGAGAGGAGAGAGGTCTGCGTTCTCATCATAATTACAACTGCTGAAAGCAATGCTTGGAATATGCTTCATACAGCCTTCCTTAGCCACACCCATCGTACCCGAATAATGATTGTTTACACTGGAGTTGTCGCCATGATTGATGCCTCCCAGTATCAGGTCTGGCTTACGGTCGCCAAGCAGTTGGTCGAGCGCAATCTTCACACAGTCTACAGGAGTTCCGCTGCACGACCACACCTCCACATCCTCGCCCATATTGTGCCGGCGTTTCAAGCGCAAAGGTTGGGTGGCAGAAAAGGCGCAGGCAAAGCCTGAGCGTGCACTTTCCGGGGCCACGACAAGCAGTTCGCACCAGTCTTTCAGAAAGCCCACCAGCGTCTTGATGCCATTGGCATGATAGCCGTCATCATTAGAGATGAGTACCAAAGGCTTGCGATGAGCGGCACCGCTTAATATCTCTTTTCCTTGTAAATGTTTCTTATTTTCCATAAAAATTTGATGCTTTTGGTTGCAAAAGTACGAAAAAACCTTTAAACTCGACGCATTCTCACAATATTTTTGTATCTTTGCCGAAAATTTTATCAAGGAAAATGGGAAAGATAATCGCATTAGCTAATCAGAAAGGTGGCGTAGGGAAGACTACCACCACGATTAATTTGGCAGCATCGCTGGCCACTCTGGAGAAAACAGTGCTCGTAGTGGATGCCGACCCACAGGCTAACGCCTCTAGTGGACTGGGAGTAGACCTCAGCGAGGTAGACTGTTCACTCTACGAGTGCATCATAGACCATGCCGATGTACGCGATGCAATCTACACCACCGACATTGACGGACTGGACATCATTCCCAGCCACATCGACCTCGTAGGTGCAGAGATAGAAATGCTCAACCTGCAAAACCGCGAAAAGGTCATCAAAAACCTTCTCGCCCCTATCCGTGGGGAGTACGACTACATTCTCATAGACTGTTCACCTTCCCTAGGGCTCATCACAGTCAATTCGCTCACTGCCGCCGACTCGGTCATCATCCCTGTGCAATGCGAATATTTTGCCCTGGAAGGAATCAGCAAATTGCTCAACACCATCAAAATCATCAAGAGCAAGCTCAATCCGAAACTCGAAATCGAAGGATTCCTGCTCACCATGTATGACAGTCGTCTTCGCCTCGCCAACCAAATTTACGATGAGGTAAAAAGACATTTCCAGGAGCTGGTCTTCAAGACCGTCATCCAGCGCAACGTGAAATTGAGCGAGAGTCCTAGCCATGGTCTCCCTGTCATTCTCTATGACGCTGAGAGCAACGGTGCCAAAAATCACTTGGCGCTCGCCAAGGAAATCATCAATAAGAACGAATTTATTTAAGTGAAGAG
>CAVDKC010000020.1:23845-29572 GCA_963609615.1 Oribacterium sp.
GAAGAGCGAATTTAAGTGAAGAGTGAATTTAAGTGAAGAGTGAAGAACGAAGAGCGAATTTAAGTGAAGAGTGAAGAACGAAGAGTGAAGAATTCGACACTCAAAAAAGCTAATCATAAAGTTCAACGTTCAACTTTCAAAGTTCAACGTAAAAAGACGCTCAAAAAAGCTAATCATAAAGTTCAACTTTCAAAGTTCAAAGTTCAACGTAAAAAGTTCAACATTCAAAGTTCAAAGTTCAACGTAAAAAGTTCAACTTTCAAAGTTCAACATCAAAAACAAAGCAATGGCAGTACACAAGAAATACAATAACGGAACTAAAAGCAATGCCCTGGGACGAGGACTCGACGCCCTCATATCCACAGAGAGCGTACGCACGCAGGGCAGCAGCACCATCAACGAAATATCCATCGACCAAATAGAGGCAAATCCCAATCAGCCACGCCGTGAGTTTGACGAGGAAACCCTACATGAACTGGCAGAGAGCATCAAGTCTATCGGAATCATCCAGCCCATCACCCTTAGGCAAGTGGCAGAAAACAGATTCCAGATTATTGCAGGCGAACGTCGCTGGAGAGCATCGCAGTTAGCGGGGCTTTTGGCAATACCTGCCTACATCCGCACCATCAGCGACGAAAATGTGATGGAGATGGCACTCGTGGAGAACATCCAGCGCCAAGACCTCAATGCGATAGAGATTGCGCTCGCCTATGAGCACTTGCTGGAAAACGAGGGAATGACTCAGGAGAAGATTTCCGAACGCGTGGGCAAGAGCCGCGCAGCCATAGCCAACTACCTCCGCCTACTCAAGTTGCCAGCCCAAGTACAGATGGCTCTCCAGAAAAAGGAAATCGACATGGGGCACTGCCGTGCCCTTCTGTCGCTAGACAGTCCGTCGCTGCAAATCAAGCTCTTCAAGGAAATCCAGAAGAACGGATACTCCGTACGCAAGGTGGAAGAGATGGTGCAGCACCTGAAGAGCGGCGAAGACATAGAGAGTGGCAAGAAGACCATAGCGGCCAAGGCTCAGATGCCAGAGGAATTTACGGCCCTCAAAAACAGGCTCTCCCATTTTCTCAACACCCAGGTACAGTTTACCTGCTCGGCCAAGGGCAAAGGTAAAATCAGCATTCCATTTGCCAATGAGGAGGAATTGGAGCGCATCATGAATGTTTTTGACCAACTGAAACAGGAATAACATCTTCAGAACCGCACATCTGATCAAGAAAGAGAGAATCAAGTGAAATCAAGAATCATAAATATCTGCATGGCTACCCTACTGACGGCAGTTTGCCCGCTCTGTTGCAACGCCCAGAAGACAAAGGCGAAACAGGACGTGGAAGTGCCTGCCGTGGCACCGGTAGACTCAGTCATCAGCAGTGGCGACAGCCTCAGTCTGGCAAGGCTCAACACTTCATTGCAGCCGCAACGCAAGAAGAGAGACTGGACTACATGGAAGCCCGACACCAAGCGAGCCATGTGGCTAGCCATCGTGCTTCCCGGCGCAGGGCAGATATACAATCGCAAATACTGGAAGCTGCCCATCATCTATGGCGGATTCGTGGGATGCACCTATGCCATCACCTGGAACAACCAAATGTACCACGACTACTCACAGGCTTACCTCGACATCATGGATGATGACCCCAACACGCAGAGCTACAATCAGTTTCTGCACTTGGGGGCTAAAATCGACGATAGCAACATCGAACGCTACAAGGAAATTTTCCGCAAGCGCAAGGACAGGTATCGCCGCTGGAGAGACATGGGTACCTTCGTGATGATAGGCATTTACGCCTTCTCTATCATCGATGCATACGTAGACGCCTCGCTCTCGGAATTTGACATTTCCGACGACCTGACCCTCAGGGTGGAACCAGCATTCCTGAACAACGGAAGCCGTTACAGCAATCCGCTCCATTCGGGCACTCTGGGTGTACAGTGCTCGCTGACATTCTAAAAATGAAAATCCAAAGAGAAAGGGAAAGTCCCTACACATTAATTATATTATAATAAAGCAGAAGAGACATTAAGACATTATATGAAAAAAATATTGACTTTGGCAGCAGCGATGCTGCTCAGCATACAGGGCTTACAAGCCCAGACAGACTACCAGCAAGACGAGGAAGACATCATCACCGTAACCGGCAAGGACGGTAAAGCCGAGGAGATAGAAATCCCGGAAGGACTGGAAGACAACCTCGACAGCCTGTTGCATCTATACAATGCGCAGACTTATCTGATGCCCGATACTTCTTGCAACTATCAAGATGTAAACCCTGTATTCGAAAAAGAGGTTTACATCGACCGCTTGAAGCGACTTCCCACTATCATAGAAATGCCCTACAACGATGTGGTGCAGAAGTTTATCGACCGCTACAGTGGCAAGTTGCGCCGCTCCGTAAGCTTCATGCTGGGTGCCAGCAATTTCTACATGCCCATCTTCGAGGAAGCATTGGAAGCCTACAACCTTCCATTAGAGCTAAAGTACCTGCCAGTCATTGAGTCTGCGCTCAATCCCAAGGCAGTTTCACGCGTGGGAGCCACAGGCCTCTGGCAGTTTATGTTGCCTACCGCCAAACGTTACGGCCTGGAGATTACGTCGCTGGTAGACGAGCGACGCGACCCGATAAAAGCCTCATACGCAGCAGCCCACTATCTGAGCGACCTCTACAAGATATTCGACGACTGGAGCCTTGTCATCGCTGCTTACAACTGTGGCCCATCAAACGTAAACAAGGCCATACACCGTGCCAAAGGCAACGCCGACTACTGGAGCATCTATCCCTACCTGCCCAGAGAGACCCGCGGATACGTGCCAGCATTCATTGCCGCCAACTACATCATGAATTACTACTGCGACCACAACATCTGTCCGATGATTACAGAATTGCCGGTAAAGACCGACACCGTGGTAGTAGACAAGGACATTCACTTTGAGCAGATAGCCAAAGTGCTCAACATCAACATAGAGCACTTGCGCAACCTCAACCCCCAATATCGCCACGACATCATCAACGGGCTCAACCACCCTATGGCGTTGCGCTTGCCAGCCACGCACACAAGTGCATTCATCGACCAGCTAGACAGCATCTGTGCCTATAGGGCAGACGAACTTCTGCAGAAGCGCTCGCAGGTAGATGTCAACGATGCAGAGCCCAGCTATTCGCGCACACGCAGCAGCTACGCCAGGAGTTCATCGGCCTCACGCAGCAGCAAGAGCAGCAAGCGCAACAAGAAGGGGAAAAACAGTAAGTCGAGCCGCTCAAAGAGCGTGACCATCAAGAACGGCGACACCCTGTCGGAAATAGCCGCTCGCAACCATACTACCGTGTCAAAGCTGCGCAAGCTCAACAAGATTTCGGGCAACCACATCCGTGCAGGCAAGAAAATCAAGGTGAAGTAAACGAATCGTATCATTAATCAAATATAGGAGGGTACAACTATGGATGAACAAAACCTTAAAGACCTCGAAAGAGAACAAGCAGACAACAAGTTGATAGGCGACGCCTTCCAGCGCCTGCTCGACACATACGTCAACTCACGCCACCGCAAGAAGGTAGACATAGTGACCAAGGCGTTCAACTTTGCCCGTCAGGCCCACAAAGGCGTGCGCCGTCTATCGGGCGAACCATACATCATGCACCCCATTGCCGTAGCCCAAATAGCCTGTGAAGAGATGGGGCTAGGCTCTACCAGCATCTGTGCCGCACTCTTGCACGATGTAGTGGAAGACACCGACTATACGGTGGAAGACATTTCCAACATCTTCGGCGAGAGAATAGCACAAATCGTAGATGGACTCACCAAGATTAGCGGTGGAATCTTCGGCGACAAGGCTTCGGCACAGGCAGAAAACTTCAAGAAGCTCCTGCTCACGATGAGCGACGACATCCGCGTAATCCTCATCAAGATTTGCGACCGCCTGCACAACATGCGCACGCTGGCTTCCCAGCCAGCCAACAAGCAGTACAAGATAGCCGGGGAGACACTCTACATCTATGCTCCACTGGCCAACAGACTGGGGCTCAACAAGATCAAGACCGAGCTGGAAGACCTTTCCTTCCGCTACGACCATCCACAGGAATACGCCAACATCGAGCATAAGTTGGCTGATACTGAAAAGCAGCGCGACACCTTGTTCGAACTGTTTACCGCCCCTATCCGCCAAGAACTGGACAAGCTCGGCGTAGAGTACAAGATCAAGGCCCGTGTGAAGAGCCCCTACAGCATCTGGAACAAGATGCAAAACAAGCACGTCACCTTCGAGGAAATATACGACATTCTGGCCGTACGCATCGTCTTCACCCCCAACACCAGGGAGAACGAGGTAAACGAGTGCTTCAACATCTACGTAGCCATCAGCAAGATTTACAAGAGCCATCCAGACCGCCTGCGCGACTGGCTCAACCACCCTAAGGCCAATGGCTACCAGGCACTGCACGTTACACTGATGAGCAAGCAGGGCAGATGGATAGAAGTACAGATTCGCTCCGACCGCATGGACGAAATTGCCGAGAAGGGATTTGCCGCCCACTGGAAGTACAAGGAGGGTGGCGAGTACACTGAGGACGAGAACGAACTGAACGACTGGCTGGGCACCATCAAGGAGATACTCGACGACCCGCAGCCAGACGCCATGGATTTCCTCGACGCCATCAAGCTCAACCTGTACGCCAGCGAGATTTTTGTCTTCACTCCTAAGGGAGAAATCATGACAATGCCTGCCGGCTGTACGGCCTTAGACTTCGCCTTCCAGATACATACTTTCTTGGGGAGCCACTGCATCGGAGCCAAGGTAAACCACAAGTTGGTGCCCCTGAGCCACAAGCTGCAGAGCGGCGACCAGGTAGAAATCCTTACCTCCAAAAGTCAGCACGTGCAGCCTTCCTGGAGCAACTTCGTAAGCACGGCCAAAGCCAAGAGCAAGATACAGTCTATCCTACGCCGCGACTCGCGCGAAATCCAGAAGAAAGGAGAAAACATCCTGCTGGAATGGCTCAAGAAGAACGGAATGGAATGGAGCAATTCTGTGATAGACCGTCTCTGCGACTTCCACAACATACAGAAGCACGAAAACTTCTTCCTGTCGCTCGGCAACCACGGCATCCTGCTGGGCGACAAGGACCTGGACGAACTGAACGGCAAAAACAAGCAACAGAAGCCCTCCAGCACTTGGCGCAACTACATCCCCTTCCTGGGCAAGAGCAAGGAGAAGGCAGAAGTACAGGGCACTACCAAGCCACAGGAGCTCTTCGTAGTGGGCAAGGACTTCAACAAGAAGAAGCCGCTTATCCTCACCGAAGAGAACATCAGCCAGTTTATCTTCCCCCACTGTTGCCACGCCATTCCGGGCGACGACGTGATGGGCTACATAGACAACAAGAACCGCATCGAGATCCACAAGCGTTCTTGCGCAGTGGCAGCCAAGTTGAAGTCTAGCTACGGCAACCGCATCGTGGATGCCAAATGGGACATGCACAAGGAGATGTTATTCGACGCTACCATCGAGATAAAGGGAATCGACCGGAAGGGAATGTTGCTGGATGTGAGCAAGGTAATCAGCGACCAGCTCGGCATCAATATCCACAAGGTGACCATCAGCAGCGACAAAGGCATTTTCGACGGCACCATCGAACTTCGCGTACACGACCGCGACGAAATCAGGACTATCATGGACCAGCTCAAGAACATCAACGACTTGCAGGAAGTACAGAGAATCCTTTA
>CAVDKC010000021.1:0-29451 GCA_963609615.1 Oribacterium sp.
GCTTTACCTGTGAAAGCGTATCTATGCTTAAGCCACACGCTTTTGCAGGTGACCCTTAAAATTCTTTCATATTTGCTATGATTGGGTACGTTCCCTATATTCTCTAGGCACTACACCCATCTCTTTCTTGAATACTTTGGAGAAGTACTTAGGGTCGCTGAATCCCACGTTGTATGCGATATTGGTCATCGTATCGTCTGTATTTTGTAGCAGTTCTGTGGCTCTCATCAGTCGGATGTGGCGCACGAAGTCGATAGGAGACATGCCTACGGCGGTCTTGATCTTATTGTAGAGTACACTGCGGCTCATGCCCACGGCATTGCCGATATCGTCTATCTTGAGGTCTGGGTTAGACATGTTCTCGGTGACGTACTTCATGATTTTCTCCATGGTCTTGTCGTTGATTTGGCTAGACATGAAGGCAAACTCCTTGGCCTCGTTCTTCTCCTCCTCCTCTGCCGTGCCGTCGAGAGAATGGCTCTTGTTGAAGGTCTCCTTTACGCTTGGGATGAGGTGGTAAGCTGCGATGGCATCCTTGTCGCCTGCCTCCTTGAGCTGCTTGATTACTTCGGTCTGAATGGCTCTGCGCTGATTGATTACAGCCTCAATGCGCCCCAGCAGGTAGGTACTGGAGAATGGCTTGGTAAGGTATCCGTCTACGCCTTCTTCAAATCCCTTCAGCTGGTCTTCCACGCTCGCTTTGGCGGAGAGGATGATGATAGGGATATGGGCGATGGCGGAGTCTTGCTTAATCTGGTGTACCATCGTGATACCGTCCATTACGGGCATCGTAACGTCGGTGAGGATGAAGTCGGGTACTTCCTTGCGTGCCATTAGCAGTCCTGCCTTTCCGTTTTCTGCCAGGAGTACGTTGTAGGTGCGGCATAATATATTATATAGGTATTGGCGCAGGTCGGCGTTGTCCTCCACCACAAGCAGCGTTATAGCCTTGCGTTCTGATTCTTCAGGATCCTCACCCTGCTCGGTGAGTTTTTCCTGCTCGGCATGGTTGTCGGCGAGGAGTTTTTTCAGAGCTGCCTGTACGTTTTGGTCGTCTACCTGACCATTCGAAATCTGGCTGTCACGTTCTGTTTCCGATACTGATTCCTCGTTAAGACCGCTGTCGGTGATAAAGTTGGTTTCATTGTCGAAGCGCAGCATCTTGTTTATCATGTCCAGCATGTCCTTGGAGTTGCGGGTTGCGATGGTTAGCAGCTCTTTGCTCTTGCCGCTCAAGTTTTGCTCTTCGTTGAGCACTTGGGTTATCGGACCTCCTATCAGTGTGAGAGGGGTACGCAATTTGTGGGCGGCATCACTGAAGAACTCGTTCTTCAGCACGCTCATGTCGTGGTTCAGCTTTTGTCTCTGGCGCTGGTTGTAACTGTAGAATATGATGCCTGCGATGACTGTGAGCACGAGGAGCATGAAGAGTCGGCCCCAGATGCTCTCCCAGAAGGTTGGGCGCACCTCAATAGGCAATTCGGCCACGTACTTGCTCCATATGCCATACGAGTTGGTGGCTTTCACCTTGAGTATATAGTTGCCATGTGAGATGCGGTTGAAGCCGATGGAATTTCTGCTGCCATTGTTGATCCATTCTCCTGGTGGGGTATGTCCTTCTATACGGTACTGGTACTGCATCTGGTATTTTCTCGCATAGTCGAGCGAGGCGAAGTTGATGGTCAGGTTTCGCTTGTTGGCTGGTATGACGATTTTTTCCGTGTGCAGGATAGGTATTTGTTCGTTCTCGCCGTTGTAGTGGAGCGAGGTGAAGATTACTCTGGGCTGGTACTGGCTCTTCTTCAGTGTGGAAGGGTTGAAGGTAAGACTGCCCATCGGGGTGCCTACGGTGATGTTATTGGTGGCTGGGTCGTGTACGGGGCGTGCCTCGGTAAACGACATGTTGTAGTCGAAATCGTTAGGACCGAACACTTCCATATTGCCAGTCTTCGGATTGTATTTGTCTACGCTCGACTCGCGGATTATCCAGATGTTTCCATCATTGTCTTCCACCATGCTCTGCACAATGCCCTCGCGGAGGCTAATATGTTTGGAGTTTTGTACCTTGAGATTGTTTTGCAGGTAGTTCTTGGTCATCAGTTTCTGTAGAGACCCTCCCACTGAGCACACGTATGTCTGCCCATTGCTGTGCTGCAGGGCGAAGTTTACGTCGTTGGCATTCAGCGAGGTGCTGTCGTTAGGGATGCGTGTGGACTGGAAGAACTTGATGCAGGCTGGGTTCTTGAATCTGTCGGAGAAAGTGATGAGACCGTCTGTGGTGCCTACCAGTATCTCTCCTGTAGGGGTACAGGTGATGTGTCTCACCTTGCTGAAGTTAGTCTTCGGCCAAGATAGGCCATTTTGGGATGAGAGGAAGGATACAGTGCCTGTGGCTCCTTCCTTGACAAGTACCAGTCCGCCTCCGTAGGTGGCTATCCATATCCTACCGTTGCGGTCGGACATAATGTCGCGTATGTAGTTGCTGGGTAGTGAGTTGCGGTCTTGTGGATTGTGCAGGTAATGGGTGATGGCACCGTTCAGGTCCTTGCGGAAAATACCGTTTCCATTGCTGCCTATCCATGTGCAGCCCTTTCGGTCTACGAAGATGGAGTAGATGCCGCTTTCGCAGAAAGGTATCTGCTGCGGTACTACTTGCCCGTTAGGAGCAAGATATCCCATTTTTTGGTAATGTTCATTGCATATCTGGATGATGCCGTTGGCATATCCTGCCCAGTTTTCTCCCTGTGGCGTGTTGCAGAGTGAGTGTACCTCTGCCTCGCCTACGTCTAGGGCGTTGAGGGTGTAGTTATGGTTCTTGAAAGCTACTTGCGTGAGGTCGTGTACGCCTGATATCCAGAGAATGTCCTGGTCATCGAGTAGAAATTTGGAGATGGTAGGGATGCGGGAGTTGCCTGAGGAGTTGCTCCTCAGAAGATAAGGCACTAGCTTGCCCTCCTTGCGGTCGTAGTAGCTGAATGTGCCCTTGTTGGGTACCACCCAGAGGGTCTTGTACTCGTCTTGGGTAATGAAGAATTTCTCACAGCTGGTACGGTCGATAGGGTCGGGTTGGTCTGCAAAGAGCCATTGTTTCCCGCCCGTCTTAGGGTCTACGAGTGTTACACCCATACCGTCGGTGAATACCCATACCTTGCCAAAGTCATCGGTATATACGTTGCGTACCTCAGCCATCGGCTGACTAGGACTTTGCACGTTGATCAGTTCCGTCTTGAAGGTGCGGGGGTTGTAGATGATAAGTCCCAGGTTGGTGGCTATCAGTAGTTGGTAACCTGTATTCTTGAGTTGGTTTATCTTTGTCACGCCAGCCGGCAGCGGTATCATGTTGAGTTTGTTGCGCTCGTCATATACAGCCAGTTTGCCATTCTCTGTGGCTAGGAAGATGGATTCGCCCACCTCTCTGATCCATTTGAAGGGAAAGGGGGTGCTGAAGTGATGGTTGTAGATGATGGTGCCCTTGTCTGTCAATATCCAATCCCTTCCTTTCTTGTCTGCCCATATAAACCATACATTGCCGCTTCTCAGTCCTTGTTGGCCCACCTTGATAAGCTCGGCAGGGTTGGTGTCCAGGTCTGTGCCCTGTGTACGGATGATATAGTTGGCACCGTTGGGCACTATCCAGATATTTCCGTTCTTGGTAGGGTAGACAGATTGCACGCGCAGGTCGATGTGGAATTTCTCATTGAGTTCCCTGCCAGTCTGTTGGAATTTGCACAAGTGTGTGTTATAGACAAAGAGCTGTCTGTCTGCGGTGATGCACCAGATGTTGTTGAGCGAAGTGGTCTCTATCTGCTTGATGCGGTTGGTAGACAAGAGGTCAGTGCGGTCTAGTTCGTCCCGGAAGGTATGAAAGGTGTAGCCGTCATAGTAGGAGATACCATTCCATGTGCTAAACCACACAAGCTGGTCGCTTGCTTGCTTCATGTCTGAGATGTTGTTGCCCGCCAGCCCATCGGTGATGGAGAACTTGCGGATGTCGCAGTATGGCTTTGCCATGGAAGCAAGGGTGCTGATAAGGCCTAATATAATAAGGTGTATATATCTTCTAGTCATAGTGATGAATCATAAAAAGTCGACACAAAGATAACGAATTCCCATGAAATCGGCAAGAAAATAAATGAAAAATCTACCTTTTTAGGGGAAATCTTCTACTTTATAGGGGAATTCCTCTAAAAAAGTCTAGCTTTTCCTTGGGCGGCATCGATTATTCCACTATCTTTGCAGCAAGTTACGAGAGGGCAGGTTCTCCTTGCCCGTGGTTGAAAATAACGGAATATTAACAAATAAACATTTAGCGATATGAAAAAGTTTACATCTCTATTAACAATGGCATTCATCGCTCTGATGAGTTTTACTCTTACTTCTTGCGACGAAGATTCGGATATTGCATTTACCCTCGGTGGTACTTGGGAGGGGAATATGTATGTGGAGTATGGTGGCTATTCTGCCATGCGGAGCGTAATCAGTTTCGACCAAGAGTCTCTGTATTCCGGTACGGGCTACTGGGTAGACTATTATGATCAGGATTACTGGGGTGGTTATGATAATATAGCCAATCACATTCGGTGGACGGTGCGTAATGGCAATATCTATATTCACTTGATAGAAGAGAATAGTGATGTGGTGATATATGATTATTCCCTCAATAGCAGTACTTTTGTGGGATATGTGAAGAGTAGCAATGGAAATCGTGCCAAGTTTACATTGTACAATGACAGCTATAGTTATAATTGGCGTGACAATTATTGGAACTGGGGATACTCTTCAGTTGATACGACTACCGATGGCGGCACCATCTCTTCCCGTGCTACTTCTGATAGTGTGAAGACAGAGAAGCCTGTGCGCAGGTTTGTAGTGAAATAATGGGGCGCAAAAAAGTGCGTCCTGACGTATATGCAACTACGCCAGGACGCACTTTAATATTTTTCCTTGATAAATAATATATCCTTAATATATATAGAAAGGTATATTACTTCTTGAGCTTACCGTAACGGTTCATGAAGCGGTCTACGCGACCAGCTGTATCCACGAGCTTGCTCTTACCTGTGTAGAATGGGTGAGAGGTACTTGAGATTTCAATCTTTACTACTGGGTAAGTCTCGCCCTCAAACTCTACAGTGTCGTTAGTCTTGCAAGTAGACTGTGAGAGGAACATGTCGCCATTAGACATATCCTTGAACACTACAGGACGATAATTCTCTGGATGAAGACCTTTTTTCATTTTCTTTTTATAATTTTTATTGGGTTATTGAATGTAGACGTCATGGGGATGCTTTATCTTTCATTATGCATCATTCGTGTCCTCTCGCCAGGGAGTGGGCATGCCCATTATAGCCTGTTTATATTATCGGGGTGCAAAGTTACGAATATTATTTGGAACAGCCAAATTTTTCGGTAATTTTTTGTGCTTGTACTTTGGGGATGATTTTAGTTAAAAATTGGTGAAAAATGGAATTTTCCAGAATTTGTTACCGATAATTGGAATTTTAAGGGTATCTTTGCACTTAGAATTGTGTTGCCTCATGTGGGCGGTGAAAGACGCCATAATGCTCAACCATCAAAAGTAGTCTCCTATGATAGAGAACCATCCCTTTGAACCTTGGTTGCCGAGCAATGCCAAACTGCTGATGCTCGGCACGTTCCCACCTTCGGAAAAGCGTTGGTGTATGCCTTGGTATTATCCTAATTTCCAGAACGATATGTGGCGCATCTTCGGCATTGTCTACTTCGGAGACAAGATGCATTTCGTAGATGCGGAGCGCAAGACGTACCGGCTCGATGCCATCCAGAAATTCTTGCGAGAGAAGGGTGTGGCGATATACGATACAGCCCAACGGATAATCCGTACCAAGAATACGGCTTCCGACAAAGACCTACAGATAGTGCAACCCTCCGACCTTGATGGGATGCTGAGACAGTTGCCCGAGTGTAAGGCGGTACTGACGGCTGGTCAGCTCGCCACCAAGGTGTTCTGTGAGCACTTCGGTATCAAATTAGGAGGCAAGGCATCTGGAATATCGTCGGCAAAAGCAGCTTTGGAGATGGGCGGATACATAGAATTCCCTTTCGAGGGCAGAACCTTGCGGCTTTATCGAATGCCGTCGAGCAGTAGGGCTTATCCGATGGCTGTAGAGAAAAAAGCCATCTATTATCAGAAAATGTTAGAAGAAATATTATAGAATATGAAAGACAATAAAGTGACAATCATCGGTATTGCCGGAGGTACAGGTTCTGGCAAGACCACAGTGGTTAAAAGACTTGTGGAGGTGCTGCCTCCGCACTATGTGGCTGTAGTGCCACTCGACTCTTATTATAACGATACCTCGCACATGACCGAGGAGGAGCGTCATAACATCAACTTCGACCACCCAGCCGCTTTCGACTGGAAACTCTTGCACCAGCAGCTTGCCGACCTGCGCTCGGGCAAGGCTATCGAGCAGCCTACCTATAGTTACCTGAAGTGCAACCGTGAGAAGGAAACCATCCATGTAGAGCCTAAGCCTGTGGTCATCATCGAGGGTATTATGACTCTGGTAGACAAGAAACTGAGAGACCTCATGGATCTCAAGGTCTTCGTAGACACCGATGCCGACGAGCGACTCATCCGCAACATACAGCGTGATACCATCGACCGTGGACGTACCGTATCCATGGTGGTAGACCGTTATCTGCAGGTGCTCAAGCCAATGCACGAGCAGTTTATCGAACCTACCAAGCGTTATGCCGATATCATCATCCCGCAGGGGGGTGAAAACGAGAAAGGCATCGGCATCCTTTGCAGTTATGTGGAGCGTTTGGTAGAACCCCTTAACTTCCCCAGCTCTCGCAGATAGCGGTAACTTCTCTTAATATCCCCTTAAACAACTCATAACACTACTCCACTTTCGGAATTTGTCCGAAAGTGGAGTAATGTATACTTCTGCAAAAAAAAACGAATGTCGGGACATAGGTTTTGAGATGTTCCGAGATGGTTTCTGTTAGAAGCCTATTTCGCTTTATAATCCTCTTCTTCTTCTTCGATAGGCGTGATTACCTGTATATGAGACTCTGCTTGTGAAGCGTTCCATTTACGTCGGTTGTTGGAAATCTTGAAGGCATTGATGCTCTCTACCACACCGTAGACCAGCATCGCCCAACCTATAACAAGCAAAGGGGCGGACGCAATGGCGGAAGGCTTGATGACTGCCAGTAAGCCGAGCAACAGCAAGACGCAAGGGAAGAACCAGTAGACCAGTCCTACGCGTCCCATCTTGGCAGCAGTGGCAAGATTCACCATTTGCGTGATGGCTCCCATGATGAGAATGGCGGAGAGGATAAACATCAGCCAGGCAATGAATACATTCGGCATGACAGCCAATATCAAGCCCAGTAATAGCGACCCTACACCTACCAATGGGAAGCGAGGCTTGATGCCCATAACTTGCTGTCCGTTGGCATCGTGTATCAGCATTCCTTGAGATTTCTCGTAACCTCGCTTGGCACTGTAATAGCTAGCCAGCGAGATGATACCCGAAAGGAAAAACAATACGCCGATGGCAATGGTAATCCAGGTAACAGTCTGCTCTCTATACTGGATGAGCAAGACTCCCACGATGATGGCGCACAAGGCGCGAAACAGTGAACTATGTACTACTTTCATATTCTTCTGCATTATAAAGTTTGGGGCAAAGTTACAAAGAAAAACCGAATAATTAACTTATTTAACGCTATTTATTCCTTTTTCTCGTCAGAAAGCCGTAATTTTGTAAGCGATAACTTGAAATGTAGCCAAAGGGACCTTCCAGCCCTCGGCGATATCAGAAGAAAACATAAGTACAATATGACAAAACTGTATTTGGTAAGGCACGGCGAAACGGTGGACAACGCTGCGCAAATACTGCAAGGGCAAATGCCGGGCAAGTTGAATGACAAGGGTATTCTACAGGCAGAAGAGGTAGCTCGCAAAATGGCGAACAATTCTATCGACATCTTTGTGTCGAGCGACCTTTGGCGAAGCATCGAGACGTGTGAAATCATCGCTCGTCCTCATCTTACTCCCGATGGTTCTCCTCTCTCTGACAAGGACATAGAGAAGTATATCGTCACCACGTCTCTCCTTAGAGAACGAGACTGGGGCGACTTTACGGGCAAGCTGATACCTACGCTGCCCAAGAATCCGAAAGACTGGCCTGATAATATCGAGACACTGGAGAAAATGAAGTCTCGTGCCCAAAACTTCCTCACATGGCTTAAGGTGACTTATCCTGACAAGACCATCCTCGCCGTGGGGCATGGTATCATCAACAAGGCGATACAGAGTGTCTACTACAAGCGTCCTATGAACGAAGTCGAAAAGATGACCAATGCTGAAATCAGAATATTAATACTTTAAAACGATGAATAAAATAGCTCTTATCACTGGCGCAACAAGTGGCATAGGCGAAGGTTGCGCGCGCCGTTTCGCCAGGGGCGGCTACAATCTGATTCTTACTGGCCGTAATACAGGAAAGCTCGAAATCCTGAAGCGTGAACTGGAGGAGAAGGAGAAAGTGCAGGTACTGGCTCTCGCTTTCGACGTGCGTAATCGCGATGCAGCCCAAAAGGCTGTTGACTATATTCCTGAGGCTTGGCGCGAAGTCGATGTACTTGTCAATAATGCTGGTTTGGCTCGTGGACTGGAACCAGAGTACGAGGGGGACTTCGAGGACTGGGACCAGATGATAGACACCAACATCAAGGGACTCCTCACCATGACTCGTCTCATCGTGCCTGGCATGGTAGAACGCAATCGTGGACACATTATTAATATAGGTAGTGTGGCAGGTGATGCAGCTTATGCCGGCGGCAACGTATATTGTGCCACCAAGGCGGCAGTGAAAGCTATCAGTGACGGGCTGCGCATCGATGTGGCGCACACCAAGGTGCGTGTCACCAATGTGAAACCGGGACTTGTGGAGACCAATTTCTCCAACGTCCGTTTCCACGGCGATAGCCAGCGTGCCGACAGCGTGTACCGTGGCATCAAACCGCTCAATGGCGACGATATTGCCGATGTGGCCTACTATGCGGCGAGTGCGCCCGAGCATGTGCAGATAGCTGAGGTGCTAGTGCTTGCTACTCATCAGGCCAACGGAACGGTCGTTGAAAGATTCAAAGATTAAAAGATCTTCCCATATTAAATGATGTGGCAGAGGCGATTGATATCTGCCTCGAAGGTGTCACGGTTCTTCGCCTTTGCCCTCATTGCAGACTTGTAGTTGTAGATGGTCTGGGTGGAGTAGAAGAGAAGTGTGGCTATTTCCTGGCTGTCGGTTACTCCCAGTCGCATCAGCGCATAGATGCGTATCTCGGTGGTGAGCATACCTTTCTGTGGCAGAACAATTTTGTTTTCCGGCAACAGGAGACAGTTGAATTCATCCACAAAATGGGGGTATAGCTCCAGGAACGCATGGTCGAAGCGATTGTAGAACATCATTGTGTCTTCTTCAGAGAGCTTGTAGTTGCTGAATGCTTTTAGCAGGTCGTCAGTTTGGTGAGCCTTCACTTTGCGGCTTACCAATTTACGGCAATCGTCGAGCTTGCGAATGTAGAGGGCACTGATGTCCATGAATAGGCGCAGGTAGTTCTCTCTATGCTTGTTGGTGGCAATGAGCCGCTGGTTGAGTTCTTCCAGCTGGATGCTCTTTTGCTCGATGACGCTTCTGGTTTGTTTCAACTTGTTCTTGCTCTTGAAGCTCATCACGGCGAAGATGACCGTCAGCGTAAGAATGATGCATGTGCCGATGAATGCCAACTGGATGCGAGTGCGCGAGCGTTCTGCAGCCTCTTGGTTGGCGGTGGCGATGACTGGCAGTACATTTGAAATCTCCACCATGCGTAGGCGATTGTTGAAGAACTGTGCGTCCTGCATGGAGGCATTGATGTACTTGGCTGCTCGCTTGTTGTAGTCGGAGTCTTTATCGTAGAGGAAGATGGCAAGTTTTTGCAGTGCCATGGTCTCCTTGAGTTGGCACATGACGTCAGACTCTACGGCTTTTACCAGGTATTGCTCGTAGAGAAAGGTGTGCTCGGTGTCCAGGTAATATCTTGCCACGCCATAAGTGGTGGAGGCGTGTACACGGGTGTTGACTGCCGATAGCTTCATTGCCTTCAGATAACCTTTTAATACTTTAGGGCTGGTAGGGTGGTCGAGGTAGAGACATTCGGCGGAAAGATAGTGATAGAGTGCCGAATTGCGTTCTTTAGCCTCGAAATTATCCAAAGTCAGAAGTAGGTATTTCTTTTTCAGTGCCTTGTAATCATCGGCAAACTCAGACTTGGCGCAGAAAGCTCCCCAGTAATTGTATAGCCAGGCGTATGTTAGATAATAGTATTTGCGCGTGTGGCGGTCGAGAGTCTGAGGGTTGATACTTTCCAGCAGAGCTTCCGACTGACTATAAAAACCTCCTACCGAGAGCACTTGTGCCCGGTTTATCTTATTGCGTATGATGTATTCCTCGTTGTGGATGCGTTCGGCCAACTCCATTCCTCTGGCAATGTATGCAGTGGCGGAGTCATAGCGATAGGTGGCGTATGCCTGATACATGCTGTCGAGCCAGACGAGTTGCTCCTTGTCTGTGGCTGCTTCGGATAAGAGACGCTTTAGGCGCTTGATGCTTCGCTCCTTTTGCGCTTGGTATAGTGGCGCTTTTTCTAGAATTTTGTCTACATGTGACAATAGTTGTTCTTCCGTCGGCGCAGCTTGTATGAATAGTGGGAATAGTAAAAGCAAGAATGCTAAAAGTCTTCTCATTGTCTAGTATTTATTGTTGATTCGTCTAATATTTTGCAAAATTACAACTATTATTTGATATAATCAAGTTTACTTCACTAAAAATAGTTAACTATGAAAACTTCTTGATTTTATGGTACTTAGCATTTTGGGTAAACTGTCGATTGTTTACCAAACGCTTACTGAGTCATACGAGTGTCGGAAAAATGCTATATCTTTGCACGCAAATTCAGAAATAACAAATAGTATATAGGTTTTACTACCACTTCAAGTCTTCTAAAAATAAAAAGGTATAAAGAATATTCCTTTTGTTGATTTAGTATGTTGATTTAAATAAAAACAGGTTTAGTTTATATAAGGGAAAAAAAGATTTGTTTAAAGGAAGAACCGCCACTCTCTTGTGAAAGAGGGTGGCGGGCTTTTTTTGTTAGTGAGAAGTATAATAATTGTTAGATTATGCCCCGAAAACTTGCTGATGTCGGAAAAAAATAGTAATTTTGCCCCATATATATTATAATAAGGTATAAATGGGGTAGTAAGGCCTCGTTGTAAACAGATTGAACAAATGAATATACTCGTAACAGGTGCCAATGGTCAGCTAGGCCATGAAATGCAAAAGTGCGCACAAGACAGTAAGCATCATTTCGTCTTCACCGATGTGGCTGAGGGCTATGAAAAATTGGACATCACCAACCTCGACGCCATCCGTGCCAAGGTGAAGGAGTGTGACATCCAGGTAATCGTAAACTGTGCAGCCTACACCAATGTAGACAAGGCTGAGAGTGATTTCGACCTTGCCAACTTGCTTAACAATACAGCAGCTGGCAATCTCGCTCAGGCTATGAAAGAGGTGGACGGAACTCTCATTCACGTATCTACCGACTATGTGTTCCAGGGCGACAAAAACATTCCTTGTAAGGAAGACTGGGAGACCAACCCGCTCGGCGTGTATGGCAAAACCAAGCTCGCCGGCGAGCAGAGTATCGCAGCTACAGGTTGCAAGCACATCATCATCCGTACGGCTTGGCTCTACTCGCAGTGGGGAAAGAACTTCGTGAAGACCATGCAGAGCCTCACTGCTAGCCACGACACCCTGAAAGTGGTATTCGACCAGGTGGGTACTCCTACATACGCTGGCGACCTTGCCGCAGTGATAGCACATATTATCGAGACCGACCAGTTGGACAAGACGGGCATATATCACTTCTCTAACGAGGGCGTATGCTCATGGTTTGACTTCGCCCAGATTATCTGCGAACTGTCTGGCAATACCTGCGATATCCAGCCTTGTTATAGCGAGGAGTTCCCTAGTCCTGTAAAACGCCCTCACTTCTCCGTGCTCGACAAGAGCAAGCTGAAGCAGACTTTCGGATGGAAGGTACCTTACTGGACCGACAGCCTGAAGAAGTGCATCGCAGAGTTGACTGCGGTTAACTTTTAACTTTTAGCTTTTAACATTAAGCATTAAACATTATAAATAATGAAGAATATCATCATCACGGGCGGTGCGGGCTTTATCGGCTCACACGTCGTAAGACTTTTCGTGAACAAATATCCCGAGTATCACATCATCAACCTCGACAAGCTGACCTACGCAGGTAATCTGGCTAACCTCAAGGACATAGAGGACAAGCCAAACTATACCTTCGTGAAGGGCGATATCTGCGATTTCGACCTCATGCTCAAGCTCATGCAGGACTACCAGGTGGACGGCATCATCCATCTCGCAGCAGAGAGCCATGTAGACCGCAGCATCAAAGACCCATTCACCTTCGCACAGACCAACGTGATGGGTACACTGTCTCTGCTCCAGGCTGCCAAGACCTATTGGGAGAGCCTGCCAGAGGGATATGAGGGCAAGCGTTTCTACCATATCTCTACCGACGAGGTGTATGGAGCCTTGCAGATGACCCACCCAGAGGGCGTGCCTGCTCCTTTCACCACCAAGGCTTCCAGCGACAAGAACCATGAGGCTTATGGCGAGGAGTTCTTCGTGGAGACTACCAAGTATAATCCTCACTCGCCATACTCGGCATCCAAGGCTAGCTCAGACCACTTTGTACGTGCCTTCCACGACACATACGGCATGCCTACCATCGTGACCAACTGCTCTAACAACTACGGTCCATACCAGTTTCCTGAGAAGTTGATTCCTCTCTTCATCAACAATATCCGCCATCGCAAACCATTGCCGGTATATGGTAAGGGAGAGAACGTGCGCGACTGGCTCTACGTGGTAGACCACGCCCGTGCCATCGACATGATATTCCACAATGGCAAGGTGGCCGAGACCTACAACATCGGTGGATTCAACGAGTGGAAGAACATCGACATCATCAAGGTGGTCATCAAGACCGTAGACCGCTTGCTCGGCAGAAAGGAAGGCGAGGATCTCGACCTCATTACCTACGTAACCGACCGTAAGGGGCACGACATGCGCTATGCCATCGACTCCCGCAAGTTGCAGAAAGAGCTTGGTTGGGAGCCATCACTCCAGTTTGAGGAGGGTATCGAGAAAACAGTAAAATGGTATCTTGAGAACCAAGAGTGGATGGACAACGTTACCTCTGGCGACTACCAGAAGTATTACGAGAATATGTATGCCGACAAGTAAGTAAAAAGCAATACATATAATATATACAAACCTTGCTCGCTCCTAAGGAAGCGGGCAAGGTTTTTTGAGCATAATCAGATAAATGTATAAGATAGAAATATCAGAGCGAATCCTCCATTTCAAGCAACCGGCTGGCACTTCGCGAGGGGTGTATACCACTCGCCGTAGTTATTACTTGACCCTTACTTCCAGCGAAATGCCAGGAGTGGCGGGAGTGGGAGAGTGTGCCACGCTTCCTGACCTAAGTTGCGATGCCAAGCCCGAATACGAGGTGACACTGCGACAGGTTTGCCTGATGGTAGAGCAGATGGGGCGCATTCCTTATGATATGATAAGGGCGTATCCTAGCATCACCTTCGGGCTAGAGACGGCTTTTGCCGATTTCTTTCACAAGGCAGACGGTCTGGGGATTTCCGTTCCTGCGGGGATGGAAAATCTAGGCAGTCTCTTCGATTCTCCTTTTGCCCGTGGCGAGGAGGGTATCACTATCAATGGACTAGTATGGATGGGAACCTACGAGGAGATGCTCGAACGAATGGAGGAGAAGCTGAAGGCCGGTTTTCATTGCGTAAAACTGAAGATTGGTGCCATCGACTTCCTTAAGGAGCTAGACCTCGTAAAACGTATCCGCGAGGCGTATGGCAAGGAACAGGTAGAACTGCGTGTGGATGCCAACGGTGGCTTTTCGCCAGAAGATGCGATGAGCCGCCTGGAGGCTCTGGCGCAGTACGACATTCATTCGATAGAGCAGCCCATCAAGCAGCACCAGTGGCCTAAGATGGCGCAACTTTGTAGGGAGACCCCGTTGCCTATCGCCCTCGACGAGGAGTTGATAGGGGTGAATGTGCGTTCGATGAAAGAGGCGTTGCTCAATACCGTCCGTCCGCAGTATATCATTCTGAAACCTTCGCTCCATGGGGGTATCTATGGATGCACGGAGTGGATACAGCTTGCCAGGCAGCGTGGTATCGGTTCCTGGATTACCTCTGCCCTGGAGAGCAATGTAGGGCTGAATGCCATCGCCCATTTTGCAGCGAAGATGTACGGACCAGATGTAAGAATGCCACAAGGCCTGGGCACCGGACAATTGTTTACAGACAACATCCCCATGCCTTTGGAAATAAGAGGCGACAAGCTCTGGGTATGCTAGAATCTGCGAGAAAAAAATGACTTTAGAAGAATTTCAGTCAGAATGGAATAACGGCAGCGAGCTACTGCTCGTTCATACGAGCGGTTCTACAGGCAAGCCGAAACCGATGTGGGTGGAGAAGAAACGAATGCTCAGTTCTGCCCGCATTACCTGTGATTTCCTGGGTTTGAAGCCTGGCGATACGGCCTTGCTCTGCATGTCGCTCGACTATATCGCCGGCAAGATGGTGGTGGTACGCAGCCTGGAACGACAACTCCAGCTCATCTCCGTGAAGCCTAGTGGGCATCCGCTCAAGGAGGTAACTGGTGATATTACTTTTGCAGCGATGATTCCGATGCAGGTGTACAATAGTTTGCAAGTGCCTGGAGAACGAGATCGGCTCTGCAGAATCAAGCATCTCATTATCGGTGGCGGTGCCATCGATGCTGCTTTGGCGAACGAACTGAGGGAGATGTCTCGGCAGTTTAGGGAAAAGCATGGGTATGAGAATGCCATCTGGAGCACCTACGGCATGACAGAAACGCTCTCTCATATCGCCTTGCGAAGAATCAATGGCGAGGCGGCGAGCGAATGGTATGTGCCTTTCGATAACGTAAGTGTGAGTCTGAATGAAGCCAGATGTCTTGTGATAGAAGCCCCACAAGTCTGTGCCGAACTTTTGGTTACGAACGATATGGCTGAAATCAAGGGACGACGCTTCCGTATCATAGGCAGAAAAGACAACGTAATCTGTTCTGGAGGTATCAAAATACAGATAGAAGAGGTGGAAGCATTATTGAAACCCCATCTCGAAAAACCCTTTATGATAGCGAAGAAGAAAGACGGAAAATTTGGAGAAATAGCCGTACTCCTGACAGAGGATGCAGACCACAAAAAAATAGAGGCGACTGTTCGTCGCCTCTTGTCTGACGGGAGTGCCACGCACAAATATTGGATTCCAAAGGAGTACATGCATGTAGCTCATCTTCCGCTCACCGAGACTGGCAAGCCCCGGCGTTCTATCCTTCTCTGAAGAAATCGAGGGCTTCCTTGATTTCCTCGATGGTAGCCGTCTGGTTGATGCGAATGTCGCCGATACCGCCCAGCATAGTGAAATTGATGATGCCATTCTGGTTTTTCTTGTCATGGCGCATCAGTTCGATGAGCTCGTCGTAGTCATCGCAAGTGATGTTGAGCGAACCATAGTATTCTTTGATAAAACCGACGGTCTGTCGCATCTTGTCCGTAGGGAATCCCATCTTCACGGTGCTGAGATACAACTCGGGGATGAGACCGAACGCCACGGCGTAGCCATGCAGGATAGGCTTGCGCTTCAAGGCCCAGCTCTCGAAAGCATGACCGAAGGTATGCCCCAGGTTGAGTGCCTTGCGGATGCCCATCTCATGGGGGTCTTCTGCCACGATTCGTTCTTTTACAGCTACGCTGTCGGCCACCATCCGTTGCAACTGCTTTAGGTCTGGCTTGTCGAGTTCAAAACTTACCAACTCCTTCCACATCGCCTCGGTCGATATAAGGCCGTGTTTCAGCATCTCGGCGTAGCCCGAACAGATGTTCTCGGCATCGAGCGTCTTGAGAAACTCGGTATCGAGGATGACAAACTTGGAGTCGTTGAACACGCCCACCTCGTTTTTCAGACCGCCGAAGTTGATGCCTGTCTTGCCTCCCACAGAGGCATCTACCATGGCGAGTAGGGTGGTAGGAATATTGATGAAGTTGATACCACGCTTGAAGGTGCTGGCAGCAAAACCGCCCAGATCAGTTACCATGCCTCCGCCCAGATTGATAAGGCAAGAATGGCGGGATGCACCGCCCTCCTGTAGCCCCTTCCATACCAGCATGAGGCTCTCGATGTCCTTGTGGGTGTCGGTGGCAGGGATGGTGATAAACTGGGCTTTCCTCATGCAGTAGAATTGCTGCAAGACAGGTTTGCACTCCTCGAATGTGGTGGCATCGGTGAGCACAAACAGTTTGTCGTGCTCACATTCTGCAAGAGCGGTTACCAGATCGCTCTCCAGATGGGTTGATATGATTACTCTTTGACTCATAATATACTACGTTTTGGGTGCAAAGTTACGAGATTTTAAAGATAAAACAAAATAAATAAGCACTTTTTATATATAATATGGTTAAACCATGTCGTGAAAAGTGCGTCAAAGGTAACAAATTTTGAGTAATAACTACAATAACATAATAATGAAAAAAACGATTTTGACGATGCTGTTGTGTTTGTCGACAATAGCATCGCTTGCCCAAGAGCGCTTGATTAGCGGTCAGATTATCGACCGTGATACCAAGGACCCTGTAGAGCAAGTAACCATTCAGCTGCTTAAAACCGACAGTACCTACGTCGGCGGAGCCATCAGTAACGAAGAGGGACTCTTCCATGTTACCGCGCCAGCCAATGGCAAGTATCTCATCAAGATTACGAGTGTGGGCTATAAGTCTACCGTGAAGCGTATTCAGATTTCGGAAGACAAAAATCTTGCCATGGGCAAGGTGGTCATCGGTTCTGAGGCTATCATGCTGAAGGGTGCCGTGGTAACGGCGATGGCGCAGAAGGTGACCCTCAAGGAGGATACCTTTGTCTATAACTCTTCTGCCTATCGCACTCCGGAAGGCTCGGTGGTAGAGGAATTGGTAAAGCGTCTGCCCGGTGCAGAGGTGAGCGATGACGGTACCATCAAGATCAATGGTAAGGAGGTGAAGAAAATCCTCGTAGACGGCAAGGAGTTTATGACGGGCGATACCAAGACTGCCCTCAAGAACTTGCCTACCAGCATCATCGACAAGATTAAGGCTTACGACGAGAAGAGCGATCTGGCAAAGGTTACCGGCATCGACGACGGCGAGGAACAGACTGTACTCGACTTCGGTGTGAAGAAGGGTATGAACAAGGGTATGATTTCCAATATCGACCTCGGTATAGGTAATAAGGATAGGTATAGCGCACGTGGTATGGGCGGTTACTTTAATGGTAACAATCGTTTCTTCCTCTTTGGCAATGCCAACAATACCAGCGACCGTGGCTTCGGCGGCGGTGGCCCCGGCAGAGGCTTCGGTGGCGGCAATGGTCTTAACGCCAGCAAGATGATAGGTATCAACTATAACTATGAGCAGAAAGACAAGTTGAAGTTCAATACCTCCGTGCGCTGGAACCATAGCGATGGCGATGCGTGGACTCGTCGCTCTAGCGAGAACTTTCTGGGTAGTAGTTCGTCTTTCAGCAATAGCTTGAGCCAGAACTTCTCCCGCAGCAACAGTTGGGACGGCAATATCCGATTGGAATGGCAGCCAGACTCCATGACCAATATTCTCTTCCGCCCATCCATCTCCTGGAGAACCAGCGATAGTCGCAGCACGGGTATCTCGGCTTCTTTCAATCAGGATCCTTACCTGTATACCGAAGACCCTCTCTCTGATGAGGGTATCGATGACATTGCCAAGGAAGAGGCTGTGGTCAACAAGCAGCAGACCAGCGGACTGAATTACTCTGAGAACAAGAACATCAATGGTATGTTGCAGTTCAACCGCAAGCTCGGGTCAAAGGGACGCAACTTCACCCTCCGAATGGATGCCAAGTATACCAATAGCGACGCAGAGAGCATCTCTCTCAACAATACACGCCTCTATCTGGTGCAGACGGCAGAGGGCAAAGACTCCACTTACCAGACCAACCGATACAACCTTACCCCGTCTAAGAACTATAGCTACAGTGCACAGGCTACCTATAGCGAGCCTCTGTGGAAGGCTACTTTCCTGCAGTTCAGCTACAAGTTTACCTATAGTTACTCTAAGAGCGACCGTAGCACCTACGATTTCAGCAACTATACTTTCGACGGAGTGTCGCCTATATATAGAGCTTGGAACAATTACCTGAGCAGGGTAGACGGTTCGTTGGAAGACTACAGGAGCGAAGATTTGAGCCGCTTCTCAGAGTATAAGAACTACACTCATGATATCCAGGTGATGATGCGAATGATACGCCAGAAGTACAATCTGAACTTTGGTGTGATGTTCCAGCCACAGCGTTCCTGCTATGTGCAAGACTATCAAGGCAAGCACGTGGATACCATTCGCACGGTGCTGAACGTAAGTCCTACGCTCGACTTCCGCTATCGTTTCTCAAAGATGAGCAATCTGCGTGTAAACTATCGCGGTACTACATCGCAGCCTAGCATCTCTCAGTTGCTTGACATCACCGATAACAGTGACCCTCTTAACATCTCGATGGGTAACCCTGGTTTGAAACCTTCGTTCACGCAGAACTTCCGCTTGTTCTACAACAACTTCGTGCAGAACCACAACAAGGGCTTGATGACTTTCGTCAACTTCTCGACCACGAGCAATAGCATCAGCAACAGGGTTACCTATAACGAAGCAACAGGTGCCCGTACCACCCGTCCGGAGAATATCAATGGCAACTGGAATGTAGATGGAGCCTTCATGTTCAACTGCTCTATCGACTCGGCAGGTGTGTGGAATGTCAATACCGACACGAATCTGGGTTATAACAATTATGTGAGTTATCTGAGTGTAGACAAGAATGCCGATTCGCAAAAGAACAAGACTACCTCGTTTACATGGCGCGAACGTCTTTCCTTCAGCTATCGCAACGACTGGGCTGAGTTCTCGCTCGACGGTACGCTGACTTACAACAAGGCGAAGAACAAACTTCAGCCCAACAGCAATCTCGATACCTGGCAGTTCTCTTACGGTCCTAGCATGACGCTGACAGCCCCTTGGGGTACGAGTCTGAACTCCAGTCTCTCCATCAGCAGCCGCCGTGGTTATAGCGACAGCAACATGAATACCGACGAGTTCGTATGGAATGCGCAGCTCTCTCAGGGCTTCCTCAAGGGAAAACCGCTTACACTGATGCTCCAGTTCTACGACATCCTTCGCCAGCAGAGCACCTTCTCTCGTGCCATCTCTGCTACCTCTCGTACGGATACCGAGTATAATGCCATCAACAGCTACGCCATGCTCCACGTAGTGTATCGCCTGAATCTCTTCGGAGGCAAGCAGGCTCGCCGTGAGGGCAGACCTGGCGATGGTCCAGACGGTGGTCGTCCAGACATGGGCGGTCGTCCATTCAATGGTGGTGGTCGCCCTATGGGTCCTCCTCCTGGTGGTGGTAGATTCTAAAAAGATTTCTTATAAAAAGCAAAAAAGAGGCTCACGTTACATGACGTGAGCCTCTTTGGTATTTTATAGGGAAGAGCCTTGATGGGAGATGAGGCAAGGCTTGTTGGTATAAAAAAAATGTCCCCCGCTCTCTTCACAGAGAACGAGGAACCTGAAAAAATTATTTAGTTTAACTGTTATGTTTTTGTTTGTTTAGAGGGCGAACTTGTAACCCAATGTAATCTGGAATACAGAGTTCTTGCTATTAGAATCGTCTGCAATTTTAGTTACGCCCCAATTGTAACGAGCGTCGAGAACGATGTTCTGGTACTCGTAAGAAACACCTACAGGGATAGAGAGATCAAAAGACTTGAAGACATCGCTATCAATGTCTGCTGTTACAGATGTACCACCAGCCTTTGCTGTAACCTTGCTGCTGAGCTTAAATCCAGGCTGAACACCAGCCTTGATAGCAAGGCCTTGTGCTACATAGAAGTTGGCGAGGATAGGAATGTTGAGGTAATCGTTCTTGATTGTAGCTTCAATTCCATCTTCCTTAACCTTGCAACCCTGCATAGAGTACTGAAGGCCTGCACTGATACCTACTAATGGAGAAAGGTGATATTCTAATTCTGCACCAGCTACAACACCTGCACGTGTTTTAGAGCCGTCTGCGTCTGTACAGTCAGCGATACTCAAACCTACCTTAGGCTGAATAGTGATATCACCTGCTGAATACTGTGCGAAAGCACCTACTGAAGACAGCACCATGGCTGCCATTACGAATAACTTCTTCATAATCTTCTTAGTTTGTTTTGTGTTAATACTTTTATGAGCGAGGAGAAGTGTTTAATTATTCACTCTCTCTCAATTCTGGGCACAAAGATATATGAAAAAGTAATAGGTTGCAAATTTTCAAGCATCTTTTTGCTTTTTTAGAACAAAAAATGGTACTTTTGTTCCCATTTGGGATAGTTTACCACAAATTCCCCCCATAAGTTATGCTGGCAGGTGATTATTGGATGAATTCTTTATTCCTCCTCATCATCCCAGTTCTCGTCGTCGAAGCCAAACAATTAAGCTAAAATATTGCTTTGGGGGAGAAAAAACTAAACTTTTCCTTGTTTTTCTTGCCGCTTATCTGAAAAAGTTGTATATTTGCACTGTCTTAAAATAAATGCATATGGGACTAGAATTTGGAAAATGGCTATTGGATGTTGCCAAGTACATATTGACAGCTCTTTTGTTGGCAACATTCTTTGGAGACATGAATACACCTATAGCAGTTGCGTCTGCGGCTGTGTTGATGCTAGTTATGTTGTGTGTTGGGTTATGGCTGGTTAAAAGGTCTAAGGAAGATAATAAAGATAATAAAAAGAAGAAAGGAAAATAGTTATGGCAGGAAATGATATAAATTTTTGGATTCTGATGGGTACTTTACTTTTGCTTTGTTTGATGGGTATTGTGATAGGAATCCATGAAGGCAAACAGAAAAAAGAGGATTCTCTTTCAATTTGATTGGATTAAATTTAATTTAATAGAAGAAAAAACGAGGATGCAATCCCTAATAATCGGGTATTCCATCCTCGTTTTATTTTATTCCTCCTCCTCATCCCAGTCTTCATCGTCAAATCCAAACATGGCTGGGTCGGCGAAGGCATCCAGGGCTCGGCGTTCCTTCTTGGTGGGGCGGCCAGTGCCACGAGCGCGGTCTACAAATCCGCTGATGCGGCTCATTTCCAGCAGTTCGTACTGCTTAGGGTCGGTCACGTTGGTGTATACACCGAAGAGCATCTTTGCCCCCACGCGCTGCTCTATGCAGTCGAGTACCTTAAAAGAATAGGTGATAGGCGGCTTCTTCACGCTCACCACCTCGCCACGCTTGATGATGTGGGATGGCTTCACGTTGACGCCACCGATGGTGACACGCCCGTTCTTACAAGCATCGGCGGCGATGCTGCGAGTCTTGAAAATGCGGGCTGCCCAGAGCCACTTGTCTATTCTTGCGCTTTCCTTCATCTTATTTCTTTCCTAGCTTGTTAAACTGGTTCATCGTGTTGTCGATGCCCGCCAATACGAAACTCTTGATGATTTCCACGCCGAGGTCGATGGCCGGTTGTAGTTGCTTCATCTCGTCCTCGTTGTATTTGCCGAGCACCCAGTCTATCTGTCCGCCGCGGGCGTAGTCGTTGCCGATGCCCATGCGCAGACGGGCATAGTTCTGTCCGATAAGCTGTTGGATATGTCCAAGACCGTTGTGCCCACCGTTGCTGCCATTAGCCTTGAGGCGGAAGGCCCCGAGCGGCAGAGCCAGCTCATCGCTGATAACGAGCAGGCGGCTCTGGTCTATCTTCTCCTGGTTGAGCCAGTAGCGCACCGCATTGCCGCTAAGGTTCATAAAGGTGGTAGGCTTCAGCAGGAATACCTTGCGCCCCTTGATGGAAGTCTCGGCTACGAAGCCATATCGCTTATCCTCAAAATGAATATTGGACGCTTTAGCAAAAGCGTCCAATACCATAAATCCTGTATTGTGCCTGGTCTCGGCGTATTCATCGCCGGGATTGCCAAGCCCACAAATCAAATATTTGTCCAATGTTTGAATATGCTTTATTCCGGTTTGTAAAAACACGGAGTAGTCACTGATTACTCACCTGCAGCGTCAGCCTGCTGAGCAGCGAGCTGAGCGTTACGTGTCATCTTGATAGAGCAAACTACTACAGCCTTGCTTGTAGCGAGCTCAAGACCCTCGAATGAGAGGTCGCCTACCTTGATGCTCTTACCAATCTTCAATGCAGTAACATCGATGTCGAGGTGCTCAGGAATCTGCTGGTATGGAGCAGTAACGTTGATCTTGCGGATAGAGAGGTTCATACGACCACCGTCGCGTACACCCTGTGCGAGACCTACCAACTTCACTGGGATACCGATAGTGATAGGCTTCTGGTCGTTCACCTCGTAGAAGTCTACGTGGAGAGGAGCGTCTGTAGTAGGGTGGAACTGAATCTCCTTCATGATAGCAGTGTGGCTCTCACCGTCGATAACGAGGTTGATAACGTATACGTGAGGAGTGTAGATTACCTTACGCAACTCAGAGAAAGGAACTGCGAACGACAATGCCTCTGGAGCACCGTTCTCGCCCTTCTTCTCACCATAGAGGTTGCAAGGGATAAAACCTTCCTTACGCAAATTTTTAGAAGCTTTCTTGCCAAGGTCTGTACGCTTCTGACCTGTTACATTAATCTCTTTCATTTTGTGTTACTCTAAATTAAGTTGTTTTTAATAATTATTGCCTTAACTCGCCATCACACGGATTAGCTTTGCTTAAAGCGGCTGCAAAATTACTGCTTTTATTTGGATTGAGCAAATATTTGGAGGGAAAAATGCAGTCGGAAAAGTAAAAATGGGCAGAAACTTGCTTTTAACCTTAAAAATATAGAAATTATCCCCCGTTTTCTTGGCTGTTAACAGATAAATGCTTAAATTTGCAGTGTTTTAGAAATTAATGTAGATAAATCTTTTAAATTATTAGAGAATGATTAATAGGGATTTGATAAGACGTAAGATTGTGCAGTTGACCTATGCATACTATCAGAACAGTGGCCATAATATCGATACTGCCGAGAAAGAGTTGCTCTTTAGCCTCTCCAAGTCGTACGATTTGTACAACTATATGCTGCAGCTCATTGTGGCCGTTACAAAGGAGGCTCGCAAGCACTATGATGTAGCAGTGGCCCGTGCCGAGCGTGAGGGATTGCAGGAGCCTTCGTCTCGTTTCGCTTTCAATAGATTCGCTATGCAGCTGGAGGAGAACAGAATGCTCACAGACTGGATAGAGGTGAAGCACTCCACTTGGGACGAGGATATTGAGCAGGTTCGCAAGATTTATACGGCTATCATTTCCAGCGACCTATATGCCGACTACATGAGCGACAAACCCTTATCCGACCAAGAGTCTGAACAGGATGACTATAGTAAGGACCGTGAGTTCTGGCGCAGAGCCTACAAGCAGTTTATCCAGCACAATGAAGACCTGGATGCCATGCTGGAGGAGAGTTCGCTCTATTGGAACGACGACAAGGACATCGTGGATACCTTTGTACTGAAGACCATCAAGCGATTTGACAGCTCCGGGAAAGCCAACCAGCCATTGTTGCCAGAATACAAGGACACAGAGGACAAGGAATTTGCACGCAAGCTCTTCCGTGCCACATTGCTCAATGGCGATACTTACCAGCGCTACATGAGCGACGCTACCAAAAACTGGGATTTCTCCCGTTTGGCCTATATGGATGTAGTCATCATGCAGATAGCCATTGCCGAGCTGGTCAACTTCCCAGGTATTCCTGCCATCGTAACCATCAATGAGTACGTAAATCTCGCCAAGGTATACAGTACCCATCGCAGTGGCGGCTATGTGAACGGCATGCTCGACAATATCGCACGCTTGCTTATCGACCGTAATATCATCGGCAAGGTACTGCCAGAGCACAAGGGTTCTCACCGGCATGCCCCTCACGGCGGGTACGATACTGACGCGCGTACATTAAATAATAGTGAAGAATAAAAGCAATAAGGATAAATACATTTAATAAGACATGACAAATTTATTATTACAAGCACAAGGCGCTGCCGGTGGCGGTAGCATGAGTTTCCTCATCATGATGGTGGCCATCTTCGTCATCATGTGGTTTTTCATGATTCGCCCTCAGCAGAAGAAGCAGAAGGAGATACGCAAGTTCCAGAATTCCATCGCCGAAGGCACCAAGGTGGTAACTGGTGGCGGAGTGTACGGCACCGTAAAGCGTGTAGACATAGAGGCCAACACGGTGGATGTAGAGATAGCTCGTGGCGTGGTTATCACCGTAGCCAAGGGGTACGTCTTTGCAGATGCTGCCAGTCAGACTCCTAATGCATAATATTTGGCGCATATTGAGAACGGTCAGAAACTTCCTGTTCAGTGGGCTGAATAAGGAGTTTCTGATTTTTTTGTTCTTTCTCGCTCTCAGCGGCATCTTCTGGCTCATGATGACGCTCAATGAGACGATGGAGAGAGAATACGCTATCCCTGTGCAGCTGACGGGCACGCCGCGCAATGCCGTGATTACGGGCGAATTGCCTGATACGGTGCATGTTACGCTGCGCGATAAGGGGTTTACGCTCATCACCTATGCCCTGGGCATGAACTTTCGGCCACTGTCGTTTCGTTTTGCCACCTATGCAGACGACGACAAGGAGCAGGGCGTGATACCGGCAGCCGATGTGCAGCGACAGATTGCGGCGCAACTCTATAGTTCCACCAAGCTGCTGCAGATGAAGCCTACTAAGTTTGACTTCTATTTCACCTATGGTTCCAGCAAGCGTGTGCCTGTCGTGTTCAGAGGTAAGATTACGACGAGCAAGAGTTATTATCTGGCTCATACGGAGTTTTATCCGAGTATGGTGACGGTATATGCCAACAAGCATTTGCTAGACCAGGTGCAGTCGGTGGAGATAGAGCCGTTTAATCTGCGTAACCTTTCGGATACCATCCATCGCACGGTGCGCATCCAGAAGGTGAGGGGCATCAAGATAGTGCCGCAGACGGTGCGTCTGGGGGTTTTCCCCGATGTACTTACAGAGGAGACGGTGGATGTGCCTATCGAGGCTATCAATATGCCTGCCAACATGGTGATGCGTACCTTCCCGTCTAAGGTGACGGTGCGGTTTACCGTAGGTGCCAGCCTCTTCCGTACCATCAAGCCAAGCCAGTTTAAAGTAGTGGTAGACTACAATGAATTGATAAGCAATCCTTCAGACAAGTGTACCTTGCAGTTGCGCAGTGTACCGCGCTCGGTGAGCAAGGCTCGGCTGGACATACAGACGGTAGACTATCTGCTGGAACAGCAGTGATATTTATAATTTAATATTTGTAATTTATAATGAGGGTGGCTATTACGGGTGGCATAGGCAGCGGCAAGAGTTATGTGTGCCGCTTACTGGAAGCCCAGGGAATGAAAGTCTATGACTGTGATGCAGGTGCCAAGCGCCTGATGGCCTCGGATGCAGACCTGAAGCTGCGCCTTAAGCAGTTGGTAGGTGAGGAAGTGTATGATGCTGACGGCCATTTGCAGAAACCCGTCCTGGCCCAGTTTCTGCTGGCTAGTGAGGCCAACAAGCAGGCGGTCAATGATGTGGTGCATCCTGCCGTGGCCCGCGACTTCGAGCAGAGCGGATGCGACTGGTGCGAGAGTGCCATTCTCTTCGATAGTAGTTTCGACAAGCGCACCCACTTCGACTATGTGGTATGTGTCACGGCTCCCATGAGCATTCGCCTGGAGCGCATTATGCAGCGAGACCATATCACGGCAGAGAAGGCACAGGCATGGATAGATGCCGTATTGCCACAGGAGGAACTCGTGGCTCGCTCCCACTTCGAGATAGTAAACGACGGCTGGAGCGACCTGGAGAAACAAATCAATGAGATAATCATAAAAATAAAATAAGAACAAGAAAATAACAATGGAAACAATTCTTTCAATCGCAGGCAAGCCAGGCCTTTACAAACTGGTGTCTAGAGGTAACAGAAACTTGATCGTCGAGACACTCGACGAGACTCACAAGCGTGTTCCTGCTTTCGCCACCGACCGTGTGACGAGCCTTGGCGACATCGCTATGTATACAGATGCTGACGAGGTGCCATTGTATGAGGTACTCGACAGCGTAAGCAAGAAGGAAGAGGGCAAGCCAAGCAGCTTCAATTACAAGAAGGCTCCTGCCGACGACTTGCACGCTTACTTCGCAGAGGTGCTCCCTAACTACGACCGTGACCGTGTACACGACAGCGACATCAAGAAGCTCCTCCAGTGGTACAACATCCTTGCCAAGTATGGCATCACCGACTTCAAGTCTGTGCTCGCTCCTACAGAGGGCGATAACGTGGACGACCGCGCTGAGCAGGAAGCTGCTGAGTAAGGAGTCTCGCAGATTTCGCAAAATAATGGATGGTGTAACTATAATTTTGCATTTGTAATCCTTGTTGCTTTGACAGGATTGGCTGTTTCTATTTATGAAGATAAGAAACAGCAAGGAAGTTTGAATTAACGGAAAACGAGGCTAGAATTTCTTTTTTGGGGGAATTCTAACCTCGCTTTTTGTTATATCTATTTATTCCCTTTTTTCCATCCTCTTCACTTCCTTCAGAAACCGGTGCCTGTAGAGAATGCCAGCGGCAGTCAGTCCGAACGGGAAGGCTATCCAGATGCCCAGAATGCCCAGATGGCAAGGGAAACCGAGCGTATAGCCCATGGGCAGTGAGATGACGAAGTAAGCGATGAAGGCATAGGTTACCATCGGCTTGACACAGGCGATGCCTCTCAGACCGTTGGCAAAGTTGTATTGCAGGCCGTCGCCAAACTGGTATACCATGAGCATGATGATGAGCATGGCTACGATTTCCTGTACCTCGGCATTGTCGGTGAAGAGTCCGCCTATCTGATGGCGGAAGAGGAGGACGGGCAAGCCCATGACGAGCGAGAAGAGCAGGTTGAGGCGGAAACCGTCGTTGGCATTCTGCCGCACTGCCACGAAGTCTTTCTGGCCTACGAAGTGGCTCACGCGTATCGCCATCGCCGAAGCCATGCCCGACAATACGAGGTAGAAGAGTTGCGAGATGGTAATCATCACCTGGTGGGCAGCCAATGGGATGGTGCCGAGCCAGCCCACCATTACGCAGCTCAGCGTAAATGCAGCCGACTCCATTGCCAGTTGCAGTGCTACAGGCCAGCCCAGGCGGTTCATCTCCCTGAAGTCTGCCTTGTTGGTGTGGCTCGTCCAGATGTCGTGCCTATACTTCCTGAAGGCTTTTTGGCCGCATACAGTTGCCACCATCGCCACCGCCATCAGGATGCGGCTTGCCATGGTAGAGATACCTGCTCCGAGCAGTCCCAGTTCGGGCACAGGACCTACGCCGTAGATGAGCAGCCAGTTGCCCAGGATGTTGACTATGTTGCCGGCTATCATCACCCACATCGCCACCTTGGTATGGGCGATACCGTCGAGAAATTGCTTCATCGTGTTGAATACGCCCACGAACATCACCGAGACGAGATTCACGATGAAGTAGGGGCGGATAAGCGAGAGAAGCTCCTCCGGCTGTCCGATGCGGTCGAGGTTAAAGTAGAGGATAATCATAGCCAGGGTAAAGACGATGCCCACCGCCATGTTGGCGAAGAGCGAGTTGCGTACCTTCTGTCCTATCAGCTCAGTGCGTTCCATGCCGTACAGACGGCCGATGATGGGGGTAAGACCGTATGAGAAGCCCATATAGGATATGAGCACGAGCGCAAAAATATTGTTTACGAGTCCTGCTGCCGCCAGTTCCTGTGTGCTGTGATGTCCTATCATGAGCGTATCGGCAAAGCCCAGCACGATGGTGCCCAGCTGTCCGATGATGATAGGGATGCCGATATTGAGCAACTGCCGGTAATGATGTTTGGTCTTGGTTGTAGAAGTCGAAATATTGCCCATAAATATGTATCAATAATAATCTCGTTTAAAAAGTCGAGCAAAGGTACGACATTTAAACGAGATTACCAAATATTAGCGGGGGATATTTTCTTTTTCCCTTTGCAGGGGGATAGGTTTTTGGCTTACTTCATTTTGCAAGCCGTAGGCTGGGAGAATCCATTCAGCATGTTCTTGCTGGTGATGGCCTTGCGTGAGCAGTAGTCGAACTCCACCTTCTTGTCGCCGTTGGTCGACTTCCAGCGGATGGTCATCTTCACGGTCTTGCCGTCAGTGTCGGGCAGTACGTCGTTGAGGTCGAAGGCTACGAGGGCATCGCCCCAGCGCATCTGAGGGTCGCCGTTGGTGTTGTGGCGCAGTTCCACCTCGTAAGCATTCTCTGGGTTTACGCCGTAGAGCAGGTTGATATTGTGCGTTTTCACGCCGCCCCAGTAGGTACGGAAGCGGAGCGTGAGATAGCCGTCCTCGGCCACGGTTACCCAGTCGCGTACGATGTCTACCTGGTCGTCGCCATACTTCGCCTTGTTCTCCTCCTCAGTGGCAAGCGTAGGTACAGGCTTCTTGGTCAGGATGCTGTCCATCCAGTTTACCTTCACCACCTGGTTGTAGCCATCGGCCTTCTCTCCGAGCACGTTATAGCTAACGAGTGCTCTCACCTGCTTGTCGCCATAAGGCTTGTTGAGGTTCTTGGCGAGCAGGGTGGTCTGGTCGTCCAGTTGCAGGTAAGTGTCGTTGCCGTTCTGCTTTACGGTAACGAGGGCGTTGGGCAAGTTGTAGCTCCAGTTGCTGCAGCCGTCATCGTCAGAGCAGCTCTGCAGCGATATGGCTCCCATGAGCATCATGGCAAGAGCCATCCATGAAAAGACTATTTTTCTCATACTTCTGTATTCCTTTCTTTCTTTTTGTTTCGTTGTTATGAATGATAGGCACACGTGGGGGATTGGAGCTCCATAACCTTCTCCCCGTGGTCTATCTATTAAATGGCTGAAGCCTCGAAACATTGCTTGAAAGGACCGGGAAAATTTCGTTAAATAAGATTAACTTGCCGTTCATCGGGAGTCGTCTCGTTTTCGCCAAGGTATATGTGGATATCCGTCTTGTATGTGATTTTTTTATTACATGGGCGAGCCCGATGCATTGCCTGTATTCAAGCGGCATACCCCACTTTGAAAATTACTACGGCAGAAAAAACTTTTTTCCTCGGCAGGGAGATATTTTTTCCTCGGCAGGGAGAGCCAGCTCCCTGCCGTAGCAGTGTTATATGGAAAGAAAAATGTTTACAGAATACCCTGCTCA
>CAVDKC010000022.1:0-27940 GCA_963609615.1 Oribacterium sp.
TGCTCTATGTCATCTTCGCCTTGCTCACGGATTACCGCATTCAGGTGGAGCAGCGTACAGCGAAGGGCAGGACAGACATCACGCTTGAGACTCAAGACCATGTCTTTGTCATGGAACTGAAGTTCGACAAAACGGCAGAGGAGGCTCTAGACCAAATCAACGCCCATCACTATGCCGATGCCTTTCAGATGAGTGGCAAGGAGATAGTAAAAGTAGGCATCAACTTCAGTGTGAAGGAGGAGAGGAATATCACGAGGTGGGTGATAGAATAGGCTTCATTTGATATGGAGGCCGTTGGGAAGCTGAATTAGATTGTAACAATTATGATAAATTATAAGAGAGTGGGAGTGGGCGCTGCCTTGTGCGCCATGGCATTGGCTTCTCATGCGGAAGGCAATGGAGACAGTTGGATTCACGACGTGAGACTGAGCGGATTTGGTATTGCCAGGTATCAGGCATCTTCGCCCGACGGTAATAGTCAGAATGGTTTTGACTTCCGTTTTGTGCGCCTGGCGCTCGACGGTAAGGTGGCGAAGGATTTTTATTGGAAGACACAATTCCAAATCAGTGGCAATACCTCTACGATAGCCAGTTCGCCCCGCATGCTAGACCTCTTTGCGGAATGGCAGAAATGCCCTTACGCACAGGTACGCGTGGGACAGTTTCTCGTGCCTTTCACCTTCGAGAGCATCTATCATCCCATAGACAATAAGTTTATGGGCGGCTGCGAGTTTATAGATTGTTTGGCTGGCTATACAGACAGGGCGGGAATACATTCCAGCAATGGCCGTGACATCGGTGTGCAGCTGAATGGAGACTGGGGAAGAAACCGGGGCGGAGAGCCGTTGTTGCATTATGCCATCTCTGTGGTGAACGGACAGGGCATCAACGTAAAGGACGTAGACCAGCGCAAGAATGTGATAGGTACCTTCTGGGTGGCTCCCGTCAAGGGTATGCGTCTGGGCGTGTTTGGATGGGAAGGCTCTTATGCCCGCAAGGGAACCTGGACGGATGGGCAGACGGGTAAGGAGCAGAGCGGTGTGCGCAGCCTGCCGCAGCACAGGTATGCGCTAAGTGCCGAATATCTGGTAGGCGACTGGACATTCCGTTCGGAGTATATCCATAGTACGGGTGAGGGCTTTGCTACTGCCAATGACGGCAGTACCACCGACTGCTCGCTCTCTAAGTATGGCAACAAGGCGGATGGTGGATATGTAGCTGTCATCGCTCCCATCAAGAAGGAGAAGGTGCATGTAAAGGGGCGTTGCCAGGTGTATCGCCCGGCTGCCGAGTGGAGTTCTGCCAAGACCCAGTATGAGTTGGCTGCCGACTATATGTTCGACAAACGGCTATGGCTTACTGTATCGTACGTGCGTGTGAACGACCGCAAACTCAACGACCATAACTATAATTTGGTGGATGCCCAGTTGCAGTTCCGGTTCTAAAATATTTATTTTACAAACTGAAAAGAAAATGAAGAATATGTTGTCTTTGAGCCAAGACCGGTTCTCGGCTCGCAAGTTTACCTCTGAGCCAGTGGCTCAGGAGGATGTAGAGTATGTTATGGAGTGTGTGCGCCTGGCGCCGTCGGCTGTCAACAAGCAACCTTGGCTTTGGCTCATCGTGCGTTCGGAGGAGGCGAAGCAGAAGTTGCAGGAGGCTTATGACCGTCCTTGGTTTAAGACGGCTCCGATGTATATCGTGGGTCTGAAGAACGTGGAGGAGAACTGGGTGCGCAAGTATGACAGCAAGCCTCATGGCGACATTGATGTGGCCATCGCCGCCGAGCATCTCTGTCTGGCTGCCACTGAGCGTGGGCTGGGTACCTGCTGGGTGTGTGCCTTTGATCCTGCCATCGTGCACCAGCATTTCTATCGGGAGGGATTCGAGCCTGTGGTCATTGTTCCGATAGGCCATATTGCCGACGACTGCCCCCGAAGCGAGAAGAAGCGCAAGGATATGCAGGAAATTGTGGAGGAAGTATAGGAAGTTTTGAGAAATTTTGTAAAGGATTGTCTGATTTCTAAACTAAATGAGAGATATGAACAAGATAGTATGGATACTGATAGGCATCGGCCTGTGGGGAGCTAGTCTGCGTGCTGATGCCCAGAGGGCGACATGGCCCAAGGAAGTGGAGCTGCGTAAGGGTGTTTGCGTGGAGGGAGCGGATACGGCTGCCGTACACCAGGACAAGACTTGTCCGGAGGTGTTGCTGGAGACTACGCTGGGAAATATTCGTATAGCCCTCTATAACGACACGCCGCTCCATCGCGACAATTTCTTGAAGTGGGTGAAAAATGGCTATTATACTGGATGTATCTTCCACCGTGTCATCAAGAACTTCATGGTGCAGGCTGGTGACCCTTCTACTCGAAAGGTGACGCCTGGAAAAGAGGAGAAGTTTGACACTGCCTATACGGTGCCAGCCGAGATACGCTATCCGAAGTATTACCATAAGCGCGGACAACTCTGTGCGGCTCGTGAGGGTGACGAAGAAAACCCTCAGTTTGCCTCTGCTCCCTGCGACTTCTATATTACCTGGGGCAGAAACTTCTCGGCTCGCCAGATAGAGTATACTTATGAGAAAGAGAAGCGGGAAGACAAGGCCTATGTGTTACCTAACAGGCAGGTAATGGAAGGCTATGTGAAGTATGGTGGGGTACCTCATCTCGATGGGGGATACACGGTCTTCGGTGAAGTGCTTGAAGGTATGGACGTGGTGGATAAGATACAGAATGTAGCTACTGATAAAAATAACAATGACCGTCCGCTGGAGGATGTTATCATCCGTAAGGCAACAGTAGTGAAGGAGTGATAGAACTTACTGCTGTCTGCCTTCGCGCGTACATTATATAATATAAAGAGCAGCAACCATTTGGAATATGCAGGTGAAAAAGGGCTTTTTCGAGGAAAACTTTCTATGAATAGAAAACTTAAGAAATGCGCTGAAAGTGTTAAAAAACGGCCGTTCTCCAACGAGCTAAAAACTTTAACCTTTGTTAGCAGTCTGTAAGATGTTGATTTTTAGGTGTTTGCAAATTAGTTACAAAATGTCGCAAAAAAAAGTCACCAAAAAAAGAACAACATATCGAAAAAATACTTACCTTTGCATCGTTTTAATAAACAAATGATTGTTTTACAGATTTAAAAAGCAAAGAAAATGAAGAAATTAGTTTTAATGTTCGTAGCTATCGCAGCTATCTCTTTCGCATCTTGTGGTAACAAAACTGCTCAGAACGCAGCTTCTGCTGATTCTGACACTGTAGCTGTTGATACAGCTGCTGCTGACACTGCTGCTGCTGATACAGCTGCTGCTGATTCTGCTAAGTAATTTAGAATTACTTTTACGAACGAAAAATGAGAGAAACAACCGCTGGGCTTTGGTCTGGCGGTTTTTTCGTATGTATACCCTATAGGGGCTGGCGTGAAAAACATACAGGAGAATTTGCTGATTCCATTTTTTTTTCTTATCTTTGCCATGTTTTTGTAAAGAAAGAAATACAAGGAAGGGATTTTACTTCCGAAACTTAAAGAAAGGGATTATACTTTATGATAGATTCAAGTGCCTTTCAAGGCAAACTGGCAGCTTACTACACGCTGGGCTGCAAACTCAACTTCTCGGAAACTTCCACCTTTGGGAAGATGCTCGAAGACATGGGCGTCATTACTGCCAAGAAAGGGGAGCGTGCTGATATTTGCCTCATCAATACCTGCTCTGTAACCGAGGTGGCCGACCACAAGTGCCGTCAGGCCATCCATCGTATGGTGCGTGAGAACCCTGGGGCCTTTGTCGTGGTGACGGGATGCTACGCACAGTTGGAGTCGGAGAACGTGAGCAAGATAGAAGGTGTAGACTTGGTGCTTGGTGCCAATGAAAAGGCCAACTTGATACAATATCTCAGCGATGCTTGGGCACAGAAGTTTGCTGCCGAGAATGGCTTGCCCGCTGGAGAATGTGCGCGTGAAAAGGCGGCCGATGCCCTCCATGAGCACCATAGTGTGAAGACTAAGGAAATCAAGACCTTCCAGCCTTCCTGCTCTCGTGGCAACCGCACCCGCTACTTCCTGAAGGTGCAAGACGGATGCAATTATTACTGTACTTACTGCACCATTCCTTTCGCCCGCGGCAACTCTCGCAATCCTAGCATAGAGTCGCTGGTGGCCCAGTGCGAGCAAGCGGCTAGCGAGGGGGGCAAGGAAATCGTCATTACGGGTGTGAATATCGGTGATTTCGGACAGACTACCCATGAGCGGTTTATCGACCTCGTGAAGGCTATGGACCAGGTGGAGGGAATCAAGCGGTACCGCATCTCCAGTCTGGAGCCTGACCTCTGCGACGATGACCTCATCGACTACTGCGCCGGAAGCCGTGCCTTTATGCCTCACTTCCATATACCCCTGCAGAGCGGCAGCGACGAGGTGCTCAAGCTGATGCATCGCCGCTACGACAAGGCGCTCTTCGCCCATAAGGTGAATCTCATCAAGGAGAAAATGCCCGATGCTTTTATCGGTGTGGATGTGATGGTGGGCTGTAGGGGAGAGACACCTGAATGCTTCGAGGAGTGTTATGAGTTTCTGGAAAGTCTGCCTGTCACCCAGCTCCATGTGTTCCCCTATTCGGAACGTCCTGGCACGGCTGCCCTGAAGATACCGTATGTGGTGAGCGACAAGGACAAGAAACTTCGGTCTAAGCGGCTCTTGGAATTGAGCGACCGCAAGACCCAGGAATTTTATGCCAGATACATCGGGGCTGAGGCCGAGGTGCTCTTTGAGAAGGCACCGAGGGGTAAGGCGATGCATGGGTTCACCAAGAACTATATAAGGGTGGAACTGCCGCCGGCACTCGCCAAAGAGGAATATGACAATCAGCTCATCAAGGTTCGTCTCGGCGACTTTAATCACGACAAGACTGCGCTGAAGGCCGAACTGGTGTAAATGTATAATTTATAAATAAAAACAAGGTGTCTGGATATTACAATGACTTTGGTACATGGATTCGGAAGCAGTTTCCTGACTTCCGGGTACAGAAGATTTCGATAGATGCAGGCTTTTCTTGTCCTAACCGCGACGGGAGGCTGTCGAGCGGCGGTTGCACCTACTGCGACAACCGCACGTTCAATCCGAGCTATTGCAACCGCAAGAAATCCATCACTGAGCAACTGGAAGAGGGCAAGCGATTCTTCTCCAGGAAATATCCTGACATGAAGTTCCTAGCCTATTTTCAGGCGTATACCAATACCTATGCCGAGGTAGACCAACTGAGGCTGATGTACGAGGAGGCTCTCGGGGTGGAGGATGTCGTGGGGATAGTCATTGGCACTCGCCCCGACTGTGTGAGCGATGAGTTGCTCGACTATCTAGAGGAGTTGAACCGCCGTACCTTCGTGCTTGTGGAGTATGGCATCGAGAGTGCGAACGACGATACCCTGCGGCGCATCAACCGGGGGCACGACTTCGCCTGCAGTCGTGATGCCGTGGAGCGCACCCATCGGCGGGGCATCCTGACGGGGGGACATATCATCATTGGGTTGCCAGGTGAGGACGCTGAGGAGAGCCTGCGTCAGGCTCCCGTCATCTCGTCGCTTCCACTCGACATACTGAAGATACATCAGATGCAGATCATCAAGGGTACAAGACTCGCGCAGGAATATGCCCAGACTCCCTTCCATGTATATACAGTGGATGAGTATGTGGATGTCATCGTGAGATACATTCAGCTGCTGCGTAAAGACTTGGTGCTGGAACGATTCGTGAGCCAGTCGCCCAAGGAACTGCTCGTGGCTCCGCGCTGGGGGCTCAAGAACTATGAATTTACCAACCTCTTGAACAATAGGCTGAAAGAAAACAATAGGTTGAAAGGGAACAATAAGCTGACTGAAGAATGACAAAAGTAGCAATCGTTATATTAAACTGGAACGGACAGGGGATGCTGGCCAAGTATCTGCCCAATGTGCTGGAGTATTCACGGCAGGATGCCGAGATATGGGTGGCGGACAACTGCTCGTCAGACCAGTCAATGCATCTCCTGGAGACTCAGTTCCCGCAGGTGAAGACCATTGTACTGGAGCAGAATTTCGGCTTTGCCGAGGGCTACAACCGGGCCCTCAGGCAGATAGAGGCGGAGTATTACGTGCTCTTGAACAGTGATGTGGAAGTGTCGCATCACTGGCTCACGCCGCTCATCGAGTTTATGGACTCACATCCGCAAGTGGCGGCTTGCCAGCCCAAGCTGTTGGCGGAATACGACAAACACAGCTTCGAGTATGCCGGGGCATGCGGGGGCTTTCTCGACAAGTATGGCTATCCGTTCTGCCGGGGACGCATCTTCGACACCGTGGAGCGTGATAACGGGCAATATGACTATCAGCAGGAAATACTTTGGGCTACGGGAGCCTGCATGATGGTGAGGGCCGAGGACTACTGGAATGCCGGGGGATTGGATGGACGTTTCTTCGCGCACAACGAGGAAATAGACCTCTGCTGGCGCTTGCGCCTTATGGGCCGCCAGATATATTGTATCCCCGAGAGCAAAGTGTATCATGTAGGGGGAGGTACCTTGCCAAAGAGCAACCCCATGAAGACTTACCTCAACTTCAGGAACAACCTGACGATGCTGTACAAGAACTTGAGCGACAAGGAACTGCCCGCCGTGATGCGCATGAGGATGTTTCTAGACTATCTGGCAGCCTTTGAAATGCTCCTGCTCAAGCGTAACTGGGGCGACTTCAAGGCTATCATTAGGGCGCGCAAGGCATTCAATGAATGGAAACACGATTTCGATGAAGACCGGAAGAAGATACAGGCAGGCAGGGTAGAGGAGCGTGTGCCGCAAGTATATGAATGCTCGATACTCTGGCAATACTACGCCAAGGGGAAAAAGTATTTCTCGCAACTCTGATATAATACAAGGAAACTCTGGCACAGAACAGACAAATTCTGATATGCCCCAAGACAAAACAACAAAATCTTATAAAACAAAATCTATGATGAAGAAACAAATGATGGTGGCACTGGCATCGCTCATGGCTTTGTCTGCCCAGGCGCAAGCCAATTTCAACCTGACGGTGTCTAACCCGTCAAAGATGGCTAGGACGGATGAGCCGGTGGTAATCGACATCAGTAGGTATGGCGACATCCAGCGGGCTGTGGTGACCGTGGACGGGAAGGAAATCCCCTCTCAGCTCGACGATACCAACCGCGACTGTACCAACGACGAGCTCTGCTTCCTCGTGGACCTCGGCAAGAAGGAAACCAAGGATTACCATATCCAGCTGTTTACCGACGGGCAGCAGACCGACTACCCCGCCCGCACCTTTGCCGAACTTTGCCTGCCCAGCAAGAACAAGAAACTGGCCAAGAACAAGCAGGACATCTATCTGCGCAGCATCTCCTTCGACAAGAAGACCAAAGACTGCTACCACTATGTGCACTCGCACGGTGCCTGTTTCGAGAGCGACTTGGTGGCGATGCGTGTGTACTTTGACAACCGTCAGACCATCGACCTCTATGGAAAGGTGAACAAGGGACTGGTTATCTACGACACCCAGTTCTATCCTACAGATGAGCAGATAGCCGCAGGCTATGGTGACGACTGCCTTTGGGTAGGTAACACTTATGGCTTGGGAGCCCTTCGTGGATGGGACGGTAAGAACCAGGTGCTTTTCGATGATGTGAAATATCAAGAGCAGCGCATCATTGCTGAGGGGCCATTGAGAGCCATCGTAGAGGTGGTAGACAATGGCTGGATTCCCGCCCCAGGGCTGAAGCCGGTGAATGCCACTATACGCTATACTATCTATGCAGGTCATCGCGACTTCGACGTGGATGTGACTTTCAACAAGGATGTGTCCGACTATCGCTTTGCCACGGGACTCATCAACGTGAAGGGGTCTAGCGAGTATGCCGACGGAAAGGGACTGCGCGGATGTTATGGCAGCGACTGGCCTACGGGAAAGGATGACGGAAAGCACAAGTTGGAGACCGTGGGCCTGGGCATCTATGTGCCGCAGACCGCCTTTGTGAGTCAAGAGCCAGCTAACAAAGACTGTTACACCCAGGTGGTGAGGCCTACTGCCAGTAAGCTGAGTTACAAGTTGGCCTACACCAGTGCCAATGAGACCTACGGATTCAAGGGCGAGAAGGAGTGGTATCAGTGGCTGAAGGACTGGAAGAAACGCATCGAGGAACCCATCACGGTTTCTTATGTCATCAGATAGTGAAGAATAGTGCCTGTTTTATGATGTCATCAGATGGCGGGAAAACAGAGCACGAATAAGCCAATAATGAGCAATTTGCACGACAAATGTTCATTATTGGCTTTTAGTTTAAACTTTTTTGCTAAAAGACTTTGATTTTAAAATATTTTTTGCTATTTTTGCAGTCGTAACTAGAAGATTGTGAATATAAGTGAAAAGATTGTTCGATTATATGTTCATTGTGGCGTGGCTACTGCTTTGTTCGGCTTGCGAGTTTAAGTTCAAGCCGAGTGAGGAGGCTGTGTTTTCCCCGCTTACCGTTCAGCGTTACGACCGCCTGCAAAGTAGGTACCTTACCACGGGCGACTTCTCTGCGCTCCAGCAGATGAATACCGACTATCCCATAGAGACCCGAACGCTGGTGGAGAAGATGCTGCAGCTAGGTACCATTACAGATACCAATATCAGCAACCGCTTCCTGATGTTTTACCAGGATTCCACCCTTCAGGCACTGATAGCCGATGCCGAGGTCATGTATGCCAACATGGATGACATCAACAAGCAGCTCAAGGCATCCTTTGGGCGATTGCACGAATGGATGCCCGAACTCCAGCAGCCTTACTTCTATGCACAGATAGGTGCACTGGACCAGAGCATCGTGGTGGGAGAGCACAGCGTGGGCATCTCGCTCGACAAGTACATGGGGGCAGATTATCCGCTCTACAAGAAATACTATACGGTGCAGCAGCGTGCCACGATGCAGCGGAAGTACATTGTGCCCGATTGCCTGACGTTTTACCTGTTGAGCGTTTACCCGATGGATAATTTCGATACTCGTCCACAACTCGACAGAGACCTGCACATGGGGAAAATCATGTGGACAGTCAACAAGGCGATGGGACGGGATGTATTTGAGACTAAATACGTGAAGACCATACAGGCCTATGTGAAGTGCAACCCCAAGGTGACGGTAAAGCAGCTGCTTGAGGACGAGGACTATTCGCCCATCGAGGCACTGCATAAAGATTAGACCGGGGCACTGCATATATAAAAATAGCATTTATCAGCATTAACACAATACATGAAAAGATTTCCAATTTTTGTAGCGACGATTATGATGGCGTCAGTAATGTCTGCGGCAGAGAAACTGGACCTGAAGGCCATTACCTCGGGCGAGTTTGCTGCCTCATACGTGACAGGTATCAATCCTATCGAGGGTACCGATCTCTATGCTTCCATCAGCAACGATGGAAAGCAGATTGTAAGTTACTCCTTTAAGACCGGCAAGCAGACTGCCGTGCTCTTTGATGTGGAGGCCAGCAAGGCTCCGATGGAGCAAGTGGAGGGCTATGTGATGAGCCCCGACGGCAAGAAAATGCTCGTTTACACCAAGAGTAAGGCTGTGTATCGCCGTTCTTTCAAGGCGGAGTACTTCATCTATGACATCGCCAAGAAGACTATCAGCAAACTCTCGGAGGGCGAGAACCAGCAAGTGGCCACTTGGTCGCCAGACTCTCGCCATATCGCTTTTGTGAAAGACAACAACATCTTTGTGACAGACGGCGAAAAGGAGGTGCAGGTTACAAGCGACGGAAAGTTCAACGAAGTTATCAATGGTATTCCTGATTGGGTCTACGAGGAGGAGTTCAGCTTCAACCGTGCCTTTGCCTGGAATGCTGATGGTACTTCGCTCGGATGGATTCGTTTCGACGAGAGTGAGGTGAAAACTTACTCCTTGCAGCTCTTCGAGGGAGCGAAACCCGCTCGCAGCGAATTTCACGATTATCCGGGAGCGTATTCCTACAAGTATCCCAAGGCGGGACAAGACAACTCGAAGGTGAGCCTCTGGAGCTACGACATGAAGACGGGGAAGACCATCTCGCTGGAGGTTCCTGTGGATGCAGACGGTTACTATCCTCGCATCAAGACCTCGCCGGATGCCAACAGTCTCATCGTCTACACCATGAACCGCCACCAGGACGATATGCGTCTCTACTCAGTGAATCCCTTCACGGGAAAGAGCAAGCAACTCATCCAGGAGAGCGTGCCCAAGTTTGTAAAGGAAGAGGTGGTGGAGAACAGTATCGTGGGCAAGAAGAATATCCTGATTCCCAGCGACCGCGATGGATATATGCACCTCTATCTCTATGATATGGACGGCAAGTTGGTGCGCCAGGTGGAGAAGGGTAACTATGATGTAACCGACATCTATGGCATGGACGAGAAAACAGGGGATGTGTATTTCCAGGCAGCCATGATCAATGCCCACGACCGCCAGGTATATGTGGCCCACAAGAATGGAAAAGTGGAGCGGCTTACCTCTGAGGAGGGCTCCAATGCTGCCTATTTCTCGGGAGATTACCGCTACTTTGTAAACAACTGGAGCAGCTATGCCCACCCATACGTATATACGGTGCGCAACAACAAGGGAAAGGTTATCAAGATGCTGGAGGACAACAAGAAACTGCTGGAGAAGACGCAACAGTATAATTGGGGCAAGAGGGAGACTTTCTCTTTCACTACCTCCGAGGGAGTAAAGTTGGACGGTTGGATGGTGAAGCCTGTAGACTTCGATGCCAGCAAGAAATACCCCGTTATCCTTTTCCAGTATTCAGGTCCCGGCAACCAACAGGTGCTTGATTCCTGGAGTACGGGAAGTATGGGCAACGGTGGTGCCTTCGACTACTATTTGGCGCAGGAGGGATTTATCGTAGCCTGCGTAGATGGTCGTGGCACGGGCGGAAGAGGTGCAGAGTTTGAAAAATGCACTTATCTCCGCTTGGGCGACCTTGAGTCGAAAGACCAGGTAGAGACGGCTTTGTATATGGGCAGCCTTCCCTTTGTAGATAAGGACAACATAGGTATCTGGGGATGGAGCTACGGTGGCTTCAATACCTTGATGAGCATGAGCGAGGGACGTGCTGTGTTCAAGGCTGGCGTGGCTGTGGCACCGCCTACTTGCTACCGATTCTACGACACGGTCTATACCGAGCGTTATATGCGTACTCCGAAGGAAAACGAGGAGGGCTACAAGGTGAACCCGATAGAGCGAGCTGGCCAGCAGCATGGTGCCTTGCTCATCTGCCATGGCTTGGCTGATGACAATGTGCATCCACAGAATACTTTTGAGTATTCAGAGGCACTCGTGCAGGCTGACAAGGACTTCAAGGAACTTTGGTACACCAACCGTAACCATAGTATCTTCGGAGGTAATACCCGTAATCACTTGCTTCGCCAAATAGCCACATGGTTCAAGGAGCACTTGAAGTAAGAAGTAAAAGACATAGAAGTATTCGCTGCCGAAGCGAAAAATATGAAAGTAAAGAGGGTGTGTCATTATAATCAATGACACACCCTCTGTTATTAGTTTATATGTGAAAAGAAAGTTTTTCTTACTCTTCTGTAGGAGCCACAGCTTGGAAGATAAAGTCGTTGTTGGCTATCAGCTTTACTTGGTAAGGTGTTGGTGCCTCATCTATGTTTTGACCATTCTTTGCCTTTTTAGCCTTTGGCTTTTTGGTGTAACGGTCGTATATTTTGCTCCATTTTTTTTCAGCCTTTTTCTGGTCGGTATCGAATATCACGGTGCAAGTTCTGTTGCCAGCACCTTGCTGCTCCAGATAGTCGCGCAATTGGTAAGAGTAGTTTTCCCTGCTTGCCAGAAATTTAGTCTTGCTGTTAATGTAAGCGGAGTCTACTTGCTGAACGCTCGTAAAATAGACAGTGGAGTCATTGAATGAAGTGGCGAGACCGAATATATAGGCAGTCTTAGCCTCGTTCTTGGCGTTGGCTGCCAATGAGCAGACGGCTGCTGTCGCCAATATCGCACATGTAAGTTTTGAAATTTTCATTTTATCTATTTATATAAATGTGTATGGTGAGCCTCCGTCCGCCCGGGAGCCTCGCTAGAGCGATTACCCCAGATAGGATTTCAGCAGTTTGTTCTTGGTGCTGTGGCGCAGTCTTCTGATGGCTTTTTCCTTGATTTGGCGTACGCGTTCTCTGGTGAGGGCGTATTTGGCACCTATTTCCTCTAGGGTCATCTCTGGCATTCCGATGCCAAAGAAAGCTGTCACCACTTTGCGCTCACGGTCGTTTAGCAAGTCGAGTGCTCGCTCTATCTCCTTGCGCAGCGACTCCTTTTCGAGGTCGTTGTCGGCCATGGGGGCATCGTTGTTGGTCATAACATCCAGCAGGCTACCGTCCTCGCCTTCGGTGAAAGGGGCGTCCATGCTAATGTGATGGTTGTTCGCCTTCATGGCATCGACAATCTTGTCCTCTGGTAAGTCCACACGGTCTGCCATTTCGTCCACGCTAGGTTTGCGCTCATGTTCTTGCTCAAACTTATTGAGCTCTCTGTTTACCTTTGTTACGTTGCCTGCCTGGTTGAGGGGTAGGCGTATAATCCTGCTCTGCTCGGCGATGGCCTGCAGAATGCTTTGGCGAATCCACCACACGGCATACGAGATAAACTTGAAACCGCGTGTCTCGTCGAATTTTTGGGCAGCCTTGATGAGCCCCAGGTTGCCCTCGTTGATAAGGTCTGGTAAACTTAGCCCTTGGTTTTGGTATTGCTTGGCTACAGAGACTACGAATCGCAAGTTAGCCTTGGTCAACTTCTCTAGTGCCCTCTTGTCACCTTTCCTTATTTTTTGAGCAAGCTCCACTTCTTCTTCTACAGTAAGGAGCTCTTCGTGTCCAATTTCTTGGAGGTATTTGTCCAACGAAGCGCTTTCACGATTCGTTATAGATTTTGAAATCTTCAGTTGTCTCATGGTAGCATTCTTTTAAAGTACATGCAAAAATACACTTTTTGTTTGAAACAGCAAAAAAAATAGCAGATATTTTGTAAAATACCTGCTATTTTGTAATAATTTAAGTAAAAATTAGTCCTTTTGTAGAGGCACAGCGAAGTAAGCCTTCTTGCCTGTAGGCCATACGCCCTGAATATAGAGCACTGGGTCTTTGCTGGTAGATGCGCTCTTTACGGCCTTCTGTAAATCTTCGAGCGAAGTGATGTTGTTGTCGTTGATACGCTGGATGATGAAACCGCGAGATACGCCTGAGTCCTTCAGTACACCACTGTTTACCTTTATGACTTCCACGCCGTAGTTGATGCCGAGTTGTTTCTTCTGTGCATCGGTAATCTGGCGGAAGTTTCCACCGAGCACGTCGAGGTCTGCGCTCTTGATAACAGATGTGTTGCCCTGGGCATTCTTTAGTGTGATGGTCTTGGTCTGGCTCTTCTTGTTGCGCAGATAGGTGATAGACAACTTGTCGCCCGGGCGCTTGCCATTCAATACTTCCTGCAACTCTGCCATCTTGGTGATGCTCTTGCCGTCTACCTTGGTAATCACATCGCCTTCTTTCAGTCCTGCGTCAGCACCATTGCCGTCCTCGTCTACCTTGGCGATATATACACCCTCGTTGGTGCCGAGGTCTACCTCCTTGCCACTGTCCTTCTGGGAGTTGATGTAGTTGAGTACGTCGCTACCCTGGATGCTGAGCATCACACGCTGTACGCTACCATATTGTTTGAGGTCTGCCACCACCTTGTTCATGATAGAGGTAGGAATGGCGAAACCATAGCCTGAGTATGAGCCTGTCTCTGAGTAGAGCATGGCATTGATGCCCACCAACTCGCCCTGTGTATTGACGAGCGCACCGCCAGAGTTGCCTCGGTTGATGGCTGCATCGGTCTGTATGAAACTCTCTACACCGTTGGCACCGAGCGAACGAGCCTTGGCGGAGATGATGCCGGCTGTAACGGTGTTGTTGAGACCGAATGGGTTACCTACAGCGATTACCCATTCGCCCACCTTGATTTTTTCGCTATCGGCTATAGGTAGGGTAGGAAGGTTCTTGCCGTCTACCTTGATGAGGGCGAGGTCAGTACTCTTGTCGGTTCCGATGATGCGAGCTGAGTATTCACGGTTGTCGTTTAGGGTGACGGTCAGTTCATCTGCGCCTTCCACCACGTGGTTGTTGGTTACGATATAACCATCGCTGCTGATGATGACGCCTGAGCCTGTAGCTTCTTTCTTCGGAGTCTGAACTTGCTGCTTGCGAGTGCCGCCATTGCCCTGGCCTGGATTGCCAAAGAAGCCGAATGGGTCGAAGAAGCCTCCGAATGGGTCGTCTTGTACATCTACGGTCTTCACCTTAGAATTTTGTACGTATTTGATGTGGACTACGGCTGGCAGAGCTTTCTCTGCTGCGTATGTCAAGTCTACAGGTTGACCTGGTGCTGCTGTGGCTGCTGCCGTTGTAGAAGCGTTTACCTTCATAAAAGCACCTGCTGAGAATGCTAGCGAACCTACGCATAGCACTGCAATTACATAATTAGTTAACTTTTTCATGTCTATTTCGATTTTAATTATTACTCTTTTTATATAGTCTCTTTTGGGAGTCTGTTGTGAGCCTTAGCCAATATCATGCCAAACTGAGGTTGACTGACATCTTGGGCATCTGCCTGCGTGTGTCGCAAGATGACTGCCGTGGCTTTTCGGTTGCAAATATAGATGCAATTTTTGAGAAATGCTAGAAACTCTATGTAAATTTATTCCGTTTTAACACTTCAAATTAACACTTTAACGGCTATTAAACAAGAAAATGTCTATTTTTACAAATATTTGAAACTTTCTAAGGAAATGATAGATTTGTATACGGAATTAATATCGTTTTATTGCTAAATAAATCTTAACAGAACATGGTTCTTGTTTGAGGTTTACAGTAGGTAATTTGCGAGTGAAAGAGCAAGATAACAGAAAAAAGTGTGCCATTTATGTCTAGTTGTCGATTCTTTTTTGTACTTTTGCAGTTCGAAAGCAGTGCCTCGGTCTGTCGCTGGCATCCTTAGGGATGCGAGAGGAAAGTCCGGGCAGCGTAGGGCATCCCACTTCCGAAACTAGAAGCTATTGGTGACAGTAGGTGTCGGCAGAAGAGAATGACCGCCCGAAACTTATCCCGTATCCATGCGGGGGTAGTGTCGGGTAAGGGTGAGAAGGTGGTGTAAGAGACCACCAGCTGGCGAGTGATTGTCAGGCTGTGCCGTCTGGGAGCTGTAAGCTCATGTATACCGCAGTTGGAGGGCGGCTCGTCCGAAGTCTTCGGACTACTGTGGAGGGTAGAGTGCTTGAGCCCAGGGGTGACTCTGGGACTAGATAAATGACAGGCACCTCTTGTTTAAGGGGTACAGAACTCGGCTTATAGGGGCACTGTTTTCTTTTTTTTTATTAACATGGTATATTCACACTAAACTAGCAAATATGAATATCAGAGAACCAGAAAAGCAATTCTTCGATGATTTTGAGCATAAAGTGACAGGCAAGATAGCCTTGTATGGCGACCGCATGGACTTCCCAAAGATGGAGGACTATCATGTTACTCGCATGGAGTTAGACGATTATCTTTTCGATTGTCAGGCTATATTGGATATGGGTGGTTCCAAGCGTAGCCAGTTGACGGTGGGTGGATTCCTTACGATATTGCCAGTTTTGGTGCTATCCGCATTCCCGGATAAGTCGCCTGTATGGGCTTGCGGCACGATGCTTACTACAGTCTTTGCCCTTCTCGTAGGTTTGGGGTTGGCTCTTTTGGTCAAGTTGCTCCTTCTTGCGGTTATACATTACCGCTTGGCAAAGCACAAGGATGTCAAGATGGAAAGCTATATCAAGGCTGTGCTCTTCTATCAGGAATGAAAATAACCAACGCCTTGAAATGTTAAAATAAAAGGGAGGCAAATGCTTATCTAGCGTTTGTCTCCCTTAATATTTATATGTGTAAATAGGGATGGACTTTTTATACGATGCCCTGAGCCATCATAGCCTTGGCTACCTTTAAGAAGCCTGCTACGTTAGCACCCTTTACGTAGTTTACGTAGCCGTCAGCATCTGTACCATACTTCACGCAGTTGGCATGGATGTCGTTCATGATGTCGTGAAGCTTGGCGTCTACCTCCTCGCGGCTCCACTTCAGACGCTCGGAGTTCTGGCTCATTTCAAGCCCCGATACGGCTACACCACCTGCGTTGGCAGCCTTGCCAGGAGCGTAGAGAATCTTGGCATCCTGGAATACCTTGATAGCCTCTGGAGTAGACGGCATGTTGGCACCCTCGCTCACTGCGATTACGCCGTTGGCGACAAGAGCCTTGGCAGCCTCTTCGTTAATCTCGTTCTGGGTAGCAGAAGGGAGAGCGATGTCGGCCTTTTCAAACCAAGGTTTGGCACCCTCTACATACTTCACGCCGTACTTCTCGGCATACTCCTTGATGCGGCCACGCTCCACGTTCTTGAGCTCCATGATATAGTCGAGCTTCTCACGGTCGATACCGTCTGGGTCATAGATGTAACCATTGGAGTCGGAGCATGTAACAGGCTTGGCACCCAACTCGATCAACTTCTCGATGGTGTACTGGGCTACATTGCCTGAACCGGAAACCAAAACGGTCTTGCCCTTGATGTCGATATTCTTGGTAGCCAACATGTTGAGGAGGAAGTAAACGTTGCCATAACCTGTGGCCTCAGGACGGATGAGAGAACCACCGAACTCCTGGCCCTTGCCTGTCAACATGCCCTGGAACTGGTGGGTCAACTTCTTGTACATGCCGAAGAGATAACCCACCTCACGGCCACCCACACCGATGTCGCCTGCCGGAACATCTTCGTCTGGGCCGATGTGACGGTAAAGTTCTGTCATGAAAGCCTGGCAAAAACGCATTACTTCTGCATTGCTCTTGCCACGTGGAGAGAAGTCGGAACCACCCTTGGCACCACCCATAGGGAGTGTGGTGAGAGAATTCTTGAATGTCTGCTCGAAAGCCAAAAACTTCAAGATGCCCAAGTTGACAGACTTGTGGAAGCGAAGACCTCCCTTGTATGGACCAATCACATTGTTGTGCTGGATGCGGTAACCCATGTTGGTCTGCACGTTGCCCTTGTCGTCTACCCATGATACACGGAACTCGATGACACGGTCTGGAATGCAAAGGCGCTCGATGAGGTTTGCCTTCTCAAATTCAGGGTGCTTGTTGTACTCTTCCTCGATAGTGCCGAGTACCTGGCTAACGGCTTGAATGTACTCTGGCTCATTAGGGAATCTTCGCTGAAGATTTGCAATTACTTCTGCTGCTTTCATAATCTATTTTTCTTTTATTGGTTAAAAAAAATCTTCTGTTGTTGTTTGCGATTGCAAAGATAAAGATTTTCTTTGGAATAACAAACAAAAAGAAAGATAAAATAAGGTAAAAGTAGGAAAAAGTAACTTTTTAACGTTTGATTAGATTTCGTGTGTCCTGTTTGTTTTGCGTACACCTTATTATATATATAGTGAAAGAGGAGATAAAACGAGAAAGCCCAAGGCATAGAGGGCCTTGGGCTATAGGAGTCTTGCCATTTTCCAGGTTGCTTGCAAACGTAGTGACTTTTGCAGGTGGTTTCGTTTTCCGGCAATTTCAATCGCATCAATTAGGATTATTTCTTGAATCCGAAGATGCTCTTGATGAATTTCTTCACCACATTTTCCTTCTTCTGTGGATTGACGATAGGTGTATGTTTGCGAGTAGTAGGAGCAGGCTTGTCGCCCTTTTTCTGGTCTACGCCTCTGCCACGACCATTGCTGCCTGGGCGTACATTGTTTTCCATGCCAGGACGCTGGTTGTTACGTGGCTCACCGTTATTCTCACCTTTGCGGCGCTTATTGTTGCGACGCTTGTTGTTGCGGCGGTTTTCCTGCTGTTCGCCATTTGTATTCTTGGCTCCCTGCTGAGCGTTCTGAGCATCTTGCTGGGATTTATTCTGAGTTCCCTGCTGTTCGCCCTGTTGGTTATTCTGTTGCGGCTTATTAGGCTTGTGCTTCTTGTGGGCAGTCTGGTCGCGGTCTTTCTGTCTGCGACTCTTGGCACTAGTATTCTTGTTGGCATTCTCTCCGTTTTCACGGTTTTCGCCGTTTCTCTCTCCCTTACCACGGCCATTTCCGCCTTTGCCACGGCCATTTCCGCCTTTGCCACGGCCATTTCCACCTTTGCCACGGTCATTTCCGCCTCTTCCTTTCTTGCCTTTTATAGGTTTGTTTAGCTTGATGTATTCTGGTCCGTCGCCGCATCCCTCGGGTAAAGGCATCTTGTCTACCACCTTTTCCAGGAACTTCTCGATCTGCTGGAACCAGTACATGTCTTGCTCATTGACGAAGGTGATGGCGATGCCGTCGCGGTTGGCGCGGGCGGTACGGCCGATACGGTGTACATAGTCTTCTGTGTCGTGAGGTACATCGTAATTGATGACCATCTCGATGTCGTCGATGTCGATGCCGCGAGCCACGATGTCGGTAGCCACGAGCACGTCGTACTGACCGCTCTTAAACTTGAACATCACGTCGTCTCGCTCAGTCTGCTCCAGGTCTGAGTGCATTGCACCACAGTTGATGCCTATCTGTTGGAGAGCAGCTGCAAGCTGCTTCACCTTCATCTTGCTGCCGCTGAATACGATGACGCGCTTTAGGTCTCCAGCCTTGAAGATATCCTTGATAATCGTCATCTTCTGAGTTTCATGGCAAACGTAAGCTTCTTGCTTGATCTTCTCGGCAGGCTTGCTTACGGCGAGTTTGATTTCCACTGGGTTCTTGAGCAGGGTCTTTGCCAACTCCTCTATCTTTTCGGGCATGGTGGCAGAGAACATGATAGTCTGGCATGTCTTGGGCAGTTTGGCGGCGATGGTCTTGATGTCCTCAGAGAAACCCATGTCGAGCATGCGGTCGGCCTCGTCTAGGATGAAGAAGCTCACCTTGCTAAGGTCTACATTGCCCAGTGATATGTGGGTGATGAGGCGGCCTGGAGTAGCGATGACCACATCAGCTCCCATACGAAGGCTCTTCAGTTCCTGGTCGTATCGGTTGCCGTCGTTGCCACCATATACAGCTACGCTGCTCACTTCTTCCAGATAGTATCCGAAGCCTTGCATAGCCTGGTCTATCTGTTGGGCTAGCTCACGAGTAGGCGACATGATGACGCAGTTGATGGCATCCTTGGGATAGCCGCCGTCGTCTATCTTGCTCAGTACGGGCAAGAGGTAAGCTGCGGTCTTGCCGGTACCGGTCTGAGCCACTCCGAGCACATCATTACCCTTTAATATCTCTGGTATACATCTCTCTTGTACAGGGGTGCAAGTGTCGAAACGCATGTCGTAGAGTGCGTCGAGCACATTGTCGTTTAAATCTAATTCGTCGAAATACATAATTTAATTTACAATTTATAATTAATAATTAATAATGTGGCTTGCGCCTTTTTATCGACCAGGTGTCATCCTTGTGCGTAATTATTAATTCTTAATTATTCATTCTTGATTTTTTGATTTTGTTACCTCGGTGCCTTGCGGTAGCAGAAGTATGCCACAATGGCGAAGATGAAGTTGGGCATCCATGCTGCGAGCATTGGTGGAAAGTTTGCCTGTATGGCAAAGGTGGCCGATACGGTTTGCAGCATGATGTAGCCGAAGCTGAGGGCCAGTCCGATGCCCAGCGAGAGTCCCATACCCCCCTTGCGCTTACGTGAGGAGAGCGACACGCCGATGATGGTCAGGATGAAGGAGGCGAAGGATGAGGCGATGCGCTTATGGTATTCTACTTGGTATTGTACCACATTTCCCGAGCCACGGTCTATCTGCTTGGAGATATACTCCTTGAGGGCAGGGCTGGTGAAGGTTTCCTGCTGTCCCTTGGAGTATACCAGGTCGGTAGGTTCCATGGTGATGATGGTGTCCTTCTGTGCGCCGCTTGTGATGTGCTCCTTCATGCCTTGTAGTTTGCGTACCTTCCAACTGCGCAAATTCCAGTGGTACTTGGAGTCGGAGATGGTGTCGTATTGTATCTCTGTCGCCGTGAGGTGGCTCACGAGTTTTTTGTCCTGGAACTTGTCGAGGCAGAAGCCGTAGCCCTTCTTCTGGTTGTCGTCATAGTGCTGGATATAGGCGATAACCCCACGGTCTACCTGTAGCTGTACGTTTTCTGCCGAGGTAATCTTCTTCTTGTTCTTGTACATGCTCTCGAAGTTCTGGCGCACCACCGTGCCGTGGGGAATGACGTATGCCGAGAGTGTGTAGCTCAGTGCAGAGAGCAGTACGCAGGTGAAGAGGTACGGACGCAGCAGTCGCTTGAACGACATACCCGATGCCAGCATGGCGATAATCTCTGAGTTGCCAGCCAACTTGGAGGTGAAGAGGATGACCGCCACGAACACAAACAATGCGCTGAACAGGTTGGCAAAGTAAGGTACGAAGTTGGCATAGTAGTCCAAGATGATGGCACGTGCAGGGGCGTGGTTCTCGGAAAACTTAGCCAGATTCTCGTTGAAGTCGAACACGATGGCTATAGATATGATGAGTGCTATCGAGAAGAAGTAGTAGCCTACAAACTTCTTGATGATGTACCAGTCTATGCGTTTGACAAACCAGAACGGGTTGAGCATCCTACGATGGTTCCATATGGTCTTGAGATACTTCATTTCTAGATTCTCCTTCCTATCTGGTCGATGATGGAACGCTTCCACTCTACGAAGTCACCCTGCTCTATGTGGTGGCGTGCGTCGGTAACGAGGCGCAGGTAGAAGGCAAGGTTGTGGATGCTGGCTATCTGCATCGCCAGGAGTTCCTGTGCCTTGAAGAGGTGGTGCAGGTACGCCTTGGTGGTGATGAGGTCGATGTCGCATCCGTCGGGGTCTACAGGGCTGAAGTCCATCTCCCATTTCTTGTTGCGCATGTTCATGGTGCCGTTGTAGGTGAAGAGCATGGCATTGCGGCCGTTGCGGGTAGGCATCACGCAGTCGAACATGTCTACGCCACGCTCGATGGCTTCGAGGATGTTCTGTGGCGTACCCACGCCCATCAGATAGCGAGGCTTGTCCTTAGGCAGTATCTCGTTGACCACCTCTATCATGTCGTACATTACCTCGGTAGGCTCGCCCACGGCAAGACCTCCGATAGCGTTGCCGTCTGCTCCCTTGTCTGCTACATACTTGGCAGCCTCTCGGCGCAGTTCGGGGTATGTACATCCCTGCACGATAGGGAAGAGGCTCTGCTGGTAGCCATAGAGAGGTTCGGTCTCATTGAAACGCTTGAAGCAGCGGTCTAGCCAGCGCTGGGTAAGCTGGAGGCTCTTCTTGGCATACTGAAAGTCGCTCTGTCCTGGAGGGCATTCGTCGAAGGCCATCATGATGTCAGCACCGATGATGCGCTCTGTGTCCATTACGCTCTCTGGGGTAAAGAAGTGTTTGCTGCCGTCGATGTGGGAGCGGAACTCGCAGCCCTCCTCCTTGAGTTTGCGGATGCCTGTCAGCGAAAATACCTGAAAGCCGCCGCTGTCTGTGAGGATAGGGCGGTCCCATCCGTTAAACTTGTGCAGTCCGCCTGCCGCCTTGATGACGTCGAGTCCTGGACGCAGATAGAGGTGATAGGTATTGCCGAGGATAATCTGTGCCTTCACCTGCTGGCGCAGTTCCTCGAAGTGTACGCCTTTCACGCTGCCCACTGTTCCCACGGGCATGAAGATTGGGGTCTTGATTTGTCCGTGGTCGGTGGTGATGATGCCTGTGCGTGCATCGCTAGCCTTATCTGTTACTTGTAGTTCAAATTTCATTTCTTTTTATTTAATTCTTCGCTTTCTCTTCAATAGTGAGATCCTGTGGGTGCTTAACCTTCTCGTCGGTGAGGGCGTATTCCCATACATCAGCTACATTCTCTACATACTGGAAGTCTACGCCCTTGCGGTACTGCTCTGGTATTTCCTGGATGTCTTTCTCGTTGTCTCGGCTCATCACGATGTGGGTGATGCCTGCGCGTTTGGCGGCGAGTATCTTCTCCTTGATGCCACCCACGGGGAGGACTTTACCCCGCAGAGTGATTTCGCCCGTCATGGCAGTATTCTTACGCACCTTGCGCTGGGTGATGGCAGAGGCGATACTGGTGGCGATGGTGATGCCTGCCGATGGTCCGTCCTTCGGTGTGGCACCCTCTGGCACGTGGATATGGATATTCCAGTTCTCAAAGATGCGGTAGTCGATGCCGAGCAGGTCGCTGTGTGCCTTGACGTATTCCTGGGCGATAACAGCCGACTCTTTCATTACATCGCCCAGGTTGCCGGTCAGGGTGAGCTTGCCAGCCTTGCCCTTGCTTAGCGAGGTCTCGATGAAGAGTATCTCGCCGCCCACGCTGGTCCAAGCCAGTCCTGTTACCACGCCGGCATAGTCGTTGCCCTGATAGATGTCGCGCATGAACGGCGGGTTGCCCAACAGGTCTTTTACTTCGGTGATGCCGATAGAGTGCTTCTTGAGTTCACCGTTGTATGCCAGGCGGTATGCCATCTTGCGCAGTCCCTTGTTGATTTGCTTCTTCAGCTGGCGTACGCCGCTCTCTCGGGTATAGTGCTCGATGATGTCTTCGAGCGCAGCCTTGTTGAAGCTAATCTTCGGTTTCTGCGTGTCGAGTCCTGTCGCCGTGAGTTCTTTGGGTACGAGATGCCGCTTGGCTATCTCTATCTTTTCCTCGGTGATGTAGCCTCCCACCTCGATGAGTTCCATGCGGTCGAGCAATGGACGGGGGATGTTGCTGATGTCGTTGGCGGTGGCGATAAACAAGACCTTGGAGAGGTCGTAGTCGATGTCGAGGTAGTTGTCGTGGAATGTCGTGTTCTGTTCCGGGTCGAGTACTTCGAGCAGAGCCGACGACGGGTCGCCGTGGTAATTGTTGTTGCCCACCTTGTCTATCTCGTCGAGTACGAACACAGGGTTACTGCTTCCCGCCTTCTGGATGTTCTTGATGATGCGTCCCGGCATGGCTCCTATGTAGGTGCGTCGGTGTCCGCGTATCTCTGCCTCGTCGTGCAGACCGCCGAGCGACATCCTCACGTACTTGCGCTTCATGGCTTTCGCTATGCTCTTGCCCAGACTCGTCTTGCCCACGCCCGGAGGACCGTATAGACAGAGTATCGGACTGTGCAGTCCGCCGTTCAGCGACCTTACTGCCAGGTATTCCAGGATGCGCTCTTTTACTTTCTCCATGCCGTAGTGGTCTTGGTTGAGCGTCTTCTCGGCATGTTGCAGGTTCAGGTCGTCGGTGGTGTATTCGTTCCATGGCAAGTCTACCAACGTCTGCAGGTAAGATACCTGTACAGGGTAGTCGGGGCTTTGCGGATGGATGGTGTCGAGCTTGCCCATTTCCTTCTTGAAGATTTTTTGGGTAGCCTCGTTCCACTTCTTTTTGGCGGCCTTTTCCTGTAAGTCTTTCTTCTCGCTGGGTACGCCGTCTTCGCCCAGTTCCTCCTTGATATTCTTGATCTGCTGCTTGAGGAAATATTCCTTCTGCTGCTCGTCGAGGTCAAACTGTGTGCGGCGCGATATGTCCTTCTGGATAGACAGCAGGGCTACTGCCTTGTGCAGGGCCTTGAGTGCTCTCATTACACGCTGGTTGAGCGAGTTGGCTCTCAGCATCTCTATCCTGTCTTCTGTGTCGAAGGGTAGGGTGGAGCAGAGGTAGTCTATCTTGATGCAACGGTTGGAAATCTCGTTGATGGCATAGATGGCTTCATCGGGGATACGGTCGTCGGTCTGTATGTATCTGATGGCTTCGCTGAAGAGTGTTTCGCTCTGCACCCAGAGAGGGTCGTCTTTTGCCAATTCGTCCAGTTTGGGCCATGATTCCTCGATATAGCTTAGCTTGCCTGCGTAGTAAGGGGTGTTCGCAGTCAACTCGTCCAGGTGGCATTTGCCCAGTCCTTGCAGGATGATGGTCTGGTTGTCCTCCTCGTTGGGCATATTGATGATTTTCACCAGTTTGGCGAAGGTGCCTGTCTTGTAGAGGTCGTTGTATTCGGGTGTCTCCGTGTCTCTGTTCTTCTGGCAGAATACACCGATAATCTGGTTGGGCGATTTTTCCAGGAGGCTCACCAGTGCCTTGCTTTCCGACCTTCCTACCAGGATGGGGGTGAGTACGGCTGGGAAAACGACCAGGTCGCGTGTGCAAAGTATCGGATATTCGCCTGGGTCTCTAGGACCGATGAGTACAGAAACGTCGCCCTCGAAATCGGCAACCATTTGAATCTGTGAACTTGAATTTCTTATCATATATCTAGTCTAAATACATTTCAGATTGCAAAGTTACGTTTTTTTTGCCAAATATCACCTTAATATATAGATAATTTAGCATTTTTCTGCTTCTGGGCAAAATATATGTACTGTAATGTCGTTAAAGAGATAGTAATCAAGCAGAGAGATATGGCAGGTTTTACATTTCGGCAATTTGAGATTCATCAGGAGCGTTGTGCCATGAAGGTTGGTACAGACGGTGTGCTGCTCGGTGCATGGGCAGAGGGTGGCAGGCGTGTGCTCGACATCGGTTCGGGTACAGGACTTGTCTCGTTGATGATGGCGCAGCGTTTTCCCGAGGCGAGTGTTGTGGGTATCGATCTGGATGCCGATGCTTGCGAGGAGGCGGCAGAGAATGTGGCTGCTAGTCCCTTTGCCGGCAGAGTGGCTATCGTGCATGCCCGTTTGCAGGATTTTATGGTGGATGCCGATGGGGAAGCACAGGGTGGAAATACTGACACACACTCTCTCTTCGATGCCATCGTGAGCAACCCTCCGTTCTTTGTCAATAGTCTGAAAAATCCTGACAATAAGCGCTCGATGGCAAGGCATGCTGACAGCTTGCCCTTCCAGGACTTGTGGAAGGGGGTGAAACGGCTGCTCTCTGAGGATGGCGTATTCTCTGTGGTACTACCTAAAGAGGTGGTAGAGCTATTCGTGGCAGAAGGCTGTGTGTCAGGTTTTTGTCTAGTAAGAAGATGTGCTGTAAAAACAGTAGCTAGAAAGCCGCCGAAACGTTATCTGCTCTCCTTCTCCAGGCATCGCACTGGGGTGATGGAAGATGCCGGGGAAGTGATGATGGACGGTGATGGAAACCGTTCGGACTGGTATCGGAAAATAACTGACGATTTCTATTTGTAGACCTTACAAATTCAGCTTGCGCTGCACCATCTTGCTTAATACTTCTACCCTCCTGCTTTGTCGGTGGATGTCGCGCTGGATGTCGTCTCTCACGGCATTGATGTCGTTGAAGAAGTCGGCGAAGGCAGACTGTATCATGTTGGGCTTGCGGGCACTCTTGTCGGCAAATGGGTTGACCACCATCTTGATGCCCTTTTCCTCCAGATGCACATCGATGTCGGTATCGGTCATCACAGGGTCGCCATCGTAGTGGATGACTCCAGGGGCATTACGTGTGATGTGCAACTTCTTGCAGCGGAATGACTTGATTTTGGAATTCTTGTCCAAGGTTTTGTTGAACATGTCGAAGCTTACCTGTGGGGCCTCTATCACGTCGAACGGTTCCATGATGACCACGTCCATCAGCCCGTCGCTCATACTAGCCTGTGGGGCGATGTAGGCATTGTTGCCGTACTGCGATGCGTTGGCGCAACTGATGAGGAACGCCTTGTATTGTTTGGTGCCAGTTTCGTCTTCCAAAGTGTAGGTTTCGGGCTTGTACTTGATGCCCTCCTTGAGTATGTTTTCCGCATAGCTGATGGGACCTCGCTTGCCGCTTTCGGCAAACTTCATGCTGACGAATGCGTCGAAGCCCATGCCGCAGGTGCAGAAGAAAGGATAACCGTTGATGACACCGTAGTCCAAGTCGTGTATCTCGCAATGGTTGATAATCTCGATACACTTTTTCAGGTTCATCGGGAGTAGGAGATGTCTGGCCAGTCCGTTGCCCGAACCGCAAGGCAAGATGCCCAGTGCCGTGTCTGAGTGGACTAGCGACCGTGCCACCTCGTTGACAGTGCCGTCGCCACCTACGGCCACGACGATGTCGGCATGGTTGTCCCTTGCCTCGGATGCAATTTCCGAGGCATGGCCAGCTCTTTCGGTCGTTCTTATCTCGTACTCGAAAAGCTCTTTGTCCAAAGTAGAATCTATCAGACTGGGCACGGCAGTCTTGCTGCTGGTACCAGAAATCGGGTTCATGATGAAAACTATTCTTTTTTTCATATTCTTAGTAAAGAGTTTGTGGAATTTGGGTGCAAAAGTAATAAAAATACCTAAAAAAGCAAGTTTTGTCCCCTAAAAAAACGCTAAAAGTAAACTTTCTTATATAAAAACGTAGGTTTGTTAGTCTTTTTTTGTATCTTTGCAGCCTGAAACAAAATGTAAATTAGAAAAGAAAATAAGTACACCTATTAATAATGGGACAATTACAAGAAAGATACAAGAATTATCGTGAGCCTCAGAAGTATATGGAAGCCGGTGTGTATCCATATTTCCGTGAGATCACAAGTAAGCAGATGACAGAGGTAACCGACATCGATGGTCATAAGATTTTGATGTTCGGCTCTAATGCTTATCAGGGTTTGACCAACGACCAGCGTGTCATCGATGCAGCCAAGGCTGCTCTCGACAAGTATGGCTCTGGCTGTGCAGGAAGCCGCTTCCTTAATGGTACCCTCGACTTGCACGTACAGCTCGAAAAAGAGCTTGCCGAGTTTATGCACAAGGACGAGACATTGTGTTTCTCCACAGGATTCTCTGTTAATCAGGGTGTTTTGGCTTGCGTAGTAGGTCGTAACGACTATATCATTTGCGATGATCGCGACCACGCCAGCATCGTAGATGGTCGTCGTCTTTCATTTGCCACCCAGCTCCACTACAAGCACAATGATATGGAAGACCTGGAGCGTGTGCTCAAGAACCTTCCTTACGATGCCGTTAAGCTTATTGTGGTAGACGGTGTGTTCTCCATGGAAGGCGACCTCGCCAACTTGCCGGCCATCGTAGAGCTCAAGCACAAGTACAACTGCTCTATCATGGTAGACGAGGCTCATGGCCTCGGTGTGTTTGGCAAGCAGGGACGCGGAGTGTGCGACCACTTCGGCTTGACCGACGAGGTAGACCTCATCATGGGTACATTCTCTAAGAGTTTGGCATCCATCGGCGGTTTTATCGCATCCGACAAGGATACCATCAATTATCTCCGCCACTCTTGCCGCACCTATATCTTCAGTGCATCCAATACGCCAGCCGCTACGGCAGCAGCTCTCGAGGCTCTCCATATCATCCAGCAGGAGCCTGAGCGTTTCGATAACCTTTGGGATGTTACCAACTATGCCCTGAAGCGTTTCCGCGAGGAAGGTTTCGAGATAGGTGAGACAGAGAGTCCTATCATTCCTCTCTACGTGCGTGATGCAGAGAAAACATTCCTCGTAACCAAGAAGGCTTACGATCGCGGTGTGTTCATCAATCCTGTGATACCTCCAGCATGTGCACCTCAGGATACATTGGTGCGTTTCGCACTCATGGCTACCCATACCAAGGAGCAGGTAGAGCAGGCCGTAGGTATTCTCAAGAAGATTTTCGTAGAGGAAGGCATCATCAAGGAGGCTTAATGTCAGTTCTGGCTTATTCGATGTGATGATGAGGAGGGCTGCATCCTAGGGGTGCGCCTCTCTATATATAATAAGGTATAAGGGCAGTTTCTTGAGGGAAGCTGCCTTTTTTGTGTCTACGAATAAGGAGATTAGAGGGAAAAAGCATCTTTTTTAGAAAAAAGTGGTGTGAAAATTTGGTGGAGTCAAAAAATGGTTGTACCTTTGCACTCGCAATTCAGAAATGATGCTTACTGCAATGCTGGAAAGCTATCATGGAAAGAGATTTTCGGGGTGTAGCGCAGCCCGGTAGCGCTCCTGTTTTGGGAACAGGTGGTCGCAGG
>CAVDKC010000023.1:0-27000 GCA_963609615.1 Oribacterium sp.
GTATTGATAGACCGTTGAAAATTTGCACAAATGAAATCTTTTAGTTACCTTTGCATGCAGTAAGAATACAAACTTTTACAAAAGTAAAGCTTATTCAGTGAACACTATTTGAACCACAAGACTTTCTTTTTGCACAAGCTAACTTATCCCGAACTGGGGTAAATAAATACAAAAAACAAAATTATGTCAGACAATAAAAGATTAATTTGGATTGATTCCTTAAGGGGGGGCTCATGATACTAGTCGTATTAGGACATGCCATTCAATCTTCCCTGGGAGATGCCTGTTTCCATAATCATTTGTGGAATATCATATATTCTTTCCACATGCCAGCCTTCATGGCCATCAGTGGCTGGTTCGCATATTCCATCACTTCAAAAACCATCAACGTAGGATCGTTGTGCAAACGAAGATTTAACCAATTGATGGTTCCTTACCTTTCATGGTCGCTATTGCGCTATGTAGTTTCTGCAGATTATTCCATTGAAAATTTAAGCAGAATCATCATTGCTCCAGATTCTTATTTCTGGTTCTTATGGGTTCTCTTTTGGATAAAAGTCATCTTTATTATGATTCAGAAAATAGCAGAAATAGTTCACATGGATGAAATTATACCTATAGGCATCACCTGCATGATGCTATTAGGCATCATGGTTGGACTCAACCTCCGAGTTTTCGGCTTTCAATTCCTGGCTTACTATTATCTGTTTTACTTCCTGGGATATGCTATGCGTAGATTCAACAAATTACAGCTTACCGGCAAACCTTCTATGATTTGTCTGGGACTACTTTGGGCAATATTAGCATGGTTCTGGAACATGCATGAATTACCAGTCTGGATGCCAAGGATTCCACATTGTCCAACTTCATTGTTGCAATATGCATACAGAGGGGTTACCGCTATGCTAGCCGTCCTTGTTATCGTGGGTGTTGCACGCAAAGTTTTGAATAGTAGCAATAGATTCAACAGATTCATTCAAGACATCGGAATACTGTCTTTGGGCATATACACTTGTCATCTTACTCTGATGGAATACATAGTCAAATCATTGAGAGCAATAGTTCCATCCAATAACGAAGAAGTTCTGATTGTCTTAGGTTTCACGATATGTGGATTCATATCTTGGGTAATTGTAGACTTGCTGAAAAAGAATAAGATGACAGCACGCTTCTTCCTTGGAAAATAGCAGAGGATAGATAAGGAGGAAGCTGACGACCTAAAGGTCGCACGAAGACCTCTTTAGTTATTTGGCTACCTTGTACAAAGGTAACGATTTATATTCCAACCAGCCAAACTTTTGGGGCAATATTATTCTAAAAACAAGATTGTGTGGCATGGCAGTATTGATAGACCGTTGAAAATTTGCACAAATGAAATCTTTTAGTTACCTTTGCATGCAGTAAGAATACAAACTTTTACAAAAGTAAAGCTTAAATACGCTATTAACAATGAACGAAGAGTTAGTTTCCGTTATCATGCCAACCTATAATGCCAGCAAATTTCTTGCCGACAGCATTAATTCTATCCTAAACCAAACCTACAGTAATTTGGAGCTACTCATCACCGATGATGCCTCTACAGACACTGATACCATACAGCTACTCAACGACTTCGCCGCTAAGGACCTACGTGTGGATGTGGTGTTTCTCAAGGAGAACTATGGCCCAGGATACTCTCGAAACCAATCGATAGCGCGCGCAAAAGGCAGATATATAGCCTTCTGCGACAGTGATGACCGGTGGACAGAAGACAAGTTGGAGAAGCAGATAGCTTATATGAAGGAAAAGAATACCGCACTCTGTTGCGCCTCTTATATCATCTGTGACGAAACAAATCAAGAAATAGGTATCAACATCCCACCACGCACTATCACCTATAGCATGCTGAAGCGAGACAACAAAGTAGGCTGCCTCACTGCCATATACGACATAAACAAGCTGGGGGGCAAGTATTATATGCCAACCATACGTAAACGACAGGATTGGGCTCTATTTCTACAAATCATGAAACAATGCCGCGTATGTCGTGCCTATACAGACAAGCCTCTCGCCTATTATCGGGTGCGTCACAATTCAGTATCGAGCAAAAAGTCATCGCTCATCCAATATAATATTGCCATTTACCGAAAAATCTTGGGATATAGTTGTGCTAAAAGCTACCTCTACTTCTTTCTTCTCTTTGCCCCCACCTATATCAGTAAAATCTGGAAAAGAAAAAAGGACAGTAAGAAGTTCAGAAAAAGTAAAGCATTAAAATAAACTTTTTATACAACTTCATATAATATTTTAACTAATTATACGTTTCTCAAATAAAAAGAAGCATCAATATGAAAGAGAACGCAAAGTATTTAGTAGCAATTCCATTATGTATTAGGTGGAATGATGAAGTAGACAACCCTAAATTGACATACTTGACGGCATGAATAAAGTAGAATGTAACATCAAACGCATGGGAGACTTTTTGCTAGCCAGCATGAGTCTCATGGTTTTTTCGCCCCTATTCCTCATTTGCTATGTGCTGGTAAAGCTTGAAGATGGCGGTCCGGCCATATTCAAGCAGGAACGCATCGGAAGATTGGGAAGACCATTCTATATATATAAGTTCCGATCCATGAAGTTGGATGCAGAGAAAAACGGACCTCAGCTCTTTAATCTCAAAACAGACACGCGTATGACCAAAGTTGGCAGTTTCCTGCGCAGTCACCATCTCGACGAGCTACCGCAACTCTGGAATGTATTTAAGGGCGACATGGCATTTGTAGGTCCTCGTCCAGAGCGCAAGTTCTATATCGACCAGATCATGGAGCATGATGCCCGTTATAGCCGTCTTTATAAGATAAGACCTGGCGTAACTTCGTATGCTACGCTTTACAATGGCTATACCGACACGATGGAGAAAATGCTCAAGAGACTGGAGCTAGACCTTTATTACCTGGAGCATCAGTCATGGTGGTTTGATATGAAGATTCTCGCCCATACTTTCTGTAGCATCGTATTTGGCAAGAAATTTTAATTCCCCAACAAGAAAGTCCGCTACCGACCCTTCTTTATCGAAGGATTGGTAGCGGACTTTCTTATTGGGATATACTGTAAATATTTTTCTCCCCACATAACAGTGCTACGGCAGGGAGACGGCTCTCCCTGCCGAGGAAAAAATATCTCCCTGCCGAGGAAAAAAGTTTTTTCTGCCGTAGTAATTTTCAAAGTGGGGTATGCCGCTTGAATACAGGCAATGCGTCGGGCTCGCCCATGTAATAAAAAATCGCATCCACCATCAGCTACGTAAAAGTCCGCTACCAGTCCTTCGGTGTCGAAGTACAGGTAGCGGACTTTTGTATTAAACGTTCAGCTTTTCCCACATAGGGAAAAGCGGGAAAACCAATTTACTTGCTTTCCTCTTCAGCCTGCTTGGTTTCAGCGGCATTTGGACCATAGAAGCCATAGTAAGCCTGGTAGCGAGTGTAGCCCCAGTTGGCCTTAGCCTTCTCTGGGTCGAGCTGCTTAGCCTTGTCGAGCACCTTGATAGCCTCCTCGTATACCACCTTGCGACCGTTAGGGTCCTGCAGGTTGCTGGCCTTGCTGTTGTAGCAGGCACCGAGGTATGTAAGCACTGCTACGTTGTCTGGCTGAGCGGTCTGGGCCTCCTTGAGGCACTTGATGGCATTGTCTGCATCATTCTTCTGTATGTAGTACATACCCTTGTTGGCAAGAGCCACGAAGCTCTGAGGGTTGGCTGCGATGGCATCATCGAGAAGCTGTACCTGCTCATTCTCCATCTTGAGAGAAGCGTACATGCCGTTGAGATTGTCGAGAATCACTTCGTTCTTCTTGTCCTGTGCATACAGCTCCTTCAGCTTGTTGGCGAAAGCGAGGGAGTCCTCGTGAGTCTTCAGACCGTCCTTCATCACGTAGATTTTGAGGTTGAGGGCATCCTTAGCCTCCTTGTCACTCTTCATGGCGATGTCGCAGTATTTCTCGCAGCGATTCTGATCCTTTGCCTGATAAGCGTAGCGGGCTGCAAAGAGAGCTACCTGGCCGATGTATTCCTTCTCGCTGTCCTTCTGCTTCTGGTCGATGCTGGCAAAGAGAGGAGCGTCGTCTGTGTCGAGGAATGCACCCCAGTACTTCAGTACATCGTCAGACTTGTTCTGCTGGGCAGCAGCCTGTCCGGCGTTGACGAGCTGTATACGAGCACTCCATGCACCAGTGGCATTGCCGTTATATTTAGGGGCTACCTTACCCTTGGCGTTAGGCAGCTGGTCATACTTGTAGCACTCCAAGGCATTGGTAAGTGCCTGGTATGCACCTTCGTTCATGGCAGCCTCGTCTACAGGGTCATTCTTCTTGGTAATCTGGTTCATTTGCTGAATGCTTTGCTGGTCATTGAAAGCCTTCAAACCTAGGGTATAGAGGTAATTGTAAGCCTTCGCCTTTTCCTGGTCGTTGGCCATCTGTCCGAGTCCCTGCTTTACCAGAGCCTCAGCCTCTGCATAGGTCTTAGCTTTGAGCACAGCCTTGAGGGCATCACTGTCGCCTGCGAATGCTGATGTGGTACCTAGTACCATCATTGCAGCTACGATTAACTTTTTCATTTTCTTATGAGTTTAAAGTTGTTTGTTATTTGTTTTTTACGCGTCGTTTTCTGTTTTCTGCGATTTATTCGAAGTCAACGTTGTCGGTCTCCTGGTCGTTAGATGATTCCGTCGAGTCAGAAGCCTCTGGGGCGTCTGTCTCTGTCTCAGATTCTGCATCCGCTGCCTTCGCAACTACGGTGTCGTTTTCGATTTCCTCGCTCTTCTTGGCCCATGCCGAGCGGCTCTCCTCCTCTACCGAAGCTTCCAGTTCCGAACTCATCACCTTGCATACGCTGGCGATGACATCGTTCTTCTTGGCCAGATTGATGAGGCGCACTCCCTGTGTGGCACGTCCCATTACGCGGCACTCAGCCACAGCCAGGCGGATAACGATACCGCTCTGATTGATAATCATGAGGTCGTTGTCGTCGGTTACGTTCTTGATAGCTACGAGGCGACCGGTCTTTTCGGTGATGTTGAGGGTCTTCACACCCTTTCCGCCACGCTTGGTCATACGGTAGTCGAGTACGTCTGAACGCTTGCCGTAGCCTTGCTCGCTTACTACCATTACTGTCTCGTGCTCAGCATCGTTGACCACAATCATGCCTACCACTGCATCGTCGCCTTCGTCGAGGCGCATGCCGCGTACACCCGTAGAGGTACGTCCCATGGTGCGAACGTCGTTCTCATTGAAGCGGACGGCACGACCATTGCGGTTGGCGATAATCAGCTCGTTGTGACCGTTGGTCAGGCGAACGTCTACCACTTCATCTCCCTCTACGATGTTGATGGCGATGACACCATTGGCACGTGGACGGGAGTATGCCTCCAGGCAGGTCTTCTTCACTGTACCGTTCTTGGTGGCAAATACGACGTAGTGAGAGTTGATAAACTCAGCGTCGTTCAGGCCCTTCAGGCGGAGGAATGCGTTCACCTGGTCGTCGCTCTCGATATTGAGGAGGTTCTGGATGGCGCGTCCCTTAGAATTGCGGTCGCCCTCAGGTATTTCGTAGCACTTGAGCCAGTAGCAGCGTCCCTTCTTGGTGAAGAACATCATCGTCTGATGCATGGTGGCTGGATAGATGTACTCGGTGAAGTCCTTGTCGCGGGTACGTGCCCCCTTCATGCCTACTCCGCCACGAGCCTGCTCGCGGAATTCTGACAGCGGTGTGCGCTTGATGTATCCCAGGTGGCTCACGGTGATAACCACAGGGTCGTTAGGATAGAAGTCTTCCGGATTAAACTCATGGTCGTCTGGCTTGATCATGGTGCGGCGTGCGTCACCATATTTCTCCTTTACTTCGTTGAGCTCGTCCTTCATTACCTTCTTGCAAAGCTCTGGGTCGTTGAGGATTTGGTTCAAGTAGTCGATAGTCTTCATCAATTCGTCGAACTCGTTGTGCAACTGCTCCAGGCGCAAGCCTGTCAGCTGGCTGAGTCGCATGTCTACGATGGCCTTGCTCTGCAGTTCGTCGAGCTCGAAGCGTTTTTCCAAGTTGCGCTGGGCATCGGATGGCGTCTTGCTGGCACGAATGATGTGAACCACCTCGTCGATGTTGTCGCAGGCGATAATCAGACCTTCGAGAATGTGTGCACGCTCTTGTGCCTTCTTCAGGTCAAACTGGGTTCTGCGAATGGTAACGTCGTGACGGTGCTCTACGAAGTACTTCACGCATTCCTTCAGGCTCAACAGACGTGGACGGCCGCCTACGAGGGCGATGCAATTCACTGAGAATGAGCTTTGGAGAGCAGTGAGTTTGAAGAGTTTGTTCAGTAATACGTTGGCATTGGCATCACGCTTCACGTCTACCACGATGCGCATACCCTGTCTGCCGGATTCGTCATTCACGTTGGCTACACCGTCTACCTTGCCTTCCTTGGCAAGGTCTGCGATGGCCATGACGAGTTGCTCCTTGTTCACGCCGTAAGGTATCTCGGTGATAACTATCTTGTCGTGGCTCTCGCCAGTCTCTATCTCGGCAGTGGCACGCACCACGATGCGTCCGCGTCCTGTCTCGTAAGCGTCCTTCACGCCCTGGATGCCATAGATGGTGGCGCCTGTGGGGAAGTCTGGAGCAGGAATGTATTCCATCAGGCCATCGGTGTCGATGTCCGGGTTGTCGATATAGGCGCAGCATCCGTCGATGACTTCGCTCAGGTTATGTGTAGGGATATTGGTAGCCATACCTACGGCTATACCGCTACCGCCATTTACCAAGAGGTTTGGTATCTTGGTAGGCATCACGCTAGGTTCCTGGAGGGTGTCATCGAAGTTGTTCATCATGTCGACTGTTTCCTTGTCGAGGTCGTCCATGATGTGCTCTCCCATCTTGGATAGGCGGCACTCCGTGTAACGCATGGCTGCAGGCGAGTCTCCGTCTACAGAGCCGAAGTTGCCCTGTCCGTCGATGAGGTTATAGCGCATGTTCCACTCCTGCCCCATTCTTACCAAGGCTCCGTAAACGGAAGAGTCGCCGTGTGGGTGGTACTTACCGAGCACTTCACCTACAACGCGCGCGCATTTCTTATAAGGTTTGTCACTGGTGTTTCCGATGCCAAGCATACCGTAGAGGATACGGCGGTGTACAGGCTTGAAACCATCACGCACATCAGGGAGAGCACGAGCCACGATGACTGACATCGAATAGTCGATGTAGCTTGACTTCATCTCTTCCTCAATGTTGATCTTCATGATTCTGTCATGATCCATTGTCTGATTTTCGTCCATTCTAGTCTTTATACTTTGTTTTTATATACCTAATTGTTTATCGGGGCTGATGCCTGCTTGGGAAAAGTGGGTGTTTTTAGCCCCGAAATCGTCCAGAAGGGCATTCTTTTGCGTTCTAAGCGGTTTTGGCCCTCTGAAAATCTCGACAAAGATACTGCTTTTTTTTCAACCAAACGCCTCAGAGGCGAAAAAAACGCATTATTTTAGCATTCTTTATAGTTAGGGCCGAAGATTAAATAAGTTAAAAAAGTGGCATGGCATTTGCATGTTACCAAAATAATAAGTAATTTTGCACATAATTATACCAGAAAGAAGATATGAATCCATTTGACAAGATAGAGGATATTCTCAATTATAGTGGCAAAGAGGCAGAAAGAACTTGCAGCTCGGAAGTTCATACCGAGCACTTGCTCCTCGGCATCCTGCATCGCAACGACCAGATGCTTAACCGTATATTCAGGGATTTCGGCATCAATGTAGACGTACTGCGTGCCACGCTCGACGAATCGCAACGGCCTACGGAGGAACAGCAGGAAAAGATGAGCCGTCGAGACAGTCAGTATATCGATTATGACTGCGATACCAACGATGTGATACGTAATTCTGTGACAGAGGCTGCACGCCTGTGTCATCAGACGTTTGCTGAGGTAAAACCAGAGCATCTGCTCCTCGCCATTCTCCGAAACAAAAATAGTGCTCCGGCACAACTGCTTATTACGCAAGGGCTTACCTATGACAAACTGTATGAATACATAGAGCAGGATATGCTGAGGGAAAGCGAGAGAGAGACCCAAAGAGTCGATGAGATTTCAGACGATAATACTCCGCAGACGGACATTATGGCCAATGGTGAGATGCCTGATGAAGGAACCGTTGATGTCATCGATTCTGAAGAACCTAACGATCTTTTGGATTCTGACCAAGAGCCTGAAGGGTTGGATGCCAAGCGCCCGTCTAACGCTACAGGCAACTGCTTCAATGCTTCTAAAAAGGCTCCCAAGTCGAGTACGCCTGTGCTCGACAAATTCAGTTATGACTATACCAAGGCTGCCGCAGAGGGTGCTTTAGACCCTGTGGTGGGCAGGGACCAGGAGATACGCCGTGTGATGGAAATCCTCGGTAGGCGTAAGAAGAACAACCCTGTGCTCATCGGTGAGCCTGGCGTGGGTAAGAGTGCCATCGTGGAGGGTATCGCCCAACTCATGCAGAAAGACAGGGACTCTGGCTCTTTGTATGGCAAGCGGCTCGTGGGACTCGACTTGACTGCCATTGTGGCAGGAACCAAGTTCAGAGGGCAGTTTGAGGAGCGCATACAGGCTATCCTCAAAGAATTGAGTAGCCATTCTGACATCATCCTCTTCATAGACGAGATACATACCATCATCGGTGCCGGCAGTGCCGAGGGAACCATGGATGTGGCTAATATCTTAAAGCCGGCTTTGGCTCGTGGCGTATTGCAGTGTATAGGTGCCACCACCCTCGATGAGTATCGCAAGAGTATCGAGAAGGATGGAGCGCTGGAACGTCGTTTCCAAAAGGTCATTGTAGAACCTACCTCTGTAGAGGATACCATTCATATCCTGCATAACATCAAGGGAGGCTACGAGAAATATCACCATGTCACCTACTCTGACGAGGCGATAGAGGCGTGCGTCAAACTGTCAGAGCGATATGTAAACGACCGCTATTTCCCTGACAAGGCTATTGATGTGCTCGACGAGGTAGGTTCGCGCGTACATATTAATAATAGTAGATTGCCGGATAGTATTTTGCTGTTGGAAGAGCAGTTGGCCGCTATCGTCAAGATGAAGAAGCAGGCTGTAGCTACCCAAAACTTCGAGATGGCTGCCCAATGCCGTGACCAGCAGATTATGCTGGAGGACAAGATAGAGAAGGCTAAGGCCTCCTGGATGTCGGACGAAAGTCAGGAGCGTGTCAGTGTAACTGCCGAGATGGTAGCTCAGGTGGTGAGCCGGATGACAGGAATCCCAGTACAACAGATGACTGAGAGTGAAACCTCTCGACTGAAGGATATGGCAGGCAGACTGCAAGCTAAGGTTGTGGGGCAGAATGAAGCCGTCGGGAAAGTGGTCAAGGCGATACAGCGTAGCCGTCTGGGCTTGAGAGACCCTAACCAGCCTATCGGCGTTTTCATGTTCCTGGGTCCGACAGGTGTGGGCAAGACTTATCTCGCCAAGAAGTTGGCAGAGGAAATCTTCGGCTCTGCCGACTCTCTGATACGTATCGACATGAGCGAGTTTGCCGAAAACTTCAATACCTCCCGTCTCGTAGGCGCGCCTCCGGGATACGTGGGATATAATGAGGGCGGTCAACTTACCGAGAAGGTGCGCCGCAAGCCTTACAGTATAGTGCTTCTCGACGAGATAGAGAAAGCGGGCAGCAAGGTGTTCAATCTCTTGCTTCAGGTACTTGACGAAGGACGTCTCACTGATGGTAACGGTAGGTTTATAGACTTCCGCAATACTATCATTGTCATGACCTCCAATACGGGTACCCGGCAGCTCAAAGATTTCGGAAGAGGTGTGGGCTTTCAGTCTTCCGGCATGAGTGGCGAACAACTGCTGAGCGAGGAGGACAAGCAATATGCCCGCAGCGTGATACAGAAGAGCCTTGCCAAGCAGTTTGCTCCGGAATTCCTCAACCGCCTCGATGAGATTATCACTTTCGACCAGTTGGATGTAGATGCCATCAAGCGTATTGTGGATTTGGAGGTTAGTCCACTAGCCCACCGACTGGAGGATTTGGGGTATAGTTTGCAGGTGAGCGACAAGGCCAAGGAATTTGTAGCAGCCAAAGGGTATGATGTGCAGTTTGGCGCTCGCCCACTGAAGCGTGCTGTGCAGACCTATCTGGAGGATGCCGTGTGCCAATTGATGCTTGGTGACCAGTTGGCAAAGGGCGATACAATCAGTGTGGGAAAGCACGCCCGTAAGGATGAATTAGTGTTAAGGATAGTTAAGTAGCGAAAAGACTTGCTGAATAATTTCTCTATTCGAAAAAATATTGTTACCTTTGCGGTTGCATTAGAAAAAGATGTGAGAGAAAGGCCATGATGGCTCAGTTGGTAGAGCAACGCATTCGTAATGCGTGGGTCGCGGGTTCGAGTCCCGCTCGTGGCTCTCTTTCGCATAAGCGAGATTAGCACATCGGTAGTGCACGGGCTTCCCAAGCCTGGGAGGCGGGTTCGATTCCCGTATCTCGCTCAAGAGAGAACTGTTGAATGTCAGTCGTTTATGATATTCGATAGTTCTTTTTTTTATTTGTCCTTTCGTGCGTTTATCCCCTGCTTTTAGCCGTATTTGCAAGTGATTTGTGAGTGATTTGTGAGTAAATGTATGAGTACTTGCAAAATGTGTGAGTAAAGTAGTTTTGCAGAGTAATTGCCATCTAATGTATTAAAAAGCATAAAAAAGAAAGGATAGTTCAGATTATTTTTGTACTTTTGTACTCAAATAGGAATAAAAATAGATATATCTAAATAAAGTATGAACATTTTAGAGTTAAGCGAACAGGAAATCGTTCGCAGACAGAGTCTTCAGACATTGCGCGAGATGGGCATCGACCCATATCCGGCAGCAGAGTTTCCAACCAACGCATTCAGTACCGACATCCGTGCCGAATTCAAGGACGAGGACGAGCCACGACAGGTGGTAATCGCCGGTCGTATGATGGGCCGCCGCGTGATGGGTAAGGCTAGCTTCGCTGAGTTGCAAGACTCAAAGGGACGAATTCAGGTCTACATCGCCCGTGACGAGATTTGTCCAGACGAGAACAAGGACCTTTATAATACTGTATTCAAGAAACTCCTCGATATCGGTGACTTCATCGGTGTGAAGGGTTTCGTGTTCCGCACACAGACTGGCGAGATATCCGTTCATGCCAAGGAGCTGTGCTTGCTCTCCAAGAGCTTGAAGCCGCTGCCTATCGTAAAGTATAAGGACGGTGTGGCATACGACAAGTTTGATGACCCGGAGTTGCGTTATCGCCAGCGCTACGTAGACCTCGTAGTGAACGATGGCGTAAAGGAGACTTTCCTGCAGCGTGCTACTGTAATCCGCACACTCCGCAAGTTCCTCGACGATGCTGGCTATACCGAGGTAGAGACCCCTACCCTGCAAGGTATCGCAGGTGGTGCTTCGGCTCGTCCGTTCATCACTCACTTCAATGCGCTCGACCAGGATATGTACATGCGTATCGCCACCGAGCTTTACTTGAAGCGACTCATCGTGGGCGGTTTTGAAGGTGTCTACGAGATGGGCAAGAACTTCCGTAACGAGGGTATGGACCGCAACCATAACCCTGAGTTCACCTGCATGGAGCTTTACGTGCAGTACAAGGACTACAACTGGATGATGTCTTTCACCGAAAAATTGCTGGAGACTATCTGTATCGCCGTAAACGGCAAGCCAGAGCGCGAGATCGACGGTAAGATTGTGAGCTTCAAGGCTCCTTATCGCCGTCTTCCTATCCTCGATGCCATCAAGGAGAAGACGGGCTTCGACTGCAACGGCAAGAGCGAGGAAGAAATTCGCAACTTCTGCAAGGAGAAGGGTATGGACGTAGACGAAACCATGGGTAAGGGTAAGCTCATCGACGAACTCTTCGGCGAGTTCTGCGAGGGTACTTTCATCCAGCCTACTTTCATCACCGACTACCCGGTAGAGATGTCTCCACTCACCAAGATGCACCGCTCTAAGCCAGGTCTGACCGAGCGTTTCGAGCTGATGGTAAATGGTAAGGAGCTTGCCAATGCTTACTCAGAGCTGAACGACCCTATCGACCAGGAGGAGCGTTTCGTAGACCAGATGAAGCTTGCCGACAAGGGTGATGATGAGGCGATGATTATCGACCAAGACTTCCTCCGTGCCCTCCAGTACGGTATGCCTCCTACATCGGGTATCGGTATCGGTATCGACCGCTTGACCATGCTCATGACGGGCAAGACTTACATTCAGGAGGTATTGCTCTTCCCACAGATGAAGCCAGAGAAGAAGATGCCTCAGAGCAGCATCAAGGAGTGGGCTGAGATTGGCGTGTCTGAGGACTGGGCTTATGTACTCCGCAAGGCAGGCTTCAACCTCATCTCCGATATCAAGGACGAGAAGGCGCAGGGCTTGCAGCAGAAAATCGGTGAAATCAACAAGAAGTACAAGCTCGGCTACGAGAAACCTTCTGTGGATGACATCCAAAGTTGGATAGACAAAGCAAAAGCGTAAATTAATGTATAATTAATAATGTATAATCAATAATGGGCTTGCAGCCTGTTATTGGTTATACATTATCATTGTAAAAATAAGGGCGAATGCCTGATTATACATTATCAGTTATTAATTATAAATTAAATCGAAGTGTTCAACTGCGGAAAAATAGCCATTATTGGCGGCGGTAGCTGGGCTACGGCAATAGCCAAGATTGTGGTGGGGCATACTCATCACATCGGTTGGTATATGCGTCGCGACGACCGCATCGAGGACTTCAAGCGCATGGGGCACAACCCGGCCTATCTGATGTCGGCACGATTTAATGTGGATGAGATATTCTTCTCGTCCGACATCAATAAGATTGTGCAGAACTATGACACACTCGTGTTTGTTACCCCATCGCCTTACCTGAAGAATCATCTCAAGAAGCTCAAGACTCGTATCAGCGACAAGTTTATCATCACGGCCATCAAGGGTATTGTGCCAGACGAGAACCTGGTTTGCTCCGAATACTTCCATCAGGTCTTCGACGTGCCTTACGAGAATTTGGCTTGCATCGGAGGCCCTTCCCACGCAGAGGAGGTTGCCTTGGAACGACTGAGCTATCTCACCGTAGGCTGCGCGGATACCGACAAGGCGCGTGCCTTCGCCAACGAATGCCTGGCTAGCGAATACATCAAGACCAAGACTTCGAGCGATGTTGTCGGCATCGAATACTCCTCGGTACTGAAGAACGTGTATGCCATTGCCGCAGGTATCTGTGGCGGTCTGAAGTATGGCGACAACTTCCAGGCGGTGCTCATCTCGAATGCCGTACAGGAGATGTATCGCTTCCTGAATACCGTGCACCCTCTCGAACGCAGCATGTACGACTCTGTTTACCTGGGCGACTTGCTCGTAACGGGCTACAGCAACTTTTCCCGTAACCGCACCTTCGGTACGATGATAGGCAAGGGCTATAGCGTGAAGAGTGCGCAGATAGAGATGGAGATGATAGCCGAGGGATATTTCGGCACCAAGTGCATGAAGGAGATTAACCGCCACATGCACGTCAACATGCCTATCCTCGATGCCGTATATAATATATTGTACGAGCGCATCAGTCCGCAAATCGAAATCAAGCTCTTGACCGATTCGTTCAGATAGAGACTTTGATGGAATAGTAGAAACATTAACCCATTCATTTAGATAAGAAGAAAAAATGAAAAGTATCAGCTTAAACATTACTAAGGCTGCATCCTTCCTCGCAGAAGGTGCAGTAAAGGCTTATGAGCCTAAGGTGAAGGCCGCTCAAGAGGCTCTTGAGAACGGCACTTGTGAAGGTAGCGACTTCTTGGGATGGCTCCACTTGCCATCTTCCATCACTCCTGAGTTCCTCGACGAGATTCAGGCCGTTGCCGACACATTGCGCGAGAAGTGCGAGGTTGTTGTTGTCGCAGGTATCGGCGGTAGCTACCTCGGTGCACGTGCCGTAATCGAAGGTCTCGGCAACTCTTTCGCATGGCTCGTAAACGACAAGAAGAATCCTACTATCCTCTTCGCCGGCAACAACATCGGCGAGGATTATCTCTATGAGTTGACATCTTACTTGAAGGACAAGAAGTTCGGTGTCATCAATATCTCCAAGTCTGGTACTACCACCGAGACTGCTCTTGCATTCCGCCTCTTGAAGAAGCAGTGCGAAGACCAGCGTGGCAAGGACGAGGCTAAGGACGTAATCGTAGCAGTAACAGACGCCAAGAAGGGTGCTGCCCGCACTTGCGCTGACAAGGAGGGTTACAAGAGCTTCATCATCCCCGACAATGTGGGTGGTCGTTTCTCTGTTTTGACTCCAGTAGGTTTGTTGCCTATCGCCGTAGCTGGTTTCGACGTAAAGCAGCTCGTGGCTGGTGCTGCCGAGATGGAGAAGGCTTGCGGTAAGGACGTGGCTTTCGAGGAGAACCCTGCAGCTGTCTATGCAGCTACCCGTCAGGCTCTCTATACACAGGCAGGCAAGAAGATTGAGATAGTTTGCAACTTCCAGCCTAAACTTCACTACTTCGCTGAGTGGTGGAAGCAGCTCTACGGTGAGAGCGAGGGTAAAGACCAGAAGGGTATCTTCCCAGCAGCTTGCGACTTCACTACCGACCTTCACTCTATGGGCCAGTGGATTCAGGAGGGCGAGCGCAGCATCTTCGAGACCGTAATCAGCGTAGAGACTCCTAACGAGAAGTTACTCTTCCCTCACGATGACGAGAACCTTGACGGTTTGAACTTCTTGGAGGGCAAGCGTGTAGACGAGGTCAACAAGATGGCAGAGCTTGGTACTCGTTTGGCTCACGTAGACGGCGGCGTGCCAAACATCTTGGTAAGCGTACCAGAGTTGAATGCTTACTACCTTGGTCAGCTCATCTATTTCTTCGAGAAGGCTTGCGGTATCAGCGGTTTGTTGGAGGAGGTTAACCCATTCAACCAGCCAGGTGTAGAGGCTTACAAGAAGAATATGTTTGCATTGCTCAACAAGCCAGGTTATGAGGCAGAGAGCAAGGCTATCCAGGAGAGACTCGCCAACGAGAAGTAGGAGGAGAGTCAAGAGTTTATAGTTAATAGTTAAGAGTTTATAGTTTATAGCAGTGTTGCTAAACAAGCAGGATTGCCCTATAAACTATAAACCATAAAATTATAAACTAAATCAGTGATGAACGAAATCATTTCCGATTATTTAAGAGACCACGGCTTTGCGGAGTTCGCTCCCAAGGTCGTGCTTTTTGATATGGACGGTGTGCTCTACGATAGCATGCCCCATCATGCCATAGCCTGGCAGGAGTCGATGAAACAGTTTGGCATCCACATGACTGCCGCCGATGCTTACGCCACCGAGGGAGCACGCGGCATCGACACCATCCAGATGATGGTGAAGAAGCAGAAAGGCGAGGACATTTCGCTCGAGGAAGCGCAGAAGATGTATGATGTGAAGACCCAGATTTTCCACTCCATGCCTACTGCCGAGATATTCCCCGGCGTAAAGGAGATTATGCAGAAAATCAAGGATGCAGGTTTGCAGATAGGTGTGGTAACGGGCAGCGGACAACGCCCGCTCATCCTCCGCTTGCTCCAGGATTTCGGCGATTATCTCGATGAATCCCATATCGTGACGGCATACGACGTGAAGCGTGGCAAGCCCAATCCTGACCCCTATCTCATGGGGCTGGAGAAGGCCGGGAATCTCAGACCTTGGGAAGGCATCGTGGTAGAGAATGCACCTCTCGGTGTTCGTGCCGGTGTAGCAGCCAATATCTTTACAGTAGCCATCAACAGTGGTCCGCTCCCAGACGAAGAGTTGGCCGGCAAGGGCTGTAACCTACTCTATCACAAGATGACCGAGTTTTGTGACGACTTGCCTCTTTATTTATAGTACTTTCCCTAGGAAATCCCGTAAGCGGGGAGACTTCGGATGCTCGAAGATTTCTTCGGGCGTGCCTTCCTCTACGATATTTCCCTCGCTGATAAAGAGTACCCTGTTGGCCACTTCACGGGCGAAGCCCATCTCATGCGTCACCACCATCATCGTCATGCCTGCGGCGGCAACATCTTTGATCAGGCTCAGCACCTCGCCCACCATTTCGGGGTCGAGGGCTGAAGTAGGTTCGTCGAAGAGCATCACTTCTGGCTGCATCGCCAAGGCACGGGCGATGGCGATGCGCTGTTTCTGACCTCCCGAAAGACTGGCGGGGTAACTCTCCGCCTTGTCGGCAAGTCCGATTCTCGCCAACAGTTCGTCTGCCTTGGCAGAAGCCTCGTCACTCGTCATTTTCTTCAACTCTACCGGTGCCAACATGATGTTGCGCTTTACACTCATGTTGGGGAAGAGGTTAAACTGCTGGAAAACCATGCCGATGCGTTGGCGTATCTGGTCGATGTCTGTCTGCTTTGATGTAATGTCGGTGCCATTCACTAGAATCTGTCCTTCTGAAGGTTTCTCCAGGAGGTTGATGGAGCGCAGGAAGGTACTCTTGCCACACCCGGAAGGACCGATGATGGCAATGACGTCTCCACGGCTCACAGTGGTATTGATACCCTTCAATACCTCGTTGCTGGCAAATCGTTTGTGGAGGTTCTTCACCTCGATGATGATATCTTGACTTGTTTTCTTTTCCATCATTATCAACTTAATAAGTGAGTTATCGTTTTCTGGTCTATCGTACTGTTAGCCCTCGTGCTTTCTCAGGTGCTTCTCCAGTTTGTTCACGCCAAGCCAGAGAGCTACTACGATCAGCAAGTAGATGAGTGCTACCACTCCAAGAGGCATCATGGCATCGTAGGTGATGCTTCGGATGATGTCGGAACCCTTAGTCAAGTCTACCAGTCCGATGTAACCGCTGATAGAAGTCTCCTTCAGGAGGGTAATCATCTCGTTGCCCAGTGCAGGGAGCACATTCTTGAAAGCCTGCGGCAGAATCACCAGTCGTATGGTCTGTTTGTACGACAAGCCCAGACTTCTGGCTGCCTCCGTCTGTCCCTTGTCTACCGCCATGATGCCCGATCGGATTACCTCTGCCACATAGGCGGCACTGTTCAGTCCGAAAGCGATGATGGCCACTAATGTCTTGTCTACATTGGCAGAGGCAAACATCACATAATATATAATGAGGAGCTGTACCATCGTAGGTGTGCCGCGTACTACAGTGAGATAGATATGGCAGATGCCGTTGGGTATGGATAAGGTGCCGTTGCGGTCGTGTGTGGCGCGGATGAGGGCTATCAGCGTGCCGAGTGCCAGAGAGAGCAAGAGGGCGAAGAATGTGATGGTGAGTGTGTTGCCCAGACCCTTCAGGAGATACTGGTAGCGATTGCCTGTAACGAAACAATTCCTGAACTTCTCTGCCAAAGACTGGCTAGGTGCAGCGATGCTTTTGCCATTTACGATAACTACCTGTTTTACATCAGTATAAGTGTTAGTGAAATTGACGTTCTTCTTGCGTTCCTCCGTCACGGTAATGCCCGCAATTCCTGCATCCGCCTTGCCCGTCTGTACAGAAGTAATGACGGCATCAAACTCCATGTCGACCATCTCCAGTTCCATGCCAAGCTCGTCACTGATAGCCCTCGCAATATCAATGTCGATGCCTACAATCTTGCCGTCTTCGTAATACTCGAAAGGTTCGAAGGCGGCATTGGTAGAGAAGCGCAGCTTTGGGCGAGTGGTCTTTTCGCCATTCTCTTGGGTAGAAGCGTCCAACTTAGACTGATAGGCCACGGCAATGTTCCGGTCGATATGGCGGCGTACGATGCTGTCTATTACGCCCGTCTTTCGCAAGGTTTCGATGGCGGCATTGATTTGCATCAGCAAGTCCTCATTGCCTTTCGCCACGCAAATAGCCAACTCAGAATGTCCGAACACATCTGGAAGAATCTTCAAACTGGGATTTAAGCGCAAGAAAGCCTTGGCAGGCTGCTCGTCCTCCACCATGCAGTCTATCTTGCCCTGCGTCAGTGCCTGGATGGCATCGGCACTCTTGGTAAAGCGTTCCACTTTCGTACCCTCTTCCTTATGCTCGAGGTCGCTGGCCAGCACATCGCTCGTCGTACCTAGTTGTACGCCGATGACAGCTCCCTTCAAATTCTTCAAATGCCGGATAGCTTTTTTCTCATCCGCATTCCTTCCTCCACAAGAGGAAAATGCAAGTATGCCAAGGCAAAGGCTTAACACACCCAAAATGTAACTCAATCTTTTCATGGATGCAAAGGTACGACAAAATAAAGAGACGGCAAAAATACTGGGGCGATATTTTTGGAAGTTTCAGCTAAAAATCTTATCTTTGCAAAATGATTGGCCAACAACGGCATATTATACAGAAATCTATGAATAGAAACCATCTCGGAAGGAAACTCCTCATAACCGCCACCGCCATCTTCGCTCTGTTGGCTGGGCAGTACTTTGTGCGTCCGAACAGATGGGCTACGAAGAACTTGCTGGTGCCCAAAAGCAAGCAGGCATCTACCGACTACATGCTCTCGTCGCTCAACGTAACCTCCATTGCCCAAGATGCCAAGAAACTGGTGTGGATAGGCACGTCGGCAGGCATCAACGTATATAACGGACAAGATTACATCCAGTTTTTCCACGACCCGCAAGACAGTACTGCCCTACCCGATGACTACATCAACGTGCTGCACCGCGACCAGCGGGGGCGCATGTGGATAGGCACGCAGAATGGGTTGGCTAGGTATGAGGGCGGCTATCGCTTCCGTCGTATCGCATTGCCTACGTCTCACTGCAATATTCTGACTGTCAATGATGAAGCATCGGTGAATTCGACCTCTGCTGGAGGGCAGTCTGGTATCGTAGTAAGCAATGGGAAGGAATACTTCCGTATCGACTCCAACGATCATGTAAAGCCCATCCGTTGCACCAGTCTGCCACATGATATGCCCCAGATTTCTCCCGATATCGACTGTGTGCTGCAAAAGCCCAAGGAGCTGATTTCCGCCGTCTTCAAGGATGCTGGCGGCAATCTCTGGATAGGTTTCAGAAATGCCGGCTACCAAGTGGTTTCAGAGAACATATCCGCCTACAAGCAAGCCAACGACAATCCGTTGGCTACCGTTACCAAGGGCAAGGACATCACCTGCCTCACCACCGTGGGAAACCACATCCTGGCAGGCACCACCCTCCGCCTCTACGTATACGGAGCCACTGCAAATATGACTCATCCGAAGGGAGAAGAACATCTGCAGGAAGGGCGCAAGCCACAAGACTTCTACTACAAAGACTTATTTCAGGGAGACACAGCTGCCTTGCTTAACAATGTGGTGGCTTACGACGACACACACGCCTGGCTCGTGGGCAACCATCAGATACTGAGTTGCCGCCTGCTAGGCGACCGCATCTCCACTTTAGACAGAATCTCCAGCCCCTCGCCCATCGGCACAGGTGTAAGGCAGGGAGCAAGCCTCTACGCCAGTTGTCAGGCTCCCTGCATCATCCGCTACCGTTTCGGTAGTTCGCAGGCAGACAATATACCTTTCACCAGCCCATGGTATGATGAGGAAACCCAACTCGCTGCACTGCATGACGGCAGCATCCTCCTCTTCATGAAGAACATGCACTTTGCCATCCTATCGCCCAAAACGCAGCAAATCAAGGAGTTTGATGTGCCTATGGAAGGCTACGTCGACCCGGCATTCGTACGCCAAGACTCTCGGGGTAAGATATGGCTGGGCACCAAGCGGTCAGGACTTTATCTGCTCGACGTCAGGCAGAAGAAAGTGGAGCGGATGAACTTCGTGAGCGACGTACACATACAGGGGCTACTCGAAGACAACCTGCACCAGATATGGATAACCACCCTCAAGGATGCCATCTGCTATCAGCCCGCTACGGGAGCAGTGCTGATGAACAGTCTGGTATCGTCGAGCCAGAACGCCTGGAACCGCCAATATTTCGACAACTCGCTCTGTCTCTCGCCGAAGGGCAACGTCGTGTTCGGCAGTTCCGACGGTTGCATATTCCTGCCACAAGAGGCTGGCGACAAGATGCTTATCGCCAACAAGCGTCCTATAGCCAATAGTGCTGCCGCTACCCGACAGGCAGGCAAGGCCCGGCAGCACGCCCATTACGACCAGTCGAGAGCACTGGAGAAAGGGCTCTGCATCTACGCCCTTGACGTCAAGACCAAGGGCGGAACCAATCTTGTGCTTACCGACCCCGTCAATGATACTGACCACTATACGTTCGCTCACGACGAGAACGACCTCACGCTCAGCTTCTTCTATCCTAACTATAGCCACCGTTCTTCGCTGATGTACCAGTGCAAGCTGGAGGGTCTCGACAACGACTGGCACGAGCCTACCTATCAACATGTAGCCCACTTTGCCAACCTCTCGCCCGGCAAGTACACTTTCCGCCTGCGCATGGTGTCGTCGCGCAACCTTCCTCCCCTTGCCGAGCGGAGTGTGACGATAACTATCCTTCCAGCTCCCTGGTTCTCAGCAGCAGCCTGGTGGTTGTATATCTGCATACTCGCCTTCCTCATCTACTACATCAATACGCTCTACCTGCGCATACGCACCAATCGCCTGCTCCTCTTGCAGGAACAGCACGAGCGCGAACGCGAGCAGCAAACCAACGAGATGAACATGAGCTTCTTTGCCAATATCTCGCATGAGTTCCGCAATCCTATCACCATCATTGCCGGTCCGCTCCTCGCCCTGAAGAATGATGCATCGCTGTCGGCAGCTGCCCAGCAGACGCTAGACCGCGTATGCCTGAGCGTGAACAGGATGTTGAGGTTGATAGACCAGATGCTCGACTTCAACCAGCTAGAGACGGATGCTCTCCGCCTGAAAGTGGCACACGTAGATGCCAGAGAAGAACTGCGTCCGCTCTTTGCGGCCTTTGAGGAGTCCACCCGTGTGCGCGGCATCCGCCTGGAGATAAGCTTCGCAGAAGGAGACTACGACGGATGGGTGGACACCGACAAGTTGGAGAAAATCATGAGCAATCTCTTCACCAATGCCTTGAAGCATACTGCCAACCATGGCGTAATCCGCATCGCTGTGGAATGCAGAACAGGCAAGGATGCCGAAGGAAAAGGCAGCGAAACGTCAGTGGAAAGCGGAAGCCGGATGCTGGACGTTTCTATCTGGAACAGTGGGGAGAAAATAGCCGAAGACAAGTTGCGGGATGTCTTCAAGCGATATTACCAACTATCTAATGCTCAAGGGCTCCACCACTATGGATGGGGAACTGGTATCGGCCTGTATTACGTGAAGCGCCTCGTAGGTCTGCATCATGGTGAAATCGGGGTAAGGAACACGCTCACCGAGGGCGTAGAGTTCCGTTTCTGCCTCCCTATCGACAAGGAGGTCTATAAGATTTCGGAACAGGTGGAGCACAAGACGGGCGTCATGCAGATTCCGGTAGGAGGAGTGAAGAGTGAAGAGGGAAGAGTGAAGAGGGAAGAACGGGAAGTGAAGAGTGAAGAGGGAAGAGTGAAGAGGGAAGAACGGGAAGTGAAGAGTGAAGAGGGAAGAGTGAAGAATCAAACGGCGGAGGGTGAACCGGCAGCCTCAGCCAAGCCGAAGGTTCTGATAGTCGATGACGATGTGGATGTAGCCCAATACATCCGCTCTATCCTTGCCCAGGATTATATCGTGGAGAACCGCTATTCTGCCGAAGAGGCTTTGGCCGACTTGGAGCAAGTGCGCCCAGACATCATCCTGAGCGACATCATCATGGGCAAGATGTCGGGCTACGACTTCTGCAAGACGCTGAAGTCTAACTTGTCGTTCAGCCACATACCCGTTATTCTGATTACCGCCAAGTCGAACATGAACGAGCAGATAGCCGGACTTAAACTAGGTGCAGTGGCTTACATCACCAAGCCTTTCGATCCTTTCTATCTGAAGGCGATGGTAGAGACCCAGCTCCACAGTATGGACACCCTTCGCAAGCGGTTGGGCGAAAACACCGGGACGGATGCTTTGCCGGCAAAGGAGGCTGCTGCCCTGTCGGAGCAAGACCGCAAGTTTATGGACGAGCTTTATGCCTTGATGGAAAAGCGTTCCGCCGAAATGGAGCTGAACGTCACCACCATCTGCCACGACCTGCTCATCAGCCAGTCGAAATTCAACTACAAACTAAAGGAACTGACGGGCGACACCCCCGGCACCTTCTTCCGCAAGTACAAGTTAAACAAGGCTGCGCAGTGGCTCAAAGACGGGAAATATAATGTTTCGGAGGTGGCGGTGATGACGGGGTTCAGTACTGCCGCCCACTTCTCGGTAGCATTCAAGAAGCAGTTTGGAGTTACTCCGAGCGAGTTTCAGTAAGCCTAAGTCTTCCCTGGGCGAGTTACAGTAAGCCAGAAACAGAAAAAGGGGTACCGGCTAGCGTGCGAAAGCACTCACCGATACCCCCATAAAATCACAACTTGTCGTTGAAACCCCAAATACTTCTCTTTTTAGATTAGAAACTAAAATCTATGATAGAACTCTCTCTTATATATATATACATTGACAAAATGTGCTCTTAGTAAATGCCCAGCCAGAAGTGGTAAATGTAGCTGATGGCCAATCCTGTCACTGTGGAAGTGACGACATGCACCATGCCAGGCATCATAAACGAGTGGTTGAGCAGGTACTTGCCTATCACGGTGGTGCCCGAACGGTCGAAGTTGACCGTAGCAATGTCTGAAGGATAGTTAGGGATGAAGAAGTAACCATATACCGAAGGCATCACGCCCAGGAGCACCCATCCCTCGATACCGAGCGAATAAGCCAGCGGCAGCATGGCTACCACCACGGCACCCTGCGAGTTGATGAGCACAGATACCAGGAAGAAGGCAATGGCGATAGTCCAGGGGTGAGCCTTCACCAGGTCGGTGAGCATAGCCTGTATCTCCGGCTGGTAATTGGAAAAGTACGTATCGCTCATCCATGCGATGCCATAGATGGCTATCACGGCTACCATACCGTTCTGCCATACGGCTCCGCTGATGGCGGTCTTGCACTTGGCCTTGCAGAAGATAATCATCAGGGCAGCAGCCGTAATCATGGTAATCTGGATAACGATATTCATCGCCAGAGGCTTCGTCACGGTCTCGCTCACACCATCCACTACCTTTGTGGCAGGATAGCTAGGCAAGAGGTTTACGCCCATCATGCTTGCCACAGAGATAACTACCACGATGGTAAGGGCTGCCAAGAAGATGTAAACGGCACGCTTGCTCTCAGGGGCTATCTTCTTGTCGAGTGTAGTGGCAGTGCCGCCATAGATGTATTCACGCTGTGCAGGGTCGGCAAGGCGAGCCTGAAAACGAGGGTCCTTGTCGAGGTCGAGTCCGCGATGCCAACTGGCAGCCACAGCGAAGAGGATGCCCACGATGCAGGCAGGTATGGTAACCAGGATAATCTGCACGTTGCTCACGTGGAATCCATGGTCGATGCTGATGGTAGAGAAAGCTACCACTGCCGCAGCGATAGGCGAACAGGTAATACCTATCTGAGAGGCGATGCTGGCGATACCGCAAGGACGCTCCGGGCGAATGCCCTTCTTCAGGGCGATGTCGCAGATGATAGGCATCAGGGTATAGACCACGTGGCCTGTTCCTACCAGGATGGTGAGGAAGAAGGTGGTGAATGGAGCCAGGATGGTGATGCGCTCGGGATGCTTGCGCAGAATGCGCTCGGCTATCTGTATCATCCAGTCCATGCCGCCCGATGCCTGCAACATGCCCGCACAGGTAACGGCTGCTATGATAATGTAAATTACATCGGTAGGCGGATTGCCCGGTTTCAGATGAAAACCGAATACCAGAATGGCGAGTCCGATGCCGGAGATGGCACCCAGTGCCAAGGAGCCGTAGCGTGCCCCCACCCATAATGCTACTAGTACTACGAGTAGCTCTACTATCATTAATAATGTCATAAAAGTTATAGTTTTTGATTGTTATTATTCGATGTTCTGCATCCTCTCCTGCCGTGTATCCTGCAGAAGAGAATCTTCCTCCCATTTCCGCCGCAAAATTAGAACTTTTGGCGGAAATGGCCTTTCGTTTTCTTCCAAACGATTTTCGAAAAACTACAAAAACTACCTGATTATGAGGGGATATATGCCATAAGGGGGCTGAAACCGCTACTTTCCCAAGAACTTACGGCTCACATAGTCGTTCAGCTTCTCCCGATAGCTGTCGCCTATCGGAATTTCCTTGCCGTCGTCGAGTACGATGCGGTTTTTCTGTATCTCTACGATATGGTGCAGATTGATGATATACGACTTGTGGATGCGCATGAAGTCTTTGTCTGCCAGCCGCTCCTCCATCTTCTTCATGCTGAAAAGCACGACGACGGGTTTGGCCTGCGCTGACGGCAAAGAGGGTTCTACAGGCGTCTGGATGCCGTTGGCCAGATGGATGCGCAGATATTCCGACATGCCCTCTACGTAGAGAATGTCGTGTGCCAGGATGCGCACCACCTTGTACTCCGTCTTCAGAAACATGGCATCGTCCTCGTCTACCGGCGATAGGCTCGCCGTGTGCAGCAAGTCGTACTGCCGTTTCACCTTGTCGGCGGCACGCAGGATGTCGCCCATGCCGAAGGGCTTCAGCAGGTAGTCGATGGCATCCACCTTATAGCCGTCGATGGCATACTCCTGGTAGGCAGTGGTGAACACCACCATGGGCGGATGATTGAGTGAACGCACGAAATCCAAGCCGTTGAGGTCGGGCATATTGATGTCGATGAAGAGGGCATCCACTTCCTGCCCGCTCAATATGCTCATCGCATCGAGTGCGCTCTGGCAGGTATCCACCAACTCGAAGAAAGGCACTTTCTTCAGGTATGCCGCCAGCTGTCTGAGAGCCAACGGCTCATCGTCTATTGCCAATACTTTTATCATGTCTTTATGAATTTTAAGAAGTTATCGGAAGTCTGAGCAGTACCTTGTACTCCTCCTCATTGGAATATATATGCAGGTCGTAACCGTCTTTTCCGTATATCAGCTGGAGCCGCTTGATGGTATTCTTGAGTCCTACCCCACCCGGTTTCTCCTCCGAGGCAGGCTTTTTACTGTTGTAGCAAAGGAATTCCAGCTCATGCGAGTTTTCGTCTATCCTCGCCATTACCTCGATAAAAGAATCCGACTGGTAGCTCACGCCATGCTTGAAGGCATTTTCCACGAAGTTGATGAGGAGCATCGAAGGAATCTCGGCATTCAGGATGCCTGGAAGGGTTGTGAGGGCCTTGTCTGGCGACAATTCCGGCGGGAAAGATACCGAGATGCGCACCCTGTCGGTATATCGGATGCGCATCAGTTCGATATAGTTGGCCAGGAAGTCCAGCTCCTTCTTGAGGGGTGCCATCGACTTGTTGCCCTCGTACAGCACATAGCGCATCATCTTCGACAATACCTCTATCGTGTACTTGGCCTGCTCGGCATCTATGTCGACGAGGGCATGGATATTGTTGAGCGTATTCATGAAGAAGTGGGGGTTGATCTGATACTTCAGGTACGCCAACTGGTTGGTGAGGTTCTCGCGCTCCAGCTCCTTCATCCGCTTGCGGTCGTCGAGCGACTTGAAGAAAAACTTGATTCCGATGTTCAGCCCCAAGAGCAGTGCCATGATGATGAAAGCCACGGAGTCTTGACCGCCAAAGACCTGAGGCGGTTCGTGCATCCGGTCTTTCTTTTCAGGATGGTCCATGCCGTCATCCTGGGGCTTGGCAGGAGGTTCCTTCGGCCCCATTCCGTCCATCGGTTCTCCCATCGGTTCTCCCTTGCCCATTTTGTGGGGTTGGCCCATTCCGGGCTCGGGCCTTCCGCCAGGCAGTTCCGTTTGTCCGTTCTCTGGCGCAGTCCTTCTCTCATGAGCCATCCCTTTTTCTCCATTAAGGGCTACCCTTTCCATTTCCGGCTTCATTCTTTCCCCTGGCTCAGGGCGGTGTGGCCTTCCCCAAAGCTGATAGGCCGTAAAGGCAACAATCAGCATAGCCGTAAGACCGGCATACTGCCATTTCTTGTCACGGTAAACCAGCAAGGGGGCTATCAGAAAATTATGGACGAAGAAGGTGACGCAAAACATACCCAGCAGGCTCCATGCAGAAAACACGCCCTGCCAGTCATGGTCTGTCCCTGTCGCACTTGTAGCGTCTGCTGCCGCTTCTACAGCAGTTTCGCCCATCAGCGTACTGCCTACTTGCCAGCTGCCCAGATAAAGCGAGATGACCGGTGCTGCAAACAATAATGCCCACAGTACTGCGTAGAGGATGATTTCCGATTGCTTCTGTCCCTTTATCATTGCCTGAAGATAGGTTGCCCGGCAGGAGGACGCAGCGTCCTCGTTTCCGCCGGATTGTTTTTTGAATATACGAGTAGAGATTTTCAATTTCCTTATAGTTGATAACGTTAATGACAGGTTTTTATTATGCAGAACGACAACTTGGTGCTGTTCTTTTTATGACTCTAAAAAGTTTCCGCACCAAGTTGTCGTGTCATTTCCTTAGAACTTATAGGTGTATCCTATACCCAGTACATGGGTGTCGAGGTCGTTGTCGTCATTGTAGCGCAAGTCTTGGTAGCGCCAGTAGAGCTTCAGGTCGTGGTGCTTGGCTATCTGGATGTTGGTACCCAGGGTGTAGCGCGTCTTCTGCAGGCCGCTCTCTCCATGATACAGCTCCACACTGCCATAGGGTGTCAATGGGGTATGCTTCAGGCGATAGTTCATCTGGAAGCGTGAGCGCAAGAGGTGTTGGCTCTTGCTCTTCACGTCCTCCCACTCCTCCGTATCGGTGTCATACTTCTTGTTCTTGGCCTTGGCACGATAGGTATATTGGTACATCTCTCTCAGCGACAGCCCAAGGTTGCCAATGCTGTAACTGCCCGTTACGCCAAAGAGGAAACGGTGACGGGGCCACCAGTACGTAGGGGTTATCTTGTTGACAGTGCCGTTCTTGTGATAGGTCTGTGTTCCTCCACGATGGTCGTAGAGCAGATTGT